>CANQAE010000005.1 GCA_947589465.1 uncultured Clostridia bacterium | reverse complement strand
TCGCTAAATTATAAAAGTAAATCCGAACCATTCACTCGTTACGAGTATTTGGTTCGGATTATACTGACTTGGTGCACCCAGAAGGATTCGAACCCTCACAATAGGTTCCGAAGACCTATGCTCTATCCATTAAACTATGGGTGCTCTCGCATTTACGACATCATTATACAACGTTACGGCAACAATGTCAAGAAAAATCTGTTTGAAATACAACTTCGTTTGACTTGTGGCGAAAAAAATGCTAAACTGTAAAAAAGGAGATTTGTTATGAATATCGTAAACGCAACAATAAAATTTACGGACGGAAAGGAAATACGCCTCGAATTGTATCCCGACGTTGCTCCAATAACCGTCGAAAACTTCGTAAAACTCGCAAAGAGCGGATTTTACAACGGGCTGTGTTTTCATCGCGTGATAGAAGGGTTCATGATACAGGGCGGCGGCTTCGAATTCAAAGGCGGGCTTGTTCCAAAATCGGCAAATTCGATCAAGGGCGAATTCTCGGCGAACGGAATAAAAAACGACCTTCACCACGAGGCAGGAGTTATTTCCATGGCGCGCACTCAGGTCAAGGACAGCGCGTCGAGCCAATTCTTTATCTGCGTTGCCGATTGTTCGTTTCTCGACGGGCAATATGCCGCGTTCGGCAAAACGAGCGACGACGAGTCGCTTGCGACCGCCGTTCAACTGAGCAAGGTCGAAACGGGCAAATGGCTGTACTACGAAAATGTACCTTCTACCCCAATCGTGATCGAAAGCATTACCGTGGAGTAGACAAAGCAAAATAAAATCGGCGTAGCGATCATCTGTATCGCCGCGCCGTTTTTTATTATTATTTTTTATATCATCGCGGGCGTATTACGCGCGATTTTACTAACCATCCCTATTCGTTTTCGGATAGAAGGCGACGTTCGACCTTCTTCATCGTCGGGAAATAGAGCGCAAGGAATATGCCGACGGTGAGCACCCAACTTATAGGATAGACAATATACAGCATCCAAAGCGTGGGATTGAGCAAATAGAACGTGTGTATCCAGATTATCCTGAACACGCAACTGCCCGACAAACTTACTATCATCGCCGTCGTCGATTTGCCGAGTCCGCGCATGGTGTTGCTGAGCGTATCCATTATGCCGCAAATAAGATATGTGCTGCCTACTATGTACAGTCTGTTTATGGCGATATCTATCGCCTCTTGGCTGTCACTGAAAACCGAACACAGCGGCTCGGCAAGTAATAGAACTATGCCCGCCAGCACGAAACCGAGCACGGATACGACGGCTATCGATTCTTTGACGACTTTCCGTATTCTATCCGGCTTTTTCGCGCCGTAATTCTGCGAAACAAAGGCAAGCGTCGTAAGCGATACCGAATAGCAAGCATTGTAAATAAATCCTTCAATCTGTCCCGCTATCGTATTGCCCGCCATTTTTATGTCGCCGAAACCGTTTATCGTGGATTGTATCATTACGTTGGAGATCGAAAACACGCAGCCTTGCAAACCTGCGGGCAAACCTATCTTTATCATATCGACAAGTTCTCGCTTGAAAAATCTTATGTACTTGAAATCGAGGTGGCAAAATCCCTTGCTCTTTATTAGCGTTATTATGCATAGAACTGCGGATATCGCCTGCGAAGTGACAGTTGCTATGGCTACGCCCTCGACGTTCTTTTTGAGCGCGAGGACAAACAAGATATTTAGCCCGATATTGACAACGCCGCCCACGATAAGGAATATGAGCGGACGCATCGTATCCCCCACCGCTCGTAAAATGGACGCCGAAAAGTTGTAAAGCATCATTATCGGCATACCTATAAAGTATATCTGCATATATTTGGTGGAAAGTTCAATGACGCTATCGGGGCAATTCATCCAGCCGAGGAAATATCTCGAACAGAAATATCCGACTACGAGCAAAATCGCGCCGAGTAATACGCTGACGAGCATTGACATACCGACTACCTTTTTTGCCGACTCATCGTCCCCCTTGCCCGCGTAACGCGCGATGAGAACGTTCGCTCCGACAGACAGTCCCACGAACAGCCCGACGATAAGATTGATGAGCGGATTGGTCGAGCCGACCGCCGCGACCGCCGTTTCCGAAAGCGTCTTGTCGTGAATGAATTTGCCGAGCACGGCGACGTCCGCCGCATTGAACAAAAGTTGCAATACGTTGGTCGCGATCAGCGGGAGCGCAAAGATTATTATCTTTTTCAGGAGCGGTCCGCTGCTCATATTCATTTCGAAATTTTTAGCCATACTCACAGAGTATAACACTAAAAAAAGCGGGTGTCAATTTATGACGCCCGAAATAATATGAATTTATTTAACACAATCGTAAATACGAATTTTTTGCCTGTCGTTATGCGCATATGCGCAACCGTATCATTCGAGGGTGTAATAGTTTGATATGCACTTGCCGCGGCAGTCCCACGTATCGAGAAGAACCCCGTTTTTAACAACCGTTAGGTGGTGTGCGCAACTTACAACGACGACGCTTTTGCGGCATATCCTGTCGAGTTCACCTATCAAATACTTCTTTCCGTCCGCCTTTTTGGGCTGTTTGTGCTTTATGAAGCCGTTGAGCGCGAGGAACTTTTCTTCCACTCGTTTGTCGTTGAGTATGTAGCCCGTTTTCAATGAAAGTTCGAACAGTTCGGTATAAACCTCGACATAATCGCGGTCGAGCGCAACGGCGATAGCACGCACTACGCAATCGCCCGTCTTCTTTCCCTTCGGATTGATATTGAATTTACTGTATTCTATCATATCCCCGCCTTATGCAAAGACCCGGCCTTGCGGCTGAGCCTTTTATTCATCGTCGTCCTCGTCGTCTTCTTCATCTTCGTCGTCCTCATCGTCCTCGTCGTCTTCTTCCTCGAAGTCGTTGGGATCGACGTCATAGTTGAAGTCATCGACTTCCTTGTACTCGCTGTTTGCGAATTCGTCGTCCTCCTCCTTATCCTCCTCCTCGGCGGTAAGTTCGAGCGAAATTTCCATTTCTTCGGGCGGCAAAGTTTCTTCTTCTTCAACGTAAGTCCAATTGTCTTCTTCCGGTTCTTCGGTGTTTTCCTTCGCCTCTTTTTCCTTTTGGCAAACAAAGCACATATCTTCGTCCTCGCCTATATAGTTGAGATGACAGACGGGGCAAAGTTTTCCGCTTTCGGCTTCGAGTTCATCTTCCTGAATAAGAAAACTTTTTTCGAGCAGTCCCATTTCGACTTTGCAAACATCGCAAATCTCCTCATCCGCTCTTATATAATTGAGTTCGCAGCGCGGGCACAGTTTATAAACAGGCTTCTTTTCGTTTTCCATATCTTATCTCCATTGATGGTGTGTCCATATTATATTCATTTTATGCCGTATTGTAAACTGTTTTTAACAGCCAAATCCGATTTTTTATAAAAAATTCGAATTACTGCGACAAAACCGCATCGCTTTAAGCAACTTTCCTATCTTTTGCCTTTCGGACCTGCATTTTTGATCTCGTCGGGCATATCCTCGTACTTACGGAAATTGTCCTCAAACAAATGCGCAAGTTTGTCGATCGTCTTGTCGTAGTCGGCTTTGTTCTTCCACATATTGCGCGGATTGAGTATCGAGGGATCGACTCCGGGACAAGTCTTGGGGATCGCCAGCCCAAAATACGGTTCGGTTTCATATTCGACTTTCGCAAGTTCGCCGCTTACCGCCGCCGTCACGATGGCACGGGTCGCCTTCAAACTCATGCGACTACCCACTCCGTATTGTCCGCCCGTCCAACCTGTGTTCACGAGATAAACGTCAGTGCCGTACTTTTCTATCTTTTTGCCGAGCATCGAAGCGTAAACTTCGGACGAAAGCGGCAAAAACGGCGAGCCGAAACACGTCGAAAAGGTGCATACGGGGTCGATTATCCCGCGTTCCGTGCCTGCTACTTTCGAAGTGTAGCCCGAAACGAAATAGTACATTGCCTGTTCCTTGGTGAGTTTAGCAACGGGTGGCAGAACGCCGAATGCGTCTGCGCTGAGAAAAATTATGGTGCGCGGGTGTTTGCCTACGCCCGGAACTACCTTGTTGGGTATGAAATCTATGGGATACGAAACTCTCGTGTTTTCGGTAAGCCTCTTGTCCGTATAGTCGGGTTCACGCGTGTCGTCGTCGATTATGACGTTTTCGACAAGGCTACCATGTCTTATGGCGTTGTATATTTCGGGTTCTCCCTCCTTAGAAAGATTGATGCATTTCGCATAGCATCCCCCCTCTATGTTGAAGATCCCGTTGTCCGACCAACCGTGTTCGTCGTCGCCGATAAGCCCGCGATTTGGGTCGGCGGAAAGCGTCGTTTTGCCCGTTCCCGACAAGCCGAAAAACAGCGCCGTATCTTTACTGCCGTCGAGCGCCATATTCGCCGAACAATGCATTCCCAAAACGCCTTTAAGCGGGAGAATGTAATTCATTACGCTGAAAACGGACTTCTTCATTTCGCCCGCATATTTGGAGCCTGCGATAAGCACGAGTTTTTTGCCGAAACTGATTATTATTGCCGCCTCGCTGTTCGTGCCGCACTCTTTCGCGTCGAGTTGTAATCCGGGCGCGCATATGAGGGTAAATTCCTCTTTGAAATTTTTCAGTTGCTCCTCGGTGGGGCGAATAAGCATATTGTGCATAAACAGATTTTGAGAAGCATACTCGTTGATGACACGTATCGGTAGCGAATATGCAGGGTCTGCGCCCGCGAATCCGTCGAATACGTATACCGACTGTTTGCCGTCAAGATATTTGCATATCTTTTCGTAAACTTTTTCGAACGAGCGAACGTCTATCTTAACATTTTCCTTACCCCACGCTACCTTGCCTTCCGCCTCTTTTTCGTCCACGATAAACCTATCCTTGGGCGAACGACCTGTATACTTCCCCGTTTCGACGAGCAAAGCGCCGCTATCCATAAGTTTGCACGGTTCGGTTTTAAGCGCGTGTTCCACCAAAACGGCGGGAGCGAGATTGCGATAGATCGTTTTCGGTTTGATATTATACTTATTCAAAAGTTCCATAATAACCTCCTGTTAAAGACAAAATCATTATACTCCCAATATTTGTAAATTGCAATAAGATTAAACCTTTTTTTCGTCTAAAATTTTCGATAAGTTCAAAAATTGTTCCTTGTCGAGCGCTTCGCCACGCACATTCGGATCGAGTCCCGCATCGATCATAATTTTTTCCGCCTCGCCACGCTCCAAACCAAACGACCGTATAAGATTGTTTACAAGCGTTTTTCGGCGACAGGCAAACGCGCATTTTACGAGCCTGTCGAACATTTTGCGCTCGCCTATGCCCTCGCCCATGACTATTCGCACCACTGCGCTGTCCACGTTCGGCGGCGGGAAAAACATATTTTTGCCGACCTGTCGAGTGATTTTAACGTCGCCGCGGCTCTGTACGGCGAGCGAAAGCACCCCGTAATCGGCGGTGTTGTTCTTCGCCGTCATGCGCAAAGCGACTTCTCGTTGCACCATGACGGTAAGCGACAGCAGCGGAAAATCGTTTTCGAGAAAGTAAAAAAGCACGGGGGTCGTGATATAGTACGGCAGATTTGCGACTACCTTAAACGGCTTTTTCGTCAAATCTTTCAATTCTTCGGGATCGACCTTCAAAATATCGGCGAATTTGATTTTTACGTTATTTTTGTCCGCCAGCGTTTCTTCGAGTACGGGAGCAAGACGCTCGTCTATTTCGAAAGTGTAAACCATCGAAGCGCGCTCCGAAAGTATCCTCGTAAGCGTGCCCGCGCCGGTGCCTATCTCGATAACCGTGTCATCAACCGAAATTTCGGCGTCGTCGGCTATTGCGTTCAGTAAATTTAGGTCGGTAATGAAATTTTGACCAAACTGCTTTTTTGTTACGAAATTCTTTTGTTTCAGAACATTCAAGATATTCATACATTAAGCATAACACATCGGCGTTCATTAGTCAAATAATGTACTTGTCCAAATCGCCCAATCTTTTCAGCGCCGTAAGCAATCCGCGTCCTCTGACGACGTCGGGAGCGAGCGCAATGCTCAGCGACAGATCGGCGCCCGCCAAATCGTACAGCGAATAGCCGTCGTCGTCGTACATACGCTTAAACGTCCTGAACGCGATGCGAAAAAGATTTATGTTTTTGTTTATCTTTTCGAGAAGTTCGGTCGAATATTCTTTCAGTCTGTATTCTATGAGCGCCGCTTCTTTGCCGCTCAGTTGTCGTCTTACCGACCTTAATGCCTGCATCTCGGTCACGCCGAATAGTTTCGCTATTTGTGTTAGACGCAAATTGTTGTCGGGCGGAGCGACAAAACTCTTGCGCCTGACGGTATGCGCCCGAAAAAGCCTAGCAAGCAATGACGAAAACAAAAATTGAAGTTCGCCTTGGGAGTATTTGCAATCTTCGAGCGCGGCAAATGTAAAGGCGCACTGCACCTCGCTCCCCCTGTCAAAGTCGCCCATGCCTGCAATCAACGAAAGTTTGAGCGCCGCTTCGAGCAAAATTTCCTTTAATGCAACTGACGACAAGCCGTCTTTTTCGACTTCGAACACCGTTTTCGCCGCGATATCGCCTATCTCGCCGCATAGGTACGGACAGAACTCGCCGCCTTCCAATAGCGCCGCCGCGTAATAGTCGAGAGAAGTGTTCAGCCGAGCCGCAACCGTCCCGAAAACGGCTGCCTTGTCATTCCCGCTCAGTTCGACGTCGAGGTCGAAAATGTAACCCACCGGTCTATTTACGACGTAAGTGGACGGCAATCCGTTTTCGCGCACCAGACACCTCGGACCGAACGCAGAAAAGTCGGGCAAGGCGGCTATTACGACAGGCAGATCGTCGATACACGCTCTGTACTTTGCCGCATTGACAGCATCCGCCGACCCTACCGCCAAAACGAGTTTCGCGTCTTCGGGCAAAGCCGTAAGTTCGAGTTTTTTCTTGTCCGTTTCGGTGCGAACGCACATTACGCGGAAGTCCTTTTTTATGTAATTGAAAACGGTATTCATAAGCGACTCGTCGTCGTAAAATAGCACTATACGACTGAGCGGCGGCGTAAAATCGCTCAAAAATGCCGCCAGCCTTTTGAACGCTCCGTGTTCGAGCAAAGCGGCGGTATGAAACTTATGAGTTCTTCCGCAATCGCACTCGTAACTGCCGCGCAATTCGGAATATCTCTTTCGGCACAAACTTATCATAGCCGAATTATATAGCATAATGCTTTACGAAATAAGGATATGTTTGTCGCAAAATGCGCTATTTTGCATAAAAAAACTCCCGACTTTGACAGTCGGGAGAATTGCGATTTTTATTTTTGATACATATCGTCGAGAGCGGAATCGTTGAGTTTCACATAGTCGGTGTTGTTGCGATAATCTTTTACCGTGCTTTCCTGCCAAACAGTAAACTCCGATTCGATAGCCTTTTGGTACAAATCGTCCTTTATCTTCTCCTTGACCGAAGTATATCTGCCGGGCGTCGCATAATCGTTCAAGCCGAGTTTGAAATTCTTGTAGTAGTCGGCGGCATAGTACATAATGTGAACGCCGTAGTCGGTGACAACGTACTTGTCGTAAAGTTGACCGACCTTGTAATTTTGACCCGCCTTGTTCTTTTCGTCGCGGAACGCTCTTGCCGCCGCCGCAAATTCGACCATATACTTTTCGGTATCGCCGTCGCCGAGTTTGTACTGTACGGCATAACCGTATTCGTTATCGAACGAACCCGGATCGGTGTTATAATCGTAAATAAGGTCGTTGAACGCTCTCTCCGCCTCATACGGATCTGCGCTCGCACGCGACATCACCGCCCTTACTTTGCTCCAAATCTGCGAAACGGTGAGCGGATGATCCTTGTCGTCCTCGCCGTCGATATGCTTGTATGCGACTATATTGTTGACGAGTTTCGCGCGTTCGGCTTCGTAAGCGGCTTTCGTGCTATGCTTTTTGTATTCTGTAAGATAATCGGTTTGCTCCGTGGAGAACGGAATAAGGATATGCTTAACGTAAATATAGTTGTCGCTCGGTCTGTAAAGCACAAGATCTGTTCCGTTCGCCGCGGTATCGAAAGCATCCTCATCGGCGTAATTGGAAATCTGATCTTCGAGCATCTTGTTGTATTTGTTTACGATCTCCTCGTCGGTTATTACGACCTTGTCCTCTATATACTTTTGTAATATAGTCATCTTTTGACTGCGAATATAGTTGTCGCCGACAAGTTTCTTGACCATGAGCGTCTTGCCGAGTCTTCTGTATGCATATGCCGCGCCTTTGCCTTCGATATCTTTTCTGAGTTCCTCGGCTTCCTTCGCGAACTGCTCCTTGTCCTTGTCGGTAGCGTTCAAAAGCGTATCTGCGGAATCGGCAAGATCGGAAACAAGTCTTTTTACGCCCTCTGCGGCTAGCGACTTCATATCCTCGTCGCCGTACTCGCCCGGCAAAGAATTGAAGTTCTCCTCGCGCTCGGTGTACCACTCACCCGACAAATACCAATCGTCATGCAACTTACCTTCGCCGTAAGTTTCGAACACACGTTCTTCCTCGTGTTCTTCTTCGGGCTTGACGGGATAAGTCGTTTCGGTGCTTTCCGCTTCGTCGTCATCGACCTTATCTACGTCTTCGCCTCTCTGTTTGAGGATATTATCATAGATCTCGTCGAGGCTATCATCGAGATAGCCGTAGACCGCTTCCTGAACGGTGCGTATATCGTCTTTTGTCCAGAACAGATCGTGGCGTTCGAACCCGAAGTCCGCTTCAATTATGACAAGTTCGCTCATAATGAGTTGTTCCAAAAAGTAATCCACAACTTCGTTGTAATCCCAATTATAACTATTGATATAAGTGCTTGCGTAATCGTTGACGTATCTTACGAGTTGCGACTTGTAAATATAGACAGGATCGGATTTGTAACCGTTCGCATCGTCTTTCGCCGTCCTGTCAAGCGGAATTGGATCTATGGTCACGATAACCTGACTGTAATCTCGTTGATAATTATGCTTGAAGTACGTAGTTTCGTACGTGCTTGTACACGCGCACAAAACGACTAACGAAAGCATCAAGCAAAGTATGGAACATCCTATTTTCTTCATATTTTCCTCGCAATGAAATTTAACGTTTCGTTCCCCTATACTTATAGGTAATGAATATTTTAGCACAATCTTTCGTAAAAATCAAGAGTTTAGAGGCTCACCAACGCAATTAATCAAAAAATTTATCAGTTTTTTCTGCGCGCCCTGCCCTTTGAAACATATCGCGGGCGGAGTCAACTGCAAAATGCAATCGGCGCCGCGAGCGCGACTCGAAATATAATTATTTATGTCCTTTATTTTCTCGAAATAAACGCCTGCGTCGTTTTTCTTGAACAGCACTTTATTCGCGCCCACACGCGCACCGAGATTTTTGACGAGCGCGGTCGCTATCAAATTGTCAACGGGTTTGGGAACTGAGCCGTAAATGTCTTTGAGTTCGGCATAAAGAACTGACGCATCGTTCATGGACGACAAGCCGGATATGCGCGAATAAAAATCCATACGTCTGCTTTCCTCGGTGATGTAACTTTGCGGCAAATACGCTTCGAAGTCTATCGTGACTTTTACTTCTCGCTCGCTCTCCGCCTTCTTTCCCTTCAATTCATCTACCGCTTCTTTGAGGATCTTGCAATACATATCATAGCCGACCTTTTCGAGATGACCGTGCTGAGCCTTGCCGAGAATATTGCCCGCGCCCCTTATTTCAAGGTCGCGCATGGCGATCTTGAACCCCGACCCGAACTCTGTAAACTGAGTTATGGCTTCCAAACGCTTGTAGGCGGTTTCACTCAAAATTTTGTCGCCGTACGTAAAAAACACGTAGGCAAGCCTGTTGCTTCTGCCTATTCTGCCGCGCAGTTGGTAAAGTTGCGCGAGCCCCAACCTGTCCGCATCAATGACTATCATGGTGTTTGCGCGCGGCATATCTATTCCGTTCTCTATAATGGTGCTGGCGATGAGCACGTCTGTCTTACCCGCGACGAAATCGTCGATCGTCTTTTCGAGAATATCTTCACGCATTTGCCCGTGCCCTACGGCTATGCTCACGTCGCCGAGCAAATTCTTCATCTTGCCCGCGAACGAGTCTATGCTCTCCACCCTGTTGTACACGATGAACACCTGTCCGCCTCTGCCGAGTTCGCGCATGACCGCGTCGTAAACAAGGCTGTCCGAATATTCCGCCACGTACGTTTGGACGGGTATGCGATCTGCGGGCGGAGCGCCGAGAATACTCATATCCCTAATGCCCGTCATGGACATATGGAGAGTACGCGGTATCGGCGTTGCGGATAGCGTAAGCACGTTTACGTTGTTTTTCATAAGTTTGAGTTTTTCTTTGTCGGCGACTCCGAAACGCTGTTCCTCGTCGAGAATGAGTAGTCCTAGGTCTTTAAACTTTACGTCTGCGCTCAAAAGTCGGCGAGTTCCTATCGCGAGATCTATTTTGCCGCTTATTAGATCTAGTATGTTGCTCTTTATCTGCTTGTTGTCGTCGAGCCTCGTCATAGAACATATGTTCACGCCGAAAGGCTCCATTCGCTCGGACGCCGTGTTATAGTGTTGCTTGGCAAGTATGGTAGTGGGTGAAATAAACGCCACCTGTTTCCCTTCGGATATGACCTTGTACGCCACGCGAAGCGCCACTTCGGTCTTTCCGTAACCTACGTCGCCGCACAATAGTCTATCCATTATCTTTCCGCTTGTGAGATCGGATAGGCAGTCTTCGACGGCTTTTTGTTGGTCCTCGGTGGGTACATACGGAAAAGCGGCTTCGAACTCGCGAAGCATGGAATTATCCTGCGAATACTTGTATCCCTTGGCTTCCGCTCGCGCCGCGTAAAGATTGAGAAGCGAAAAAGCCATTTCTTTTACAGAGGCTTTGACTCTTTCCTTGACCTTGGCAAAGTCCGCGCCGCCGATCTTGCTCAGTTTAGGCGCTTCACCGCCCGCAACGTATCTGCTTAAACAGTCCATGTTTTCGACGGGAACGTAAAGTTTGTCGCCGTCGCGATAAGTGATGACTACATAATCGCGCGTACTGCCCCCCATCGTCATTTTGCATATATTTTCCAAAAGTCCTATGCCGTGAACGTTATGCACGACATAATCGCCGGGCTGAGGCAAAACGAACACGTCTTTTTTGCCGCGGCTGAGTTTTTTTACCGTCGTTTTTTTGGAAATAAGTTCATATGTGCCTATGACCACGAGTTTGATATCGTGAAAAACGAAACCTGTATCGAGTTTTTCGGCAAGGAGGGTCAATCCCGTATGCAGCGCGCCCTTCTCGAAAAGAATATCGTGTATTCCTTCTTTCATCTTTTCGTCGCCGCAACAGAGTATGACGTTATAGCCCGAACTTATCCAATTCTTAATGTCGCCCGCAAGCATATCGTAATTTCTGCGATACGACATGGGCGCATATGTATCGAGCGATATTACCGATTGAGGCGAAAAAAGTTTGTTTGCATTGCTTATGTTTTGAAATGCGAGTTTTGTGCCGTTATACTTCACCTGTTGGGCGAGTTGCCCTTCGACATAAGGTGCGCCGTGCAACACGAGATTTTTTAGACGCGATTCGTACTCGCGCGCGACCATAGCCATGGCGTCGGTAATTTGCTTTGCGTCGTCGAAAACGATATACGGCTGTCGAACAAACTCCCAAAAGGTCGAATGTGGCAATATGGGTGCTATAAACGAAAGCGACGTGTCGTTGCCGCCCGCTTCGAGTTTGAGCCTTATGTCGCCGATAATCGAACTCGCGTCGCCTTTAATAAGACCGAGATCGACGTCGTCTGTCGCCGTAATAAACGTATTCGGGCATATCTCGGCTTCATCAAGAGAGCCGACTGACAACTGCGTGTAATAGTCGAAAAGTTTTATGCCGTCCACTTCGTCGCCGAAAAATTCTATTCGCACGCCGCCCTCGTATATTACGGGCGAAATGTCGAGAATATCGCCGCGCACGGCAAATTGACCGGGTCCGTCTATATGCGAAACGCGCTTGTAGCCCGCTCTCGTAAGTCGCGACGGAAGGGAGCCGAAATCCAACTCATCCCCCACCTTAACGCAAAAAGCAAGGCTTTTGAACATATCCGCGTCGGGGAACAGTTGCATCATCGCTTCCACGTAAGTTATGACGACTTCTGCGCCTCGGCTTATTTCATATAACGCCTTTATGCGTTGCAAATATCCGTCGCCCGTTTTTATGCGGGCATAAGTGAGTACGTCGTCGAGCGCAGGCAAGTATACGGCTTTGCGCATCTTGGAAATTTGCTCGAAAGTGTTTTTCGCGGTGACATAATCGGCGCAGACGTACACAAAGCGCGGAATGAGCGAGGCAATGGCTGTTTTTTGTCCGAAATGCGCCGAAAGGACGGAAACATCCTTTCCGTCCGTAAGATCCTTTATTATTTCGGCGACCTTGCCGCCCTTTACATATTCGTTTACGGCAAACATATAAGTTTATAAATTTCTTCCGAAGCCGCGACTATCGTATCGTTCATCTTGGCGCGATCTGCGCTCGGCACTTCAGCCAGAACGAAGTCTACGAGCGGAACGCCCGACGGCGGTCTGCCTATCCCCACCCTGACGCGAGGAAAATCTTCGGTCGCAATGCTTTCGATAATGCTTCTCATTCCGTTATGCGTGCCCGCGCTTCCCTTTTGACGCACACGCACCGAATAGCGCGGCAGGTCGATATCGTCGTATGTAACTATGAGATCCTTGCTCGCGCACTTGTATTTTGCCAAAAGTTGTTTGACGGCAACTCCCGACAAATTCATATAGGTCTGCGGCTCGGCAAGCACGATCGGTTCTCCGCCGATATACGTTTTGGCAATGAGGCTGTCGCACTCGCGCGTTTTGAACTTGACGTCGAGTTTGGACGCAAGACATTCTACGACCAAAAAGCCCATATTGTGATGAGTATGGGCATATTTTGGTTCGCAGTTGCCGAGACCAACTACTATTTTCAATTATTTGACCTCGTATTCGTTGAGCGCCTTGATGAGAGCGTCCGCGTCGATACCGTGAGCGGAAGCCGCCGCTTCGATCGATTCTCCGCGCGAAACGGGACAACCGAGGCAATGCATACCGAATTCGAAAAATATATTTTCGCAGCCCGGTTTAAGTTGCAAAACTTCGTAAATAGTCATATTCTTGTTTATCATGATAACTAACCTCCAATATAGTTATATTTTACCCAATAATCGGCAAAAAGTCAAATTAAATTATAGTAATATTCGGTCGGTTTTTACGGTAAAATAGATTGTAATCTTTTTTCGGGAGATTTTTATGTATAAAGTAAGCGACTTATTGGGTAAACCTTTGCTTTCGCTCTGCGAAGCAAAATTTTTGGGCACTATTTGCGACATTTATTTCGACGACAAAATGCAAAAAGGAAACTTCTTGAAATTGTTCGACGACGAAGATGAAGAATGTTTCTTGCCCATCGGTAAGTTGCTCGGTATAAACAACGACGCCGCGGTCGTAAGAAACGCGGAAGGCGTCGTAAGCGAGATTGAGGGACTGAAAAATCCAATCAACAGTTTCGCTTTTAATCAGGACGGCAAATCGCTCGGTCAAATCAAAGACGTTATTATGGACGGAAGCAAGGTTTGCTCCTTCCTTATCGGCGAATCGACAGTCGGATCGGCGAATTTGATCTCGGCGGGAACTTTGCTCGTCTTTAACGACAGCGGCAAATCGCTGAAACTGAAAACGCAGAAAAAAGAAAAGCAAAATCCCCCGCCGACTAAAAAAGAAGTGGTATTCCCCGCAAAAACGGCGTTCGCCCCCTCGTATGACTTTTTGCTCGGCAAAAAATTGCAGCGAACGATAGCCGCAGGTAACGGCAAGGTCATCGCCCGCGAAGGTGAAAATATCACAGGCGCAATTATCGAGAACGCGAAAAAAGAAGGTAAACTCGTCATTCTTGCGCTCAACGCTCTTTAATTCGGGATAAATAATTTATTTTGCGGCGCGTTTCGACTGAGCGCTTGTCCTACGGTTTTTCGTCGCCGTTTTCTTTTTTAGCCGCGGCTCGGATTTGTTTTTGCGAAGTTGTTCGTCGAGGCTCTTTTGCAAAGCCTCCATAAGGTCGTCTATGCCGCGGGGCGAGTGTAACTGAGGAATTTTAATTTCTTTGCCGTCTATTTTGCTTTGGATAGCCGCCAGAAGCCGTTCGCGATATTCGTCCTTGTAACTTTGCGGATCGAAATGCCGTTCCATGCCGCCTATAATGGCTTTGGCAAGGTCGAGTTCCTTGACGGCGGGCGCGTCCTTGACGGCATACGGACTCTTTTCGATCTCGTCGTAAAAATACAACGTGCTGAGCATGAGCGACTCCCCCACAGCCCTTATCGCGACGAGAGTTTCCTTCGTGCCGAGTACCGTCTTGGCAACAGCCGCCCTGCCCGTTTCGCGCATAGCGGCGAGCAAGACCGAAAACGCCTTTTCCGCACCCGTCGGGACAAGATAAAAAGGCTTGTTATAATACACGGGGTCGATTTCTTCCACCGATACAAAACTGTCGATTTCGATGTTTTTGTCGGCATGGGTCTTGATTTTTTCGAAGTCGCTCTGATCGAGCACCACATATTTGCCGTCCTCGTACTCGTAACCCTTGACGATATCGGCGCTATCAACTTTGTTGCCGCGGTCGTCGGTTTTTACGTACTTTATGCGACTTAATGTCTTTTTGTCTATCATATTAAAGCCGACGTCGTTGTTTTTCGCCGCGGCTACGAGTTTTACGGGAATATAGACAAGCCCGAAACTCAGATTACACTTGTATGAATACGCCATGTTTCCCCTTGCTTATTATTCCGCGATACGCCCTATTTTATTTGCAAAAAACGCACGGAAACGTCACCCATATACCCGGTAAATCCAAAAAGTCTGCGCGCCACGCCGTCGTTGCCGTCAAACAGGCGCAAATTAGGATCTATCGCAGAAATGTACTTCTTCAAAAATATATAATGCGTACAGCCGAGTACCAGCCCGTCGCAATCGTCGCAATGAGCGTATAGCGTTTCTGCGAGTTTCATTAGGTCCGTTTCGCAATAAAGGCGTCTTTCTATTTCGGTCGCAAGTTGCGGAATGGCAATTATCTTTATTCTGTCGCCGCCTCCTTCGACAAGTTTGGCGAATTTTTTTTGTCGAGCCGCCGCGGGAGTAAGCGCCACGGCGACTTTTTTGCACGATTTGAGCGCGGGTTTTACCGCAGGTTCCACCCCTATGTAAACAAATCGTTTGTCGAGGCTGCGGAGCGCGTCGATCGCCACGTTGGTAGCGGTATTGCACGCCAGCACAATAATTTCCGCCCCGCGATTTCGGAGTTCTTTGCAAGCGCATAGTGTCCGCCTTAACACGAATTCGTCGCTCTTGTCGCCGTAAGGAGATCTCGCGTCGCGCACGTAAAGATATTCGCCTCCGCACACCGTCATAAGCCGTGCGAGCGTCGTTATGCCGCCGATCCCGCTGTCCATAACCCCGATTTTCATACAAAACATTATATTCGCCGAGCGAACGAGCGGTTACTCACAATTCAACAAACGTTCTGTTTATGGCGGCGGCTATTATGTCCGCACATTCGTCCACCAAAAAGTCTATGTCCTTGGGTGTGACTATGAGTTCGCCGAGTTCGCCTTCGATCTTGGCATCCTCGACCGCCTCGCCTATTATCGTGGACGCATAGACGACAAGCGGAACACCTATCGAAATTACCCGACAACCGAGCGATTCGCTGCTGAGCCTCATTCTGTGATTGCTCACACCACTCCCCGGCGTTATGCCGCTCGAACAAAGTTGGAACGCCGCCGCAATTCGTCCCGTACTCGCCGATGCAAGACTGTCCACCGCAATAATAAGGTCGGGCTTGACCCGTTCGCAAACGCCCTTTATGACGTCGAAACTCTCGATGCCCGTAACCCCCATTACGTTGGGGCATATGGCGCTTATTTGCCTGTTCGCGCCCTCCAACTGCCGCGTGACCACAAGCCTGTCAAACACCTTGCTACCCAGCGAATCGGCAGTAAGTTTGGGGTTGCCGAGCCCCACGACGAGAACGTTGACGTAATCCCCTCCGAGTTCGTCGAGAACTTCGCCTATCGCGCCCGAAATGCGTTTGTACAAATCGCGATCGCCGCTCGTCACCGCGTCGCTTTCGATCGTAATGTATTTGCCCGCCGCCTTGCCGAACTTTTCGGCAGTAACTTCGTCGAGTTCGACGTCCGTTCTTGTCAACCTTTCCTTGCAAGTTCTCGTCCTGCCTTTCGCAAGTTCGAGCGCCATATCAGTTCTTTTGCTCATATAAACCTCAAAAAACCGTATTTATTCGTATTTTGCACTTAAAAAAGCGTTATTATTACTTGCAATTAAATTTAAAATGTGCTAAAATATTTCAGTTGAAAATTTTAAGCATAATTTAGGAGAATACAAATGCCAAACATTAAATCCGCAAAGAAGCGTGTGCTCGTAAACGAAAAGAAGAACGAGCAGAACAGAATGCTCGTAAGCGAACTGCGCACCGCAGTTAAAAAATTCTATACGGCAATAGAAACCAACAATATCCAACTCGCCGAAGAACTTTTGCCCGAAACGATCTCTATCGTAGACCAAGCCGCATCCAAGGGCGTTATTACCAAAAACGCCGCAAATAACCGCAAGTCGAGAATGTCCAAACGACTTTCCGATATCAAGAGCGGCAAGAAAGAAGTCGTTATCAAGAAGGACAACAAGACCATCGCCGCAGAAAAACGCGCCGAAAAGGTCGCTCGTGAAGAAGCCGCAAAGGCAGAGGCAAAGCGTTTAGCCGACGAGAAGAAAGCCGCAAAGGAAGCCGAAGAAGAAGCAAAGAAGCCCAAGAATAAGCGCGAGGCTAAAAAGGCTGCAAAGGAAGAAAAGCCCGCAAAGCCCGCAAAAACGAAGAAGGTAAAGAACGAGGACCCCGAAGCGGAAGAAAAGCCGAAGAAGACAAGAGCCAAGAAAACCGAAAAATAATTTTCAAGGAGGGCGAAAGCCCTCTTTTTGTTAAACATGAAACTCGAAGATTCAATAAACAATTCAATCGATCTCGAAAACCGCAGTCCTCAATCAACAAAACTTTTTACGAAAATAGCGATACTCATTTCGACGCTCGCATTGCTTATTTACTTTATTTGCATAATAACGTATCAAGTTGACAATCTTTTGGGACTGCACGTCTTTTCCGCGACGTTCATTCCCATGGTGATATTGTTCGTTTTGGCGCTCTTTCTCGCCGTTTCGGAACGACTGCGCGAAAAATATCTCGGCGCAAAAATCGCCATAATGATTTCGGTGGCGTTGTTTCTTTGCCTTGCGGCGTTCGTGATATTCGAACTCTTAAAGTACGAAAATTTCTATGTTGCGCCGTTCAATACCCCGCCGCCGTTACATTAACAAACATTTATCAAAACGGACCTTGCCTAATGCGACAAGATCCGTTTTTTTGTATAATTTTTTTGGATACGGCGAACTATTCGAGTTCGAATGCGCCCGTATAAAGTTGATAGTATACGCCCTTTGCGTCGATAAGCATTTCGTGCGTTCCGCGCTCTATGATCTTTCCGTGATCGAGCACCATTATGACGTTGGAATTCATTACGGTTGACAAACGATGCGCGATAACGAACACCGTCCTACCCTCCATTAACTTATCCATACCGCGCTGAACAATAGCCTCTGTATGCGTATCTATTGACGAAGTGGCTTCGTCGAGAATCATTACGGGCGGATCGGCGACGGCGGCGCGCGCTATGGCGATGAGTTGCCTTTGACCTTGCGAAAGGTTCGCGCCGTTATTCGAGAGTTCGGTATCGTACCCCTTCGGCAATCTGCAAATAAAACTGTCCGCGCCCGCGAGAACTGCCGCATTTCGACATTCTTCGTCGGTGGCGTCGAGGTTGCCGTATCTTATGTTCTCCATGACGGTACCCGTAAACAAGTTCGTGTCTTGCAAAACTATGCCGAGCGAACGGCGCAAATCCGATTTCTTGATATCGCGGACATTTATTCCGTCGTACGTGATCTCGCCTTTCGAAATATCGTAATATCTGTTTATGAGGTTGGTTATCGTCGTCTTGCCCGCGCCCGTAGCGCCTACGAAGGCGACCTTGTGTCCCGGCTTCGCGTAAAGCGTTATGTCGTGCAAGACTTCTTTGTTCGGCTCGTAACCGAAGTTCACGTTATTGAACCTAACGTCGCCGCGAAGAAGAACGAGCGAGCCGTCGGTGTTTTTCCATGCCCAGTGTCCCGTATGTTCGGGCGTTTCGTGAATAGACCCGTCGCTTTCCGTCTTTACGTTTACGAGGGTGACCGTCCCATTATCATCTTCGGGTTGCGTGTCCATAAGATTGAATATACGTCCCGCGCCCGCCATTGCCATAACAATCGCGTTTATCTGTTGCGAAAGTTGATTGACGTTGCTCGTAAATTGCCTCGTCATATTGAGGAAAGCGGCTACTGTACCTATCGCAAGAACTTCGCCCGAAATGCTCACATTGTTTGCCTGTGATACGAAAAGCACCGAGCCGACGATCGCCACAATAACAAGCAAGATGTTGCCTATATTCATAATGATAGGACCGAGCATATTGGCATAGGCGTTGGCTTTCGTACTGCCCGCGCAAAGGTCTTCGTTGATCCTGTCGAATTCGGCTTGACATTCCTTTTCGTGACAGAACACTTTGACGACCTTTTGACCGTTCATAACTTCCTGCATATACGCTTCCGATTCCGCCCACAACTTCTGCTGTTTTATGAAGTATTTAGCCGAGCCGCCGCCGAATTTTTTGGACACGAACAGCATCAAGAATACGCCCGCTACTATTACGAGAGTAAGCCATACGCTGTACCAAAGCATTATGCCGAGCACGGCTATAACTATCGCGCCCGACCTAATGAGTGCGGGTAACGATTGCGATATGAGTTGGCGCAAAGTGTCGATATCGTTGGTGTAGTAACTCATTATATCGCCGTGCTTGTGCGTATCGAAAAATTTGATCGGGAGATTCTGCATTCCGTCGAACATTTTGCGACGCATCTTGAACAAAAATCCCTGCGTGATATACGCCATAAGTTGAGTATACAATATGGTTATGGAAATGGCGACGACGTACATTACGATAAGAAATGTCATCTTCAAGGTAATGGCGTTGCTTGCGTCGCTCCACGCGGTCGAACTTTTGATAGCCCCGTCGATAAGGTCGGTAATTTCTTTTATGAAAATGTCGGGGATCGCCGCTGCCGCAGCCGAACACAAGATACAAACTATCGTGATCGGCACGAGCGCGGGATAAAACTCGAACAACATTTTCAATATGCGCTTAAAGTTGCCTTTTCTGCTGTTATTGTTCATCTTCACAACCTCCGCGCGTCTGTTGAATATATGTTTCGCGATACATGTCGCTCGATTTCATAAGTTCGTCGTGCGTACCCATATCGGCTATCTTGCCGTCTTCCATAATGATTATAAGGTCGGCGTCCTCAACGGAAGCCACACGTTGCGCTATGATTATCTTTGTCGTTTCGGGAATGTACGACCTAAATCCCGCGCGTATAAGCGCGTCCGTCTTTGTATCTACCGCGCTCGTCGAATCGTCGAGAATGAGGATCTTCGGCTTCTTCAAAAGCGCGCGGGCTATGCACAATCTCTGCTTCTGCCCGCCCGAAACGTTCGTGCCGCCCTGCTCTATCTTTGTATCGTATCCGTCGGGGAATGAACGCACAAACTCGTCCGCTTGGGCAAGTTTGCAAGCCTCGACTATCTCCTCGTCGGTGGCGTTTTCGTTACCCCATTTCAAGTTTTCCTTTATAGTTCCCGAAAACAAGAGGTTCTTTTGCAATACCATTGCCACGCTGTCGCGCAAAGGTCTTACGGCATAATCTTTGACGTCTACGCCGCCCACTTTGACCGTGCCCACCGTAGCGTCGTAAAGACGCGGAATAAGTTGGACAAGCGACGACTTGCTCGAACCCGTCCCGCCCAAAATGCCGACGGTCATTCCCGACTTAATGTGAAGGTCTATATCCTGTAAAGCGTATTTTTCGGCTTGCGCGGAATACTTGAAACTTACGTTGTCGAAATCTATTGAGCCGTCCTTGACTTCTTCGACGGGCTTGTCGGCGATTTTGAGCGCGGGAGTTTCGTCGAGTACCTCGCAAATACGTTTTGCCGATTCGGCAGACATGGTTATCTGTACGTAGATCATCGAAAGCATCATGAGCGACATTAGGATCTGCACGCCGTAAATAATAAGTGCCGAGATTTGTCCGACGTTGACGCTTTTGCCGCCCGTCTGTATCGCAATGTACGAGCCGCCGAACAAAACGACGACCATAACAACGTACAAGCAGAAATTCATAAGCGGGGTATTGAATGCGATTATGCGTTCGGCTTTCGTGAAGTCTGCGCGAATATTGTCCGCCCTCGCCCCGAACTTTTCTTTTTCGTACTCCTCGCGTGAAAAGCCTTTTACGACACGCATACCGCGCACATTTTCTTCGATCGACTCGTTCAACTTGTCGTACTTTTTGAATACGCGCCTGAATGCGGGCATTGCCTTTTTACCTATGAAAAACAGCCCAAGTCCCAACACGGGTATCACTATTACGAAAGCGACCGCCAATATGCCGCCCATTACCCCCGCCATAACGGTGGAGAAAATCAGCATAAGCGGCGCGCGAATGGCTGTTCGAATTATCATCATGTACGACATTTGCACGTTGCCGACGTCCGTCGTGATTCGCGTAACGAGCGACGACGACGAAAATTTGTCTATGTTGACGAAATTAAAAGTCTGTATCTTTTCGAAAATATCGTGGCGGAGATTTTTAGCGTAGCCCGCCGACGCCTTCGCGCAGGTGAATGCCGCAAACCCGCCGCAAGCGAGCGAAGCAAGCGCGAGAAAAACCAATATCGCGCCGAAAACAAGCACGGTATTGATATTTATTGTGTCGCTTGTATTGTTTACGAGTCTATTTATGAATGAGGACATTACATTGTTTTCGCCGTTGATGTAGTTAATTAGATTAGCCGAAATAAAGGGTATAAAAGTTTCTATAATGGCCTCACCGATAATCAAAATCAACGTAACGATAGAAGATTTTTTATATTCTCTTATACACTTTGCCAATCGTTTAATCATCCCAATCTCCTTGCCGCTCACTCTAAATCAATATTTGTACGAAGATTATACTATTTTATTATTTCTGTGTCAAGTCGAATGTGCAAACAAAAAGAAGTTATTATGAATAGTTAGTCACGAACACCCGCATATCCCCCCGTTTCGACTTATAAAGCACAAAAGAACTTTATTTAATTCAAATTATATGCAATTCGTCCAGAGCGGAAAAAATTTCGCCGATGTTATCGTTAAACGAAATCTCGGCGCGGGCGTCGGCAAACGTTTGCGACTTGTTGATTATAACTATGTGTTTTCCGCCGAAATAGTCAATGAAACCCGCCGCGGGATAGACGACCAAGGACGTGCCGCCTATAATCAACGTATCTGCATTTGCGATCGCTTTCACCGCACCCGAAATCACCGCCCCGTCAAGTTCCTCTCCGTAAAGCACGACGTTGGGTTTTATTGTACCGCCGCAGTCGCAATGCGGAACGCCGCCGTGCGACAAAATGAAATCTAGGTCGTACAATTTGCCGCAACGCATACAATGGTTACGGTGAACGCTACCGTGCAATTCGTAAACAGTCTTACTGCCCGCCGCCTGATGTAATCCGTCTATGTTTTGAGTGACGACCGCCGACAATTTGCCCGCCCTTTCGAGCGCGGCGATATATGTATGCGCGGCGTTGGGCCGAGCGTTCGGGAACAGCATACGTTCCCTGTAAAATTCGTAGAATTCCTCTGTATGCGTCATAAAATACGGATGCGAAACTATTTCTTCGGGCGACAGTTCGCCTCGCGACGAAAAAACTCCGTTGGGCGAACGAAAGTCGGGTATACCGCTTTCCGTAGATACGCCCGCTCCGCCGAAGAACACGATTCTTTTGCTGTTTGCGATAATATCCGCAAATTTTTCCAACTTATTTCTGTCCATACCGACCTCCGACCGCCGATTTTTTTTAACTTCTCGGCGGCTTTAACAAAATTATACTCGCCTTTTTCGCCGTTGTCAAGCCCGACTTTTTTGGGTAATGGGCATAACGAAAGCGCGGCCTCATGTCGCGCTTCAATGTCGTTACATATAAAATTCGTGTTTGAGCGACCGCTTGAACAACTCTTTGAGCAGCCTATCCGCGGGGTCGCCGTCGATAAGTTTGTTCAATGCGTCGGTGAGCGGAACGTCCACTCCCACTCTTGCCGCAAGGCGCGATACGGCTCGCGCGGTCATTACGCCCTCGGCGAGTTTGTCGAACTTCTTGCCCTGAACGAACATTTCGCCCCATTTGCGGTTGTGGCTATGCTCCGAAAACAGCGTCGTTTCGTAATCGCCCAAATGACAAAGCCCGTACGCCGACAATTCGTTGCCGCCGAGCGCGACGATCAATCTCGCCACCTCGCGACTTCCGCGCGCCATAAGCGGACCTTTCATCGTTTGAAGTCCCATTCCGTCCAAAGCACCCGCAAGGATCCCCATTACGTTTTTCGTGGCGGCCCCTATTTCGGTGCCTATAATGTCGTTGCCGTGATAAAAACGAATAAGATCGCTCTTGAAGGTGTTTATGAGCCTGTCCGTAAGCGCAGGATCATATGAATCTATGACCATACAACTCGGTCTGCCCTTGGTAAACTCCTGAATATGCCCCGGTCCTACCCAAACCGCCACCTTGTCTTTGTCTATGCCAGATTCGATAGCCACCTCGGAAAGGCGTTTGCCGGTGTCGAGTTCTATACCCTTCATGCAGAGCACGAAAATTTTGTTCTTGTAATCGAACGCGGTGATCTGCTTGAAGAAATCGCGCAGTCCTTGCGAATTTATCGAAATGATTATTATATCCGCTCTTTCCACCGAATAACCGAGATCGCATGACAATTCTATATTGTCGTTGAGGGTGACCCATTCGTTTTTTCCCGTTTCTTTTAGTACCTTGTAACTCGGCGAATTTTCGCGTCCGTAATTCACCACGTTATGCCCTATGTGATTGTTATACCACGCCAAAAACGAGCCCCATCTGCCGCATCCCAAAACCGAAATGTTCATTATGCCTCCAAAAAAATTACTTTACGTACATTCCGCCGACCACTTTGTCGCAGAAGTTGTGAGAAAAAATGCGTGACAAGAATACCAAAAATTTATATTTTGCGCCGACGGTGTACAGCGGAGCAACTCTTTTTTTCAGAGCGAGTTTTTTTACGAGTTTTGCCACTTTGTCGGGGCTCATTCCGTTGATCTCGTCCTTTTCCATAACTTTTATGCTCTCGTCCTGATTTGAATACGCCGCCGTTTCGTCTGTCTTGATTCTGTTCTTTGTAAATCCCGTCTTGATATCTCCCGGCATTACGGCGCAAGCCGTTAATCCAAATGCTTTGACTTCGTTTCTCAGTGCCGACGTAAACGAGTTTATCGCCGCCTTCGAACACGAATAAAACGTCTGGAATGGTATGGAAAATATCGACGCCACCGACGAAGTGCTTATTATTCGTCCGCTTTTGCGTTCGCGCATATAAGGCAAAACCGCCTGAGTGCAGTTGACCACTCCCCAAAAATTGACTTCGACCTGTTTTTTCGCAAGTTCTATCGGGGTCGTTTCGATAGCGCCCGCTATGCCGAAACCGGCGTTATTGACAAGCAGGTCTATATGTCCTTCCTTCTCTATGACTTTCTCGACCGCTTTGAAAACGGCATCTCTGTCTGTTACGTCCACTTCAATAAAATTTTCGTCGCCTTCTGCGTCGTGTCTGCTGAAATTGTATACCTTGAATCCCGCTTCCGTTAAGCGCGCCTTTTCGCATTTGCCTATGCCGCCCGAAGCACCGGTGACTATTGCCACTTTCGTCATAATTCGCTACCGCCGCTCATAACTTTTTTTATTATATCCATAGCCTCGTCAAGTAACGCCTCGGTGTGCGTAGCCATAAGGCTCAGACGAAGCAAACATTCGTGCGCGGGAGTCGCAGGAGGCAATACGGGATTTACGTATACCCCTTCGTTGAACAACTTCTTGCCATACACCAGCGTATCTATGGTTTCGTATGTGTATACGGGGACTATGGGAGTCGTGCTTTGCTTGATCTTTATTCCGCGCGCCGACAGCCCGTTTCGAAGATAAGTCCCCAATGCATTGAGTTTTTCGACTCTTTCGGGTTCGCGTTTCAAAATGTCGAGCGCCGTCATTGCGGCTGCGCAAGAGGACGGAGTAATTGACGCCGAGAAAATAAACGGACGTGACGTATGTCTTACAAAGTCAACGACTACCGAGTCCGCCGCCATAAATCCGCCGAGCGACGCGAGCGATTTGGAAAAAGTTCCCATGATAACGTCTACGTCCTTTTCAAGTCCGAAATAACTTGCCGTTCCTCTGCCGCCTTTGCCGATGACGCCCAATCCGTGCGCGTCGTCCACCATAAGTCGTGCGCCGTACTTCTTTTTCAGCCCAACAAGCCCCGGAAGGTCGCATATGTCGCCGCTCATCGAGAACACGCCGTCGGTGACTATGAGAGCGCCCGACGTTTCGGGTACGGTCATAAGCAGGCGTTCGAGATCTGCCATATCGTTATGCTTGTATCTCAATAGTTTGCCGCCCGAAAGCATACACCCGTCATAGATGCTTGCGTGGTTTTCGCGGTCGCACAAAATGTAATCGTGCCTGCCGACGAGAGCCGAAATAATGCCGAGATTGGACTGAAATCCCGTCGAAAAAGTCATTACGCTCTCCATGCCCAAAAATTCCGCGAGCATATTTTCGAGGCGGATATGCAAATCGAGCGTTCCGTTCAAAAATCTCGAACCCGAACAGCCCGAACCGTATTTTTCGATAGCCTTTATTGCCGCCTCGGCGACCGCGGGATGGGCGGTAAGACCGAGATAGTTATTCGAACCGAGCATTATTTTGCGTTTGCCCTCCATTATTACTTCGGGCGCTTGCTTTGATTCGAGGCAATGAAAATAAGGATAAATGTCCCGCTTTCTCGCCTCGGTAACGAGTTCGTTATTGTAACATTTCTTGAATAGATCCATATTGATTTCCTCTGTCGGCGAAGTTTAACGTCTTTTCTTTTCGACAAAGACGTAGCCGTATGCGTTGGGACCTATATGTGTGCCGACGATCGGTCCCAAATCGGTCATTTCCACGATTTCGTCCCTTTTCAGTCCCACGCGATCGACAAGTTCATAACTGTTGGCGCTGTCGTAACTGTACAAAAACCTTACTCCGTATTCCTTGTCGATATTGTCGAGATCGATTAGTTCGGCGACCGATTTTATCGCCATTCTCGTCCCCATTCGTTTGCCTATTACATCTATTGTTCCTTTGTCGCTTATTATTATGAGCGGCTTGACTTTGAGCAAAGTGCCTATCGTCGCCGTGGCGGTATTGAGTCTGCCGCCTTTCGCGAGATATTCGAGCGTGTCTATGCCCGCGAACAACTTGGCGCGCTTGCGAAGGTCGTCCACATAGGAAATCAATTCGTCTATGGGCAAATTTGTACGTTTCGCCGCTTCACGTACGAGGAGTTCGAGCATGATCGTGGTGCAAAGCGTATCGTAAACGTAAACATTGTCGTATTTCCCCTGCTCTTTGACATGAACGGCGCTTTCGTAAGCCCCCGAAATTTTCGATGACAACAACAAGACGAGCAAAGTGTCCCCCGCCTCTTTCGCGGCGGCGAAACGGTCTTCAAATTCCTGCGGCGTCGGCTGAGAAGTATGAGGATAATTTTTGTTTTCAAGCAACTTGGCGTAAAAAGTCTTTGAGTCTATATCGACTCCGTCCTTGTACGACTCGCTGCCGAAAGTCAATCCAAGCGGTATAACGTCTATGCCGAGCGTCGAGGCTTCCTCCTGCGTAATGACACAAGAGGAGTCTGTCAAAATTTTAATCATATAACTCCTCTGCAAATACGGCAAATTGCTTTGCAATCGACCTATTTGTTATATCTTAATATATAATATGAAAAATGTCAAGTAAAACATCAAAAAATCACGTCGTAAAAACGGTTATTTCAAACAAAACTCCGTTTTCGGGAGAAATTTGTATGTATTTGTTACTAAAAGGTCGGCAAAGCCGAAATTAATATTTGACATAACGCGCCGACCGCCTTATAATATAATTATACATTATTCGGTAGCGAGGTAAATAAATGAAAGTTTTATTATTTAACGGCAGTCCGCGCCCGAACGGTTGCACCTTTACGGCGCTTTCGGAAATCGCAGGCGTTTTGAATGAGCAGTCTATCGAAACGGAAATCATGCAGATAGGCAATAAGCCCATACAGGATTGTATCGGTTGCGGCGGTTGTGCCAAAACGGGAAAGTGTGTTTTCGACGGCGACTGCGCAAACAAATGGATCGAAAAAGCGGGATCTGCGGACGGCTTCGTGTTCGGAACTCCCGTCTATTATGCGCACCCGACCGGTCGCATCCTCTCAGTTATGGACAGAATGTTCTTCGCGGGCGGCAAGAATTTCGCTCATAAGCCCGCTGCCGTGATAGCGTCCGCAAGGCGTGCGGGAACGACCGCAAGTCTTGACGCGATCGCTAAATTTCTCGGCATTTCCGAAATGCCGATCGTGTCCTCCACCTATTGGAATATGGTTCACGGAAGTTCGCCCGACGACGTGAAAAAAGACCTCGAAGGTTTGCAGACCATGCGAAACATAGCAAGAAATATGGCGTGGCTCCTCAAATGTATCGAGGCGGGCAAACGCGAAGGTGTGACCGTTCCTACTAACGAACATTTGGCAAAGACGAATTTCATAAGGTAAAATTTTAGATTCGATAAGACGTTTTTTTGAAACGTTTACCAGAAAATTAATTACTATTTCGTTTATAAAAATTTAGGTTTTGAAAAGAGCGGCTCGGTAAGATCCGAGCCGCTCAATTTACTTGCATTAATTCAAAGCGACTTGATTTTCTTATTAAAAGAAATCGTCGCCGAGGCGCTTGTTGTCGTATTGACGGTACATTTCGCGATAGGACGCAAGGTCGTTGAATACATAATGCATCTTTTCGATATACATTACGATATCCTGTGCGCATTTGTCATCCGCGGCGAGTTTCGCTTTATAGTTCTTGTACTTGCTGATCACGCCGAGGAAAAGCAACGCCGCGCCGATAATAACGCCTGCGAACAAGCCGACCTTCGCCCACGTTTCTCCTATTGAGCCACCCAAAAAGTTCAATACGATTCCGCCCACGAGGAGCAACGCGCCGAATATTACGCATAGTATGAACTTGGTGTTCTTGATAGCCGCTTTGGTTCTTTCGCATTGATTGCGACAGAACTTGCCGATTTTGAGTTCTTCTTCGCCGACGTTCGAAAGCATCGTTTGCGTCTTGTATCCGCCGAGGTCCATGGTGACTTTCATACTGTACTTCTTTTGATATTCCGAAACGTACTCTTTGTAAGCCCTTATGTAGCACGGCTTCAATTTGGAATATGCGAACTCGTCCACTTCTCTCTTGCCGTTGTATCTTTCCTTGTCGGTGAGCCACTCGTAAAGGCAATCGTCGATCTTGATATCCGCTACCGATTCGACCTTTTGTTGAGCGTGTTTTGCCATCGCTTCGTCCATAACGCCGTGCGCCTCGATGATGCTTTGGTTATATTCTATCTGCTCGTTGATCTCTTTCGACTTTGGAGAATTGCACGACTCTATAACGCCGTCGAGCATCTTGCCGATAATATCATTCCGCATCTTCTCCTCATTGCTGAGCGAAACGGTTTGGATATAGGCTGCGATTTCTTCATTGTTCATTGCGCCGAACAACGCTTCGTTGAGTTTTTCGTGTTCATCGATATGCTTGTCGATATATTCGAACTTGGGCGGTTTGACAGCCATTACCTCGTGATAACTGTGCAAAATATTGCTTACGAGTTCGTCGCTGTCTATTTCGTGTACGTCGTCAAGCCCTATGTATCTACGCACCTTGTCCGCAATTCCGCCGCTTTCTTTGAGCGAAAGCATCATAAGCATTTTGAGTTGCTCCTTTTCGCTGCCGGAAACGGGGTGCTGCATAAGCATATTGAACCACTTCTCCTCCTCGGCGACATCGTTGCGTTTGAGCGCGATCATGAAGTACACCCAGGCGCTCTTGCGCGGTTCCATATCCACCGCCGTCTTTTGGGCGCGATCGGCGGCTTCCGTACTTCCGCGCTTGCGCAATTGAAGATCCATCATAATGTAACTCAAAAAGAAATATTGAGTGCGCACATGCAACTTTTCGGCTTGTTCGATCAATGTATCTTCGCTGACGAGTTTTTTGTCCTCGTTGTCGATGATAGCCGTTACCATACGCTTTACGGTCTTTTCGTCGCCCTGTTGATATCTGAGTTCGTTGTTGAGCGCTCTTATGTTTTTGTAAGCGTTCTCGACGTTCTTGTAAAGTACGACTTTTTTTCGAATATCCTGTTCAACGTCCTCTACGCCGTGCAATGTGTTGTCGTCGCCCGTAAGCGTTCTGTCGCCGTTCTGCAAAGCGCCGATAGCGGTAGACTGCGTGCTTTTAACTATGCCCAAAGCACTGTCAAGCGAATTGACCATCATATTGATCTCCCGCTGGATTCGCGCGTTTTCGCTACGGATCGCACTGACTTCGCTTCTCATGCGAGCAACGTCACCTTCGGTTGCCATATTTACCTCCTTTTTCCCGATGCCGAGACTGCGTTGACGCCCCACTGTCGGGTCCTGTTAATAAGTTCGGGCTGGGCTTGCATAATACCCACCGTGCCCCTAAACGCATTTTGCAGAGTTTCGAAACTCTCCTTGTTCTTTGTAATAAATTCCATTTCGGCGACTTGTTTTATCGCCGATTCTATATCCGCATACGAGAAACCTTCGCTCAGTTCGACAAGTTTTCTTACCTGTTCGTCGTCGAGTTTCATCGTAAGCGACAACCTTGCATAAAGTTCTATGGCGGCTTTGCGTTCGT
This sequence comes from uncultured Clostridia bacterium, assembly GCA_947589465.1. Taxonomy (GTDB): domain Bacteria; phylum Bacillota; class Clostridia; order Christensenellales; family Pumilibacteraceae; genus CAG-552. The sequence goes on along the minus strand of CANQAE010000005.1, from coordinate 19,381 downwards.
CGCCACCCGGCAGGTCTACGAAGAATACCTCAGCCAAACGCCCCTTGCGGAATAGTTCGGGCGGGAGTTGCGAAACGTCGTTCGCCGTCGCCACCAAAAACACTCTGCCAGAATATTCTTGCAACCAATAAAGGAAGTTGCCGAGCATTCGTTTCGCCGTGTCGTTGTCGCCGCCGCTATATAGCGCCTTTTCTATTTCGTCCACCCAAAGTACGCACGGACTGACGGAATCTATATAGTCGAGCGCTATGCGCATATTCTTTTCGCTTTCGCCGACGTACTTGTCGAACAAAGCGCCTATATCGAATCTGTACAGAGGCATCTGCCATTGCCGCGCTATCATCTTCGCCGAAAGCGACTTTCCGCAACCCGGAACACCCACGAGCAATACTCCCTTGGGCGAAGCGAGGTGCTTCTTGTCGAGTTCTTCCTTTGGCGCGAAAAAGATCTTTTCCTTTTGGACGAGCCAATCTTTTATTCCGTTGAGCCCCGCTACGTACACGTCGCCCACTTCTATTCTGCCGACCGACGGGATCTTGCCGAACAATTTGTTCTTCTGAGTCGCGACGGCGCACAGATTATCGTACGTGAAGCCGATTTTGGACCTGTAAACGTAATTAAGTACGGTATTGAGTTGCAATCTCGAATATCCCGACAGCATGGCGGCAGCCTGTCCGACCTTGTCGCCGAGCGACTTTATGCGGTTACGCTCCAAAAACTCTTTGAGCATTTTTTCGCGTTCCTGCCTCGTTGGCAGATCGAGTTTAAGGTACATTCCCATCTTGTTGAGTCCGGCCCAAACGGGATCTGCCGTAACGATAATGAGCGTACTCTTTTTGAGCGACGCAAGCCTTACGAGATTGACGGTCTTGCGGGAAAACGAATTGTCGCCATCGAGGAACCTTACGTCCCCCAGCGCAAACACGTTCCCGCTCTTTTTCTTCATCGTTTCCTCTATGTACGAAAGCGGATCGCCCGAAACGTCGGTGACGCGTTGTCCGCGCCTCAATTCGACGAACTGATCGCAATCGGTATAGAAATCTATTTCGGTATTGAGTTCCCTTGCAGCCGCGGTAAGCGCATCTTGCGCCCTGTCGCGTTCGTCGGTGTCGAGAATGACGAATGGGGTGTGCGAGGCTATGCAAGCCGCAAGTTCTTCGGTTGTATGAACAAAATCACTCATTGAAATCTCCGTTCGCTCGTTCGACGCAAGTCGTTCAGTTCGTAAACTATGTCCGCGTCCGTCGTTCCGAATTTGCCTTCCAGAAGGTCCGTAAGTTCGTATATTGCCCTTTTCAATTCTTTTCGAAGCGGTTCGGCACATTCGAAGAAATCGAGATTTTCGAAAAAATACAACCTCTTGAACTCTGACCCGAATTTACGCAAAGCATATTTGATATCGGCATATTCACATTCCTTTACGACACCCATACCCATATTGAAGTTGTCTGTTACGTAATCGGATATACGTTTCGTCAAAGTCCTGCTCATATTTTTTTGTTTGAGTTTGCCGCCGCCGAGCCACCGTGCGTTTTCGAACGTAAACGGGAGTTTCAATGCGGCGTCCCACTCATCGTAACTTATCGGACCTGCCTTTTTTTTACGCATTATTCCTCTTGTATTTCGAAGGCGGTTCTATATCCCACTTGGGCAGTTTTTTATTTGCTTCGACGAGTTGATCGGGGGGCGTCAAAAACGCGCCGTCTTCTCCCAAAAATCCCTCGAAATCAAGACCGAAATCATTTTCTTTCTTTTCGTTGTTTTCCATAATTCAACCTCCTAAATATTTTCGAGTCTGTTAAGAACATCGTCTTTTACAGCCGAAATCTCGGCAAACTTTTTGCGATACAATTCGATCGCGTCAAGACACGCTTCCAAAGTCTTTTGCGCTTCCGCTATCTGTTTGGGGAAGTTCTTGATCTTGATAAGCGTCGTCGCGAGAACTATGCCGCCGAATATGAGGAACAATGCTCCGCCCGCTATGTATCCGTAAAAACTCCAACTCGGATCTCCTACGAATCCCACCACGCAACCGACTATTAGGAATGCCACGGCAAGTATAGCCATGATGATGTTCGGCTTGGTGTAAACGAGCAATCTCGAACGTTCGGACATATACTTGTCTTTCACGTCGTTTTTGAGCGCTTCGGCATCCTTGCCGTCCGTCGTGCTTTCCCAAAGGCCTATCTTCAATTTGAACGCTCCGGGAGCGGTACTCTTTACTATATGGTCGTAATTTTTTATAGCGTCCATATACCAACCCTTGGTCTTCTGCATTGCGAATTTTTGAACGCTCACGTCTATTCCGGTGGGATAAACAGCCCATGTGAACATTTGTTCACCTATATTGGGCGCTTCCTTGACCGTTTCCATGTAAGCGGCGTATTCTTTCTTCGCTGCCTCGACGTTGCCCTCATGCTCCATTATGAGTTTGTAAAGTTTCTGCTCGTTGCGGAGTTTGATCTCATCTTCCTCGTAATTGGTTACAAGGTCGTCGAGCAATTTATCTATACTCTTTATGAAGTCGCCGCCGACGTTGAATTCTTCGGTCCTGTCGAGTTCCTCCACTCTGCCGAGCGCCGTTTTGTATCTGCCCGCATTGGAAAGCGAAGCGTACATCTGCTTGACGTTGCTGCAATGATCTTCGAGAATATCGCTCGAATAATTATGTTTTACGGGCGGAAGATTGCAAATGTAATTGTTGTACTTTTCGACGAGATCGGCGGATATCGAAGTATCTTTGTTGAGTTCGTCCACCCAACGCATTACCGTATCCTGAACGAAATTGTCAAGTTGCGAATCGTGACCGAATACGCCGTACAGATATGCCTGTAACAACAGCGCCGTTTCCCTGGGCGGATGAAGCGAATCCACGTGTCCGAAATATTCGTACAGCCACTCCCTCGCGGCAATGTGCCTCGACGGCTTATCCTTGCTCGCGAAACGCATATTCAGCAAGCAGAAGAACAGCGCCGTTTTGCACGGGTCGCGGTTAAGCGCTTCGTTGATAGCATTGTTGCATATTTCCCTGTTGTCCTTTATCCAGGCGCTTATGGCAATGAAAGCATACGAAAGCCAATATCTCGACGAGGACATCCACAATTCCTCGCTGAGTTGAGATATGGTGGAGTTGCGGACGAGATTTATGTCGAAATCTTTTATTACGCCCAAAACCGAACGCCTTACCACCTCGTATGATTTCAGTTGCTCGTTGATCTGTTGTTCAATCCTGTTGACGTTCTCGTGCGCGAGTTGTTTTTCTTCGCCCTGAATGATCATTTCCCTCAGGTCTTTGATCTTTCTCGCCACATTATTGACCGTCTTGTCTATCTTGTCCAGAGCGATGTCCACCTTTTGGGCTTCGGTGTGCACGTTTTTCGAAAAAGTTTCGACCGTGCTTTTAAGCTCCGAAACAAGCGATGTAGTGCTAGCCATTGGATACCTCCTCTTTCAAAATTGCAATAAGTTCTTCGTGAACTTTGTCGGCGGATTTATACGCCGCGCGCCACGAAGCCAAATCTTTGAGTCCGTCTTCGAGCATCTTGATTCCGTTGTTTATGCGGAACTCGAAACTCTTGCGTATCTTGATTTTTTGCTCGTGCTTAAAGTACAGACAAGCCGCGAATCCGCCGACGAACAATACCGTGAGTACAATTGATACAATTGATACTACCATCTTCAAAGGTATTAAGAAACTTACGGCGGTAAGCACCCCGAATATCGCGAAAAGCACGCACAAGATTATCGAACACGTTTTGAGCGATTTTACGACTTTGTCCTCTGCGGTGCGCTTCTTGATCAATTCGTCGTAATACTCGCGCAGTTTCACCTCGTTTTGCGCGAAACTGTTCTCATCGCCACGCAATTTGCAACCGTCTACGTTGAAATCGTATTCGCGCTTTTCTCTATTTCGATAGGAAGCGAATTTTTGCGCGCCCGACAAAGCGTAATCTTTTATGAACCTGAGTGCGAATCGCTTGACGTTGGCATCGACTTGCGCGTCCTTATTGAGAGCCGTATTCACCATTATGAGGGCAATGTTGTTGTTCTTCTTTTTGAGCGCCATCATCTTGTCGTACGATTCGCGCGCAATTTGAATATTGCCGTTAGCGTCAACGACCATCTCCTCGTAACTGATCTTGTCTAACAGTTCCTGTTCCGCGTCGTCATGCGCCGAAATAAGAGAATGTAAAACGTCCTCTATTCGCTCGTAAATCTGCGATCTGCAACGTTTGTCGCGTTTATCGTCGTCGTTGAGTACAGACAGGAAATAATCTTTGAGAATAGCATTCTTTTCGGCGTCGCCGAGAAGTGCGATCATTTCTCCGTATTCCGCGCATATATGTTTGAGATTGAGAAATTCTTTCTCGGTCACCGAAATATACGCTTTGAAATAGTCGTCAACTCCCTCCTGAGCCTGTCGGCGAACGTTGATGTCTTTACTTGCCTCCGCAAGTAGTTGCGTCAACTTCTTCTGCACCGTCGCGCCGAGCGCGAGTTCGTCGCCGCGGCTTTCAAGGCTGCCGCCTCTGCCGAGCGCGCCGCAAAGCAAAACCTGCAAAATGTATACGATTTCTTCACCCACCCCGCCATTATCGACAAGATCGAAGTAAACCTTATACCACATTTTCGCCGCATCTTTGCGCTCGAACCTCAAACATATGATGAGGAAAAACAGAGCCGCTTTTCGCTCGTTGATCTGCATGGCTTTCGAAACGGCGCGATTGCACGCGTCTACTTCGTCCGAAGCCCACAGCATTACCGCCATAGTCGCGTACGCAAGCCAATAATCGGTATTGGCAAGATACATCTTCTCCACCTTTTTGCGCGGAGCGTCGCTTTCCCAAAAGTTTTTGTCTACACCGACCACATAGCCGAGCGAAACCTGTCGCAGTTCGTTGTACAAATCATACTGAGTATAGTATTTGTCACGGCTGGCGGTCAGATTTTTCGACGCGGTGCTTTCGTTTTTGAGAAGCCTGTAACTGTCCACAAGGTCGTCGATGACAAGCGAAGCATTGTTGGCTATGACTTGCTTTTTGTCTGTTTCCGTCGCCGTTACCGACAGCGGCGGTTTGACTACTTTATGCAAGCGGTCAACGTACTGCGTGCTTATCTGCACGTCCTCTACGCACCTGTTTGCGTCCGCGACAAGCCTTGCGTTTTCAGCCTGTAAACGCTCGTACTGAGCGCATAGGTTTGCATATTCCGCATCTATCCGCGCTTGCTCGGCGGCCGCATCATCATAATCGGACATTTAATACCTCCTTTTTTACAAAAATCTTTTTATATCTTCCATGACATTATCTTTGATCGGTAAATTCGAAAGATAATCCTTTGGTTTCACCTTTTTGCCGTAGACGATGATTTTGTCGTCGGCGTCCATTCCTTTCTTTTCGAGGCTCTGTATGAGCGAAACCGTGCTCGGCAAACATTCGCTCATCGTGAACATATAGGCTTGCAAAAGATTGCACTTTACTCCCATTATGTCAACCTCTATCTTCTTCGGCTTTTCCGAAAATTCGACGATACGCGCAAACAATTCGTCTTTCGTCTTTTGATTGCCCTTGAACTCCGTCGCAAAACGGATTATCGAACTTTCGTCCAAATACTTTATGTACTTCAAAATAGTCGGCAAGACTTTTTCGTAGCCGCGAATGAGTTTTTCATAGTGAACGACAAACATATCGCGGGCTTGCGACGGATGCTCGACAAGATACGAATAGAGCACCTTTTCGTACGTTTCATCGTAAGCGTCGGGCAGAATAGCGAGATACGCCTCGATCGTCTTTTCGTCGAGCGGAAAGCCGAGGTAATTAACGAATATCTCACGCTTTAAATCGTCGTCGTCCCTGCCGCGCAAAAACTGTTCTATCACCTTGTTCGCGCTTGCGTATTTGCCCGTTTTGGGCGCGAGGATCTTGACGAGTTCGGCTTTGAGCGGATCGTTGCCGAGAAGTACTTGCGAGTAAAGCCCTATGTCTATTACGGACACGAACGAACTGAGAATGTTGACCGTCGAAAGTCTGTCGTCGCCGTTGCCTTTTATCGCTCCCACGAGCAATCTTTCGGCGAGTTTTTTGTCGAGATTGAATTCGAAAAATCTTACTTTTATATTTTCGAGATTGCGTTTTTCGACAAGCAATTGCATATTATACGACCCAAGGTCGGCTATATTCGATTCATACCTGAGATGCCTCAAAACTTCGTTCGCCACCTCGTCGCTGTTGGACGCGATCTGAACGAGTTTATCCACTTCGAGTCCGCTAAGCGAGCGTCTGCCGAAATTCGCAAGCACCGTCTTTATTTGCGTGCTTTCCGTTATGCCCGAAAGCGCGCCCGACAAACCGCTCACCGAGAGCGCGAGTTTGTTCTTATTCATTATATAGACCACTGCAAGGCAAACGCCCACGTCGTCGCAACCCGACAAGAACATATTCAATTCGTCGGTGATCTTGTCGCTGCAAGTAATTTTATCGGCAAGCGACATGAGAATGATCTGCTTTTGCGGCGAATGGAATTTACCGAGGAACATCGGGAAGATCCTGTCGCCCTCCACGTGCGGCATCTCTTTGAGTACGCGCGCCACGTCGTCGGTGCGATTGTTGGCAAGCAACATTGCAAGCAGATCTCCTATTACCGACATTTCGTTGATTTCGGAGCAGTCCACGAGGTCAAGAACGAAACACTGACGATCGTAATCACGCGTAACGCCGAAACACTTGGCAAGATAAATGAGCAAATTGCCCTTTCTTACCGCGCTGTACAGATTTCGTTCAACCGTAGTTGCCACGGGATAATGGGATTTGATCCTCTCGGCTATAATACCCACGTTCACCATAATTTCCCTGCGTTTGGCTTCGTTGCTTTGAGTAAGTTTCAAAAGTTCCAGACAGAGTTCCGCCACCGTCAAAATTTCGGGCGGAGCAAGTTCCTTGATATGTAAATTGAATTCGAACGAAGCGTCATCCACTCTGCCGAGAGTTATGCACGTCAAAAATTTGACGAACATTTCGGGCAGATCCTTGGACGCGCCGAGTTTGGACATCGTTTCGAGATCTTTGAGTTTACGCTCGAATTCGATATTTTTTCTTTTGAGGTCGTCTAATTCCTCGTCGTCTTTGCGATCTCTTTCACGATCTTCGACTTTTCCGGCAACGTTCGCGGTAGCAAATTCAACCGCATTTTTGAGCCATTCCGCCGTGTATATGTTGATCGTTTCGCGACGTTGCAACTCTTTGCGCAAATTGTACGGGAACTCCCTCTCGTTGAGGTTATTGTGCAAAACCTGTATCTCTTTGCCGTCGAGAAGCACGAATCGCTACCAAACGTTCTGCGTTGCCGCTATTGATTCGACAACGTCCGCTATGACAAACAGGTATTCGGCGGTGTTGATCGCGTTGAAAATACGCGCCTCGTTAGTAATATCCACCTTTTGGCTCGGACGGGCAACGAAAACTTTTTTGCCCTTTGATTCGAGCATTGTTTTGAGTTGCATTTCACATTCTATTTCGCGCTGCTTTCCTGCGTGACAGATAAGAACGTCGCACGGTTCCTGATTTTTGCTTATTTCGTACGTGCTGCTGCGAATACGCTCTATCTCGTCCGCTTTCATCCTGAACTTCTGTTCTTCTTCTGCATCGCACCTTTTGTAAAGTTTTTCAAGATAGACTGACTGGGTGGCGGGGAATCTGCTTATGCGATGGCAAATGGGCTTATATTCCTTTTCGCCGCGTCCGTTCTCCTGTTTTACGTATTCTATGCCGTACTCTGACAAAAAAGCGCCCCAATACGCGTCCAATTGATCGGGGTACGATTCTATGATCGTTTCATACATATTCGCCGCTTCGTCGAATTGCCTTTGAGTAATGCGCAAGTCGTTAGCGTTGTTGAGTTGCCTTATGATGTCGCTCGGCAACTCCTCTCTCGTTTCGCTCGCAATATAAATATTACCGCAATTTTCGCAGACAAATTGCCCGTCGTCACGACGAACGATATTGCCTCCGCATGTGCTGCACGCTGGCTTGATGAAATGTTTGCTCATAGCAAATGCTCCAAGTGTCGAAAAATAAAACTTAACGATACTATTTTATCACAACGCCTTGTCGCTGTCAAATGATTTTTCGCGTTTTTCCGACATTGTTTATATAAAATATTACCATAAACAGCCGTACAATTTTATGCGGACGCTATGTTCGATATTCCCTCTTATGCTCCGAAAAAGAAAACGCCCCGCGAACGGAACGCTTCTATGCGGATATTTCGAACACATCCGCGGCTATATGGGTATCAAAAAGCGCGGATAGCGACGTAAAACTTACGTATGTTTCGCTTTCAAACCGCTTATGTAACTTCGCGCAAAGTCGTCTATGCTCCCCGCGCCCATAAATATTACCGCGTCGTAGTTGCGCGCTTCGACGTCGATATATTCCGCGGCTTTTGCGTAAGAATCGAGTTCGACGAATTTACCGCCGGTGTTTAAGAGCGATGACGAAACGCCGTCTATGGGGCGTTCCCGTGCCGCATATATCGGCAAAAGCGCACACCCGTCCCCTATCGAAAGCGCCGCTTCGAACTGAGAAGCAAACGCCTCTGTCCTAGTATAAGTGTGCGGCTCGAAAACGACCAATACCTTGTCGTATATTTCTTTCGCCGTCAAGAGCGTACATTCGATTTCGCGAGGATGGTGCGCGTAATCGCTTATGTATTCGACGCCGCCAAACGAACCTAAACTTTCAAATCGTCTGTCCACGCCGCAAAAGCGCTTCAATCCGCTTCCGTCTATCCCGAAACGGTGGCAATACGCCAAAACGGAAAGCGCATTGAGAACGTTGTGTTTGCCGCGCGCGCCGAGAGTGAGCGTGGCAAATCTTTTGCCTCTGAAATAAGCCGAAAAGGTATAATATCCCCTGTCTATGCTCTCTGTTTTCGCCACGTAATCATTGTTTTCGTCAAAGCCGAAAGTGTACGTTTCGCAACTGCCGCGAAGCGTAGTTGCGGCGTTGTCCCCGCAAACGAACGCGACCTTGCTTCTTGCCGCGAACTTGCGGAACGCCTCGTAAAAGTCGGCATATGTCTTGTAATAATCGTAATGATCGAGATCGACGTTGAGTACGATTGTCGCGTCGGGCGAAAGCGACAAAAAACTTTGTTTGTATTCGCAGGCTTCCGTCACAAACAATTCATTCCCGCCTATTCGCCCGCATTTGCCGCCCACCGAACCGCCTGCGTGCACGGTGGGGTCAAGATGTTCGAGCGCACACGAAAGCATATACGTCGTTGTCGTCTTGCCGTGCGTGCCGCATACCGCTACAACGCTCTTGTACCGCGCCGCCGTTTCTCCCAAAAATTGCGAACGTGAAAAAACAGGCAGTCCCCTTTTTCGCGCCTCGACAAGTTCGGGATTGTCGTCGCCTATGGCAAACGAATACACAACCGCGTCCGCTCCGTCCACATTTGACGCGGCGTGTCCGCCTGTTTTAATGTCCGAACCGGACACCTCGATCCCGTTTTGCTTGCACAGCGAAGCGAGAAATTTCATGCTCACTCCTTCGCTACCGATAAAATGAATTTTCATACCTACATAGTATGATTGGGCTTTTCGGTCGGTGTCAAAATTCGACGGCTTTTGTTATTTCTCCCATTACGTCCCCGCCGAATATGCACATTTAGCCGTTTTCCGCCCAAATTCCGCATATCGCTTCCGCCTGAATATTATCTTGGAAATATGAACGACTATGCCGAAAATGCAAAATAAGACGATAGTTTACGATAACAAATAGGCTTTTTTATGACAAATCATAATAAAAAAATAAATTTTTTATTGTAAATCACTTGCATTTGTTAAATATGCGTGATATAATATACTCAAATTATAAAATTTAGAGGACCGTGTTATGACTATAACAGAAGTTAGAGTAAGGCTCTTAAAAAATGACGCCGCAAAACTTAAAGCAGTTGCAACAATTACCATCGACAATTGTTTTGTCGTTCACGACATTAAGGTCATCGAGGGCGAACAGGAACTGTTCATAGCGATGCCGAGCAAAAAAACGCCGATAGGCGAATTCAAAGACATCGTTCATCCGCTCAACACCGAAACGCGCGAAATGATAAGCAAAGCGATTTTAGACGAATATCATCGCGCGATCGAAGCGAACGCAGAATAGTTCAGTTGTAATATTCGAGTTCGTCGAAGCAGACTGCGCATAATTTATCCGCGCAGTTCGAACAATAATGGGCGCCGCATTTAGTGCAATGTTTGCTCTCTACGATATTCAATTCTTTTCCGCATTTACTGCAAATCATAGAGATAGTTTGTTCCCAAACGGAGCCGACTATACTTACTTATGCAACCAATAGAGCATATTTTCGCTGATATCGAGTCCCAATTTGCGTTGCAACGAGAGCGAAGCCTCATTCCCCTCGACAATCTGACAATACGGCACTTGCTTTTCGGCAAGGAGAGTATTTATAAGAAACTTTTCCATTTCCGCCGCATAGCCTTTGCGACGGAAATTTTGTTTGACTTCGAGCATACCCATGCTCCCCTGCAAGTGGAAACCTATCATTCCCACCGCTTCGCCGTGGGCAAAGCCGCCGTAAACAAGACCGAGCGAAATATGCTTTGTCGCTTCTTCCTCGGTAAATCCGTACATTTCGCAAGCGTAACTCGATTCGTCCTCGCGTAACCGACGTATTTCTATGTTTGGGGTAAATTTGAAGCGTTCTTTTCGGTATACCGCCTGGTAACAAGGCACGTTTTTGTACCCCATATCGGCAAAAACCTCGGCGACGGCCTTATTGTGCGCGACAAGCACATCCTTCGCGCTCAATTTCGAAACGAGTCTTTTCGCCTTTTCCGTATCCTCGGTACGTAGCATATAGACGGGTGAAGCGTTGTCTTTCACCATAGCGCAATCGCCGTCGAAATAGACGACGGTCGCAGTGCCGTTTTCGAGCGGCTCGATTATAGACGCATTGAGAAGATAATCTTCGTTCAAAAATTCGATTAATGATTGCTTGTTCATACTCTTTGGCTTCCCGAAAAAATTTTTCTTTTATTGTACCACAAACCGTTCCCGCCGTCAACATAAAAAAGAGGAGGTCAGTGCCTCCCCCTCGCCGATCCTCAATAATTTTCGGCTTTGATCTCAAAGTACGCTTGCGGATGATTGCACACGGGACACGTTTCGGGAGCCGCCGTGCCGAAGTGGATATGACCGCAATTTCTGCATATCCAGATCTTTTGCTCGGCGCGTTCGAACACCTTGCCCTCGTCGATATTTTGAAGCAGGTCCCTGTATCTTTGCTCGTGATCCTGCTCGATATCGCCCACCTTTTCGAAAAGCGAAGCAATGTCGTCGAAGCCCTCCTCGCGAGCGTCTGCGGCAAAACGTTTGTACATATCCGACCATTCGGCATATTCGCCCTCGGCGGCATCGAGAAGATTGGCGCGCGTATCGGCTATTCCGCCGTGCAAACGCGAAAACCATATCATAGCGTGTGCGCGTTCGTTGTCGGCGATCTGAGAAAAAATATCCGAAATTTGCTCGTATCCCTCTTTTTTCGCCTTGTTGGCATAAAATGTGTACTTGTTGCGAGCCATCGACTCGCCGGCGAATGCAGCCAAAAGGTTGGCTTGCGTTTTTGTCCCGTTAAGGTCTTTCATAATAAATTCTCCTCTACTTTATATTTTATCATTGCAATAGCGCCGTAAAGAGCGGCATTGGGCAACCTTGCTTTTAGTATTTGCGGTTTGGGCGCAAATTTATACCCATAGTCGAGCGCTTCGCAATTTGCCCGTACCCGCCGCAAAAGATTTTCGCCTTGATTGCTTACCCCTCCACCTATTATTACAGCCTGAGGACGAAAAATATTACAAATATTGATTATTCCTATCGACAAAAATCGAATGTACTCGTTCACGATCGCCGCCGCAAAAGGGTCGCCCGCCTTTTCGGCATCGAACGCCGTCTTGCCGTCAACTTCGTCGATATCGCCGATTTGCCACATGAGCGAATCACTATGAGCGAGCATAACTTGTTTAGTTCGTTTTATGAGCGCCGTCGCCGAAACGTACGCTTCCAGACAGCCGCACATTCCGCAACCGCATTCCCGCCCGTCTGCGCATATGATCATATGTCCGAGTTCGGCGGCTTTCCCCATGTGTCCGTCGAATATCTTGCCGCCGAGCACTATCCCGCTTCCCACGCCGGTGCCGAGAGTGAGCATGACGGCGTCGTCGAATTTGCCGATACACTCGCCGAGCGCGGCGGCATTGGCGTCGTTTGTGACGGCGACCTTCGTTTTCATTCGTTCATTCAAGAGCGCGGCGACGTCGAAGTCGGTAATGCCGAGATTTGGCATAAACTTGACTATGCCGCTCGAATCCACCGCCCCCGGACACCCGACGCCTATTCCGTCTACCTCATTTCCGCCGAGCGAACGGATCGCGCCGATTATCCCGTCGCACAATTCGTTTTTCGAACGCGGAGTGGCAAAAGAAACGCTTTGAAAACGATCATTCAAAACGCCCACTTTGGTTATCGTCCCGCCTATATCCACGCCGACGTAACAAGCCATATTATTTGCCGCTTTCTTCGCGCACGATCTTGTATTCGCCGTGTAAACGTTTGCCCGCCTCGCGTATATTTGACGGAAATCCCGTTTCGAGCGGAACGACTTCCGTTTCCTCGCTCGGCTTTATCGTTGCCGTAGTTTTTTTGAACAGTAACAGCATCATTCCCGAAAACTCGACGCACGCCGCCGTTAGCGCGACGAAACCGAACGTAATAACGTTTTCGCCCGCTTTGAGCCTGTACAACTCAAAGAAAAACCACTCGCCGAAAACGTCGTTCCAAACGAGTTGCGCAAAGACGTACAGACATATCGTAACGCCCGACAAAACGGCGAATAAAATTTTTGGTAGCGACCCGCATTTTACAGCCGAAACGATCACAAACGAAACGATGCATATCGCTATCAATGCAAACGTTATTCCGTAATAAAATCCCAACCACTTTTCCATAAAAAAATTATACACTAAATTATACCTCGTGTCAATCCAAATTATGCCGCCTCGAAAATATGAAATGCCGCGACCGTTATGTCGTCGCACGGCTTGCCAGTATTGGATAACGCCGCGTCCACGACGCTCTTGCATAACTGTTCGGGTAATTTGGTCGAATTGTTAATAACGTCCGCCATACCATTCCCCACGAAACTGTCCGCCGCACCGTCGCTCGACAGCACCACGGTTTCGCCGCCTTTGAGCGAATAAGTGACGACAGAGGGTTTCATTTCCTGCAACACGCCTATGGGCAAAGACGCACCGTCCACGCGAAAAACGCTGTCCTTTGTTTTTATGTAACTCGTCGGCGACCCTATTTTGATTATGTCGCACAAGCCGCTATTGAGGTCTACAACGGCGATGTCCACGGCGCTGTAAATTTCTTCGCTCGAAAGCGTCAAAAAGTCGTTTACGCTTCCGAGCACCAGACGGTGATCGAAGCCCGCTCTGTAAAAATTTTCTATGAGGGAAATAGTCGAATCGGCAAAACCGCTCGCCTTTTCGCCGCTCCCCATTCCGTCGCACACCGCCATCATAAATCTATGTTCGTCTATTTTAATGAAAGAATGGGTATCGCCGCTCACCGTATCTTTGTCCTTGGGACAGCCGCAGACCGAAAATACCACGTCGAATTTCGGCTTCGGGGACGCATAAACGATAGTCCAACCTGACAGATTCCCGTTTTCGGTCTTATTAATCGAGAACGGCGTTTTGAACATCTTTTTGAGCACCATGGCTATGGTATTTTTGTTCAGAGTATCGCCGAGCACGGTCAGCATAACGCTCCCGTCCCCCGTAACGAGCGCCTCGGAAGTCACAACCGAACGGTAAGTAAGTTCTTCGATAAGTTTCTTTTCTATTTCGCTGTCGAACCGAAGCGGCTCTGCCTCCTTTTTCGCGAGATTAAATAGAATATTCGAAATACCTTTAAGTTGCGAAGCGACCATTTTTTTTGCGGCGTCTATGTTTTTGAGTTTTGTGAGGCTCTGATTGTATCTGTCCGCGAGTTCGCTCGACGAAGTGATAAGCGACGCGAGCGAAATGCACCCGCTTTTAATTTTGTCGGGCAGGTCGGCGACGTTTACCCTACCCGATTCGAGCGCGGCTTTCGTAACTTCGCCTATGCAATCTACCGTGCCGCTATTGCAGCAACTCTCGTAGCGAGGGCACAGCGCGCAAACGGAACCTATGAGTGCCTGCGTGAGTTCGTGGATATGATCATCGTTAATATGTCCGTTTCCGCCACCCATTATAAGGCTCATTTCACCGAAAACCCCGCCCACGGCTTGCAATTTGCGCCCTACCGAAACGCGATCGCGATTGACCATTCCGCGCAAAGCCTTGCGTCCGTCGGGCACGAAAAACTCCTTTGCCGCGTCGAATTTGCCGCGCGGAACGAGCACATAGACAAGCCCGCCCGCAAGCAATGACACAAGCCACATCCAGCCGTTTTGCGGCACGATATTGAAAAAGAACGTGTACATTACAAACGACAGTATGAGCGACAGCGCGGAGAGTATACGCGGCGCGGGTATGAACAACAACGCTATGAGCGCCATAAACGCAAATGCCCCGACAAGTTCCACCTCGCCGGCAAGCGCATAGCCGAGTCCGACGCACAGCCCCGCACCGAGCGAAGCGCTCCCAAACACCTTAGCGGAAAAAAGCACGACCACCGCGAACAAAAACGGCACGAGCGGAAAAACAAAAGGAACTTGCGCCAATCCGTACGCCAAACTCGCAAGAATTATTCCGCCCGCAATAAGTTCGCCGTCGAGCACGCGATAACGCAGTTTATCTCTCAACACGGGGATACCGAAACTGTAACACAGGTACGCATAAACGAATGAAAGCAGAACGTTCACGATCACCGAAACAAAATTATACCCGTCTACCGCGCAAAAAATTATAAAGCCGAGTTGAGCGGCTATTCCGCAAATAATGTACCAATATTGCTTGACCTTTTTCTTCCTTTCGACAAGCCAAAGCGTCGAAAAAACGACCGCGGCGGCCATATAATACGTAAATGTCATAAAAGAAAATTCGGTCAGTCCGCTCAACACCAAAAAGAGCGACAGTACGGGCGCGTTGAATTTCAACACGCACAGAGCCGTCAACAGCCCGACGCCCAAAGGCGCAACGCCCATAAACCGCGCGAACGACAGTATGACGAACATCAGTGCGAATACGACGTATATGAATATTCTTTTGTTCCGCATAACTTAAACCTCTTGTGCGATTATACCAAATATTAATGGCGTAATTATCGGGGTTTGCGTCGATTTTTGGCGTTTGCGGTCGCATACGACACAGCGGAAAATTGCGTATTAAAAAACGAAAATATTCCCGCAGGACGTGGAATTTATCGAATAATGTTCTTTTTTAAAATTTCCGCGCATATGATTTGCGTATGAAAAAGTTAAGAATTATTATTTTAGTGTCAGCAATTATGTCGGTATTTCTTCTCGCGTCGTGTCAAAGCGGCATAGACAAGTACCGAAAAAAAATCGCCGAATTCCGCGACGACGTTCTCGGCGGCGAAAGCGCGAACTTCACCGCTTCGGCAGTAACGGGCTACCGCGAAGAACCATTCGAAATAAACGGCGTTGCGAACGCTCAATGCGACTTTTGCGTGGTAACGATCACCCCGAAAAACTTCGATCCGTCGGTGTGCTACAAGTACAAGGCGACGGTGAACGGCACGGAATACAGCGGCGATTTCGTCAAGCATCCTTTCGAAAACACCTATTCGTTCGAAATAGCGGCTCGGTGCGAAACGGGGAATATGACCGTATCGGTGGATGACGAAACGATAGAACTATCGTCCGTCAAGACCGACGAATTCATCACCGCCGAAAAGGCATTCGAAACGGCGCTTAAAAGATTGAACGGCTCGGATATAATAAAAAGCGGCAAGTATGAAATTTACATACGCCTTATTTCCAACCCCGTGAACGCGGCGGGCGGATACTTTTGGTACGTCGCGTTTGTGGACGAAAACAAGGACACGTGTGCCGTTTTGATAGAGCCTACTACAATGGAAATAACGGCGGTACGGGAATAAAAATTTTTTACAAGTCAACAAAACGGCGCAAAACATTTTGACGTAACGAAATTTTGTGTTATAATATTAGATAATTCGTTCGTCGGGGTATTTTTTCCAAATGAAACAGCAGCCGTCAATCGGAAAAACGATATTGAAAACCGCAGCCATAACAACGGCGGCAATCTTGCTCGTCTGCGTTTTGATTGCGGTTCTTGTTTTTTTCTGTTTCCCGTACGACGGCTATAAATTCACCGCCGACCTCGGTATGAAACGCAGCGCGCTCATGTTTGCGGAGCGGTACGCGGACAGCGGCAGTCTTGACGGACTCGTCTATTGCGTGGACCTATCCGACGAACTGCTCGGTTCGAGCGGCGACCGCGTGTATGCCGAAAAGTTGCTCGCGCATACCCAAAAACTGATCGAAACCCCCGCCGTGGAAGATTATTACGCCAAACTCGACGAATATTATCTTACTAACTCGCAACCGCAAGCGCACATAGGGCTTTTCAGTTATTACGAACACCTCGTGACGCGAAATTACAAAGCCCGAACAGTACTCGGTGGCGACGAACTTATGATTTTTCGCGGCAAACCTACCCCGCTAAACGACGTCTTTACGGACGACATTACACCCAAAGAAACGGCTATAATGCTAAACGCGTTCGACGAGCAATTCAGATTGGGCAAGAGTACTCTCATAAGCGGCAATAGCCCAAACGATCTGTATAAAGGGCTGAGAGAAAAATACATTCCTTCTCTCATAAACGAACTCGAAAGCGAACTTGATACGCTTACAACGCTTTTTCTCATGCGGAGCGTGCTGTACTTTACGAACGATATTATCGCCTATACCGAAAAACAGCAAATTTCCGACCCCATATGGCAAAATATCTTAAAATCCGAATACAAAGGCAAACCCTTGGCAGTTGCATATTCCGGTTTGTTTTTAAGTTATATAAACAGTAAAGGAGAAAAGTAATGAACAACAAAATCATAGAAAACGGACTTACATTCGACGACGTCTTGCTTATTCCGGGCGAATCGCACATTCTTCCAAAAGACGTTGACCTTTCCACCAAGTTGTCCGAAGATGTCAAGTTGAACATTCCGCTCATCAGCGCGGCAATGGACACCGTTACCGAATACACTTTGGCAATAGCAATGGCGCGCGAAGGCGGAATAGGCATAATCCACAAAAATATGAGCATCGAAGCGCAGGCGGAACAAGTAGACAAAGTAAAACGCAGTGAACACGGAGTTATATCCGACCCGTTTTTTATTGCGCCCGACAAACTCGTCAGCGACGCCCTCGCCCTTATGAGCAAATACAAAATAAGCGGCGTACCCGTTGTCGAAAACGACAAGTTGGTCGGCATACTCACCAACCGCGACCTCAGGTTCGAAACTAATTTCGAACAACCTATCCGCAACGTTATGACGAAGAAAGGACTCGTAACCGCGCCCGTAGGCACAACGCTCGAAGAAGCAAAACGTATACTCGGCAAGCATCGTATCGAAAAACTCCCCTTGGTAGACGAAAATTTCAAGTTGCGCGGACTAATAACTATAAAGGATATCGAAAAGGCGATCAAATACCCAAATTCCGCAAAAGACAAGAAAGGCAGACTTTTGGTAGGCGCAGCCGTCGGCGCGGGCAAGGACGTTATGGACCGCGCTTCGGCACTCGTCGAAGCGGGTGTCGATTGCCTTGTAGTGGATACCGCACACGGTCACAATATCGGCGTTTTGAACACCGTGGAAGCCGTTCGCAAAAGGTTCCCAAGCATTACCTTGGTAGCGGGCAACGTAGCCACCTACGCCGCCGCGGAAGCGCTGTATAAACGCGGAGCAGACGTCGTTAAGGTCGGCATAGGTCCCGGTTCGATCTGCACCACCCGTGTCGTTGCGGGCATAGGCGTTCCGCAAGTCACCGCCATTATGAACTGCGCCGAAGCCGCCGACAAGTACGGCAAAACTATGATCGCGGACGGCGGAATAAAGTACAGCGGCGACATTACGAAGGCGATCGGCAGCGGTGCGCACGCCGTTATGATCGGCTCGCTCTTTGCAGGCACGACCGAAAGTCCGGGCGAATTGGAAATCTATCAAGGCAGAAGTTTCAAGACTTATCGCGGAATGGGCTCGCTCGGCGCTATGGCGCTCGGCAGCAAAGACAGATATTTCCAAGACGACGCTCGCAAACTCGTCCCCGAAGGCGTAGAGGGCCGCGTCCCCTATCGCGGAGCGCTCAGCGAAATCATATTCCAACTCTTGGGCGGATTGCGTTCGGGCATGGGCTATGTCGGTCAACCGAATATCGAAGCGTTGCGCAAAAATGCCAAGTTCGTGCAAATCACCAATGCAAGTCTTGTCGAAAGTCATCCGCATGACATTGCGATCACAAAGGAAAGCCCGAATTACAGCCCGAAAAATTGATTGATAAAAACAATTAAACCTAATCAAAACAAATACCTATTTATTTTGATTGTATCATAATAGTTTGATTGTAGCATTGCAGTTTGATTGCAACAATAGTGTTTAATTGTATCCTTACAGTTTGATTTTGATAGATAAAAATTAAATTTTGCAAAAGCGACGGAAATATCCGCCGCTTTTTTTGCGTACTCGGTCGTTAATTAACGGAATGGGATCGTCTTTCGGGCGCAAGCCCACCTTATGAAGGCGTCCCTTAAATAAAGCGACGAAGTCGCCCTTTCTCCGTGCCTGCCCCTTCTAATATAAGCGGCGAAGTCGCCTCGTGCGAGATACTTGTACTCGCACGAAAAGGAGGAACAAGCGTAAATTGCACAGTTTGCTTGATTACCAGCAAACTTGCTTAAAAGCGCAGATTGCGACGCGGAAGGTGTCACGAAGTGACGGAAGGGGATTGAATTTCGTGCGAGATACTTGTACTCGCACGAAAAAGAGCAAACAAAAGGCGCGGTTTATGGCCGCGCCCCGACTTATTCGCTTTTTATGGACTAAAAGTCCAAGTCAACTTAAAGTCTTTTTGCTTTGCCTCTTTTTACATTGGCGGATTTACTTCGATTCCCAAATCCTCCGCTCTGAGGAATTTAATTTCGTTCCCCGTTTGCAAATCGGTCAAATACATTACGGGAACCAACGTTTCCTTGCCGTCGACCAAGATAGTTGCTCCGTCGGGTTGCAATTTCAAGGAGAAATACCCTATGCCTTCGTTTTCTTCGGCCAATTCTGCCGCCGCTTCATAGCCGTTTTCGGCATCGCCTGCCAAAATATAATAA
>CANQAE010000004.1 GCA_947589465.1 uncultured Clostridia bacterium | reverse complement strand
ATTCCCGACCTCGCGCAGGAAGAAGCCGCATAACACGGGAAGGACAACGAATAAGCGGTTTGACTAACCGCCAAACCGCTTATTCATAGAATCCCTATGGACACCCGCCTTTACGGTATTTTTTTGTATTATTTGAGGTTTTTGCTTACTGCCTTTTCGCTGTAAATAGTAAACGATTATGCCTTTTTCCTCTCGTCCAAAATTGCGGCTATGTCGCCAAACGGCGAAAGACTGCGGCGCAAAATGCCGTGCATATGGGCTATCGCCACTCCGTAATTGGTAATGGGTACACCGCATTGGACAGCGCGGGCTACTCTGCTCCTCATCTCCTGTTCGTTGAGCATACAGCCGCCGCAATGGATTACAAGACGACAGTCGCTCGGATCCGGGAATTGAGTTCCCGACGAATATTCGAAAACGAGTTTCTTCCCCGTGTGAGCATTAAGCCATTTGGGGATCTTTACGGTTCCTATGTCCTCGCATTGACGATGATGAGTGCAACCTTCGGCTATGAGTATCTTGTCGCCGTCGCGTAAGTCGTCAATGACAGCCGCGCCTTTTACGAGCGTCGGCAAATTCCCCTTGTATCTCGCAAACAAAATAGAGAACGACGTGAGCATAACGTCGCTCGGCACGATCTTCGACACGACCCCGAACGCCTGAGAATCGGTAATGACTATTTTGGGCTTGCCTATTCGGTCAAGCGTATCCGCAAGTTCTTCGGGACGCGCGACTACGGCTACCGCGCCGCTGTCGAGAATATCGCGTATCGTCTGCTGTTGCGGCATGATAAGCCGTCCTTTGGGAGCCGCCGAATCTATGGGTACGACAAGCACGGCTATGTCGCCGCCGTTCAAAATGTCGCCCACGATCTTTTTGTCGTTAGGTTTGGCAAATTTTCCTATAAGTTCTTTCAGTTGCTCGATACCTATCTTTTTCGTCGCGCTGACGTAAATATTATTGTCATTGCCTTGCGGCACGGAATCAAGCAGATCAGCCTTATTATGCGTGACAATATAAGGTATTTTTTTGGCTTCGAACTGCGATATGAGTTCTCTATCGCCGTTTTGCAGCCCTTTTACCGCGTCTACCACGAGTATCGCAATGTCCGTATAATCGAGCGCGCCGATCGCCTTTTCCATGCGGAGTTTGCCGAGCGACGTGCTGTCATATAGTCCAGGCGTATCCACAACGACTACCGGACCGAGCGGCAACAATTCCATCGCTTTTTTCACGGGATCGGTTGTCGTCCCCTCTACTTCCGAAACGACGCAAAGGTCTTGTCCCGTAACTGCGTTGACGAGGCTTGACTTGCCGACGTTCGTCATACCGAAAAAAGTTATATGCACGCGTTCCGCCGATGCAACTTCATTAAGTCCCATACGCCCTCCCTTAAAATCTGAAATCGCGACGATTCGAGTTCTTTATGTCCTCGATATTGCTTGCCGCTATGCTTTTGACCTTGGGGTTTGTTATCTTTTCGAGTTCGGTTGAAATAAGTTCGAATCCCACCTTTTTGCTCTCTGCCGAACCGTAATCGACGAGATATTCGGCGAGAGTCATGAGGGCGTTCGGGTGGCAGCAATTGACTATTTGCCCAGTCTTGCACAAACTCATAAACCTGTCGCCCGTTCTGCCCTCGCGGTAGCAAGCGGTGCAAAACGAAGGTATGTGTCCGCTTCGCATGAGCCACAGTACAACGTCGTCGAGGGTGCGAGTGTCCGAAACGTCAAACTGCTCGGTGTCGTGCGGGCGTTCGCTTTCGGTATAGCCACCCACAGAAGTTCGCGAGCCGCCGCTGACCTGCGATATGCCGAGCCTCAATAGTCTTGCTCGAACCGCCTCGTTCTCTCGCGTCGAAATTATCATTCCCGTATATGGAACGGCAAGACGAATACAAGCCGTGATCTTGGCGAAAATATCGTCGCTTATAGAGTTGTCGAACGCCGTCGGATCTATTCCGTCCGCCCGCTTCACTCGCGGCACGCTTATGGTGTGCGGTCCCACTCCGTGAACGGCTTCGAGGTGTTCGGCGTGCATGATGAGCCCCGCAAATTCGTACCTGTACAGTTCTAGCCCGAACAATACGCCGAGTCCCACGTCGTCTATGCCGCCCTCCATAGCCCTGTCCATAGCCTCGGTATGGTATGCGTAATCGTGTTTCGGACCTGTCGGGTGAAGTTTCAGGTAACTTTCCTTATGATAAGTTTCCTGAAAAAGTATGTAAGTGCCTATTCCCGCTTCTTTGAGTTTACGATAGTTTTCGACGGTGGTGGCGGCGATATTGACGTTTACGCGCCTTATCGCGCCGTTCTTGTGCTTTATGGAATATATCGTCTTTATGCTGTCGAGAATATACTCTATGGGATTATTTACGGGATCTTCGCCCGCCTCGATCGCAAGACGCTTGTGCCCCATATCCTGCAAGGCGCGTACTTCCGCCTCTATCTCCTCCATGGTGAGTTTTTTACGCGCGATATGCTTATTGGAATGGTGATACGGACAATACAAACAGCCGTTGACGCAGTAATTGGACAGATACAACGGCGCGAACATAACTATGCGATTGCCGTAAAAAGCCAACTTTATTTGCTCGGCGATCTTGTAAATCTCCTCCACCTTTTCGGGGATCTCGCAACTGAGCAGAACGGACGCTTCGCGGTGCGTAAGACCGCTGCAAACGTAGCCGCTACTCGTCTTTTTCGGTCGAGCCTTATCGAGAATTTTGTCGATAAGTTCGACGTTGTTTTTGTTTCGGTCCGCGTAAAGCAAAGTTTCGCGAATTTCTTCGTCGTTAATAAATTCTTCGGCTTTACTCGATTTGGGGTCGTAATTCATAAAGTTACTCCTTGAAATTTATTTTTTTATATCTCCTCGATCGACGGCAAGATAACAGCCTGTCGATTCGATCCTTCGGGCAAGGCAAGCGCGACATTCCGCCGCCTCGTCGCCCGTACATATCTTATTGTCGTAAAGTTCGTATTTTTTTCGCACCGATACGGGCGAAAGATTTGGCATTACCACGTTTGCGCCCGCAAGTATGCCCTTTTCGCGTCCCCTCCCGTCTATCGTGCCGAGCGCGGTCGTCGCAGGCAAAAGCACGGGCGGATGGATGAGCCTTATTAGCGACAGCAAAAAGCAAGTAAGTTCGGCGCTCCCCGCCTTTTGGGATGCAAACGGCGTTTCGTGATGAGGCACGAACGGTCCTATTCCGCACATATCGGGCTTGAACGTTTCGATGAACTTTAAGTCTTTCGCGATTGTCGCGTAAGTTTGATACGGCGAGCCGACCATAAATCCGCAACCGACCTGATAACCTATTTCGCGCAACTCATACAAACACTTTATCCTGTTCGAAAACGACATTTCCTTGGGATGAAGTTTGCCGTAATGGCTTTCATCAGCCGTTTCGTGTCGCAACAAGTATCTGTCCGCGCCCGCGTCGAACATTCTTTTGTAACTTTCACGTGACCTTTCGCCGAGCGAAAGCGTGACGGCGCAATCGGGATATTTGCCCTTGACGCTCGCTAATAGCCCGCACATAAAGTCGTCGCCAAAGAACGCGTCCTCGCCGCCTTGAAAAACAAAGGTGCGAAAACCGAGCGAATACCCCTCGTCGCAACAAGCCTCGATCTGTTCGCGCGTCAGACGGTAGCGAACAGCCGAGCGATTGCTTCGCCTTATTCCGCAGTACAGGCAGTCGTTTTTGCAGTAGTTGCTTATCTCAACAAGCCCGCGCGTAAAGACGGCGTTGCCGTAAATGCTTTGCCTGATTTCGCACGCTTTTTGCGCAGCATATGCCGCTGTTTCGGGCGAATATCCCGCAACGAGCGACTCATATTCTTCGAGCGAGAGCGACCTTTCGTCTATGAGTTTGTCTATCGTCGTTTTAGGCTCAGTCATGCGAAATAACGTTGGAATATGCCGCTTTCGCGCTTATTCCAGGCAAATTGCCTATCTTGCCCGAAAGCGCCGCTATTACGTCCTGCGGCGCGTCAACCGCTATGCTTATCACCGATATTCGCCTTTCTTTGTATGGCAGACCCATTCTGCCGATGATCACGTCGGCATAACTATGTAAGATCTCGTTCAGTTTTTCGACCGAATCTTTGTTTTCGACGATTATGCCAATGACGGCAACACGCGTTTCCATAATTTCCTCCATAAAAAAATTGCTCCGCCCGTAAAAAAGCGAAGCAAACATAAATCTATGTAGGCAGCGTTTATACTCGGATAACTCCTTGTACTTACATGACCGATATAATTACATTGCATTCGCCTTTCCTTTGGAATCGCTCCTTTTGTCGGGCAATAACATTATATACTCAATTCGGTGAGTTTGCAATCAAATAACAAATATTTTATGTATCCGATTTATCGTCCTTTTCGTCAAGAGGCGCTTCGATCTTGTCGAGTTGCTCTCCTTGAAGAAATTCGGGAACTTCTTCCTCGGCGGGAAGTTCGAATTCGTGATACAGTCCTTTCTCCTCCGTTTCTTCGTTCGCCGAGATTACACGAATATTCTCCAAAAGTTGTTCGTAGTCGGGCAAGTCCTTGATCGAATCTATCTGGAAGCGCTTCAAAAACTCGTCGGTAGTGCCGAACAAAAGCGGCTTGCCTATGACGTCCTTGCGTCCCACGACCTCGATAAGGTTATGTTTTAACAGCACCTGAACGACGTAATCACAATTCACGCCGCGAATACTTTCGAGTTCGAGCCTTGTTATGGGCTGTTTGTAAGCGATGATAGCCACCGTTTCCAAAGTGGCACTAGTCAGCGCTTTTTCCTTTATGGGGTTAAGTATCTGCGACACCGTATCGGCATAATCGGGGTTGGAGGCAAATTGCACCTTGCCGTTGTAACTTATGAGATGAATTCCGCATTGTCCCGAATATTTGTCTTTCAGTCTTTTGATTGCCGCATTGATTTCGCTCTTTTGCAAGCCGAGCAAATCGGCTATGTCGCTTATCTTCAATCCGTCCCCGGACACGAAAAGCAACGATTCCAAAGCATTATCGAGTAGATCGAGTTCCATAACTATTCCGCCTTATGTATAATAATATCTTCGAAAAGCGCGTCCTGTTTTGCGGTCACCTGCTGCGCTTTTATGAGTTCGAGCAACGCCTGAAAGGTCGTTATAACTTCGCTTTTGGAGTAATCCGGCTCGAACAATTCGAAAAAAGTCACTTCTTTTTTGTTTTCGAGTTTGTTTTTTATTATGTCCACCATTTCGGCAACGGTGAACCTGTCCATTACTATATGTCGCTCTTTCAGCAAAGCGGCGCGTTCTTCGAGTTTGACGAACATACGTTTGAGCGCTTCCATAAGTCCCGACTTGTTCATATCGGCAAGTTGGAGCCTCGGCATTCCCACCGACGGATCTGGGTTGCGATAGAACACGTCCTCCGTTTCGCTTTGCTTCATCTTTTCGGCAGCCTCTTTGTAAAGAGCGTACAACTGCAATTGCTGACGAAGCGCCTTCTCCTCGTCCTCGGCGCTCGGTTCGGGTTCGGGAGGTTTGGGGAGTAGCGACTTGCTTTTTATTTCGAGCAAAAGCGCCGCCATGGTTATAAATTCAGACGCCTTGTCGAGATCGACCGAATCTATCTGCTTCATAAATTCGAGATATTGCTCGGTTATTTTGGAGATCTCGACGTCCTCGATGCTCATTCTCGACTTGCGTATCAAAAAGAGCAAAGTATCGAGCGGACCTTCGAAATCGTTCAACTTGAACCTGTATGCGTTTTCGTCTTCTTCGTAGCCTTCTTCGGCAAAAAGTTTTTCGTAATCGGACATATCAAATCCCCCCGAAGATCATTCGCCAAAAAGCGTTGAACCCGATGCGCACATAGCCCGCCGTATAATTGAAGTACAAGTCGAGAGGACTGAACCAGATAGGCGCGGCTAAACGCTCGACCATGATCGACACGAGTATGAGCGCGATCAAGATGAACTGTCCGTACTTTTGCATAAACCTTATGAATCCGTTCTCCCTCTTGCAAAGTGACCTTATTACGTTAAAGCCGTCGAGCGGGAAAAGCGGCAAAATGTTGAAGAAAAGCAACGTTATGTTGAACTGTGAAAGATAGTAAAAGAACAGCGCAAGCAACACGAGAGCCATGCTCCCGCTTCGAGCGGCGAATATGTTGATGAGTACGTATAGCCCCGACGAAACGAAGGCTATCAAGAGGTTCATCGTCACGCCCGCTATCGACACAAGAAAGAAGCCCGTTTTGTATTTGCGGAAATTGTTCGGGTTTACGGGCACGGGTTTTGCGTAACCGAAGCCGACGAACAAAATCATTATCGCCCCCAACGGGTCGAAGTGCTTGGCGGGATTGAGCGTGAGTCTGCCGCTGTTTTTTGCGGTGTCGTCGCCGTTCCAATGAGCGACGAGTCCGTGCGCAATCTCGTGCAAAATTATAGAAAATAGCAATGCGACGGCAACAAGGACAAAAAGTATTATCCTCAAAAAGAAGTCCAAACTGCCGTCAAACAAAATTCCCAGCATATCTACTATTATATATCATTTCAGCCTTTCAGTCAAACAAAAAAGCGTCCCTTTCTTCAAGGAACGCATTTTTGCGGCGCATATGAGAACTTACCACTCCTTTATGACTTCATCGAGTATGTCGGCAAAGCCGCGCTTACTTATGTCTGTCATAGCCACGAGGTCGATCTCTTTGACACATTCGTTTTGCACGTAAACGGTAACTTTTCCCACCTTATCGCCTTTCTTTACGGGTGCGGCGACCTTCCAAATGTCGAAATCGCAACGCACGTCCTTTGTTTCGCCTTTGCGGGTGAGCAAGAAATAATCTTCGCTCGGCGCACATTCGACATTATCCGCCTTGCCGCCTCGAACGTCGGCATAGCCGCAACCGTTTTGTCCGAACACATATTGGCGCGTTTCGTAAGAGGCGAACGCTTCGTTAAGCATAGTCGAAACCTGCGCGTTACGGGTCTTGGCGTCGGGCGCTCCTATCACGACGGAAATAAACCTCGTGTTTCCCCTTTTCGCCGTAGCCGCGAGGCACGAAAGCGCCTCTCCCGTAAATCCCGTCTTGCCGCCGTCGCAACCCTCGTAAAATCGCACGAGTTTGTTTGTGTTGGTTAGTTGTGTTATTCTGCCGCTCGGATGCACGAAATCGAACATCCATATGCCGGCATAATCGAAAAACTTTTTATGTCCTACAAGTTCGCGGAACATTTTGCCGACGTCTTTTGCGCAACAATATTGGTTGGGCGCAGGTAGTCCCGTGCAATTTACGAAACAAGTGTTTTCCATGCCGAGGCGTTGCGCCTTGTCGTTCATGCGGGCGGTGAAATTGCTTACGCTACCCGCGATATGCTCAGCCATAGCCACGCAAGAATCGTTTGCGGACGCCACGACTATACTTTTTATGAGTTCGTCCGCCTTGTAAACGCAGCCTGCGTCCAAAAAAGCCTGCGATCCGCCCATGCTCGACGCGTTTTCGCTTACCGAAATTTCGTCATCTACGCTGAGGTTCCCCTTTTCGATCTCATCGAAAATAATGTTGAGCGTCATTATTTTCACCATGCTTGCTATTTGCAATTTCGCGTCCGCATTCTGCTCGAAAAGCACCTCGCCCGTGTCGTAATTCATGAGGAGCGCCGCCCTTGCGTTATACTTCTCCTCTGCAAATACGTTAGCGCGCGGCGAGGTCGCGATAAGCAAGACGAGCAATGCGGCGACTACCGCAAAACAAATTTTTTTCATATTTCCTCCTTTTTAAGCCGACATCATCCAATCGGCGTATATAGCAAATCCCTTGGCGGGATCGTTGACAAGTACGTGTGTGACCGCTCCGATGAGTTTCCCTTTTTGCAAGATCGGGCTTCCGCTCATTCCCTGAACTATTCCGCCCGCGATGCCAAGCAATCTTTTGTCGGTCACGCGCAAAAACATTCCTTTCGGGGCGGCTTCGCTTTGCCTGTACGCCTTGATTATTTCCACCTCGTACACGCCGAGTCCGTCCAAAGTGGTCATGATGTACGCTTTGCCCGGCGTAACATCATCTTGCGTCCCCACGCTCACAGGGTCGCTGCGAACAGAGTACGCGAACAACTTTCCGAAGATCCCGAAGTCGCTCATGTCGTAAATTTCGCCTATGGGGTCGCCTTTTTGAGCGGCGCGGATCTCTCCCGGCGCGTTGCGTTTGCTCGCATCTATGCCGAGGATCTCACATTCGTAGACCTCCCCGCCGCTTATGGGGACGTCGCCCGCAACCGAATCGGTGATCTTGTGTCCCAGCGCTCCGAAATAGCCGTTTTCTTTGACATATGTGACGGTGCCTATGCCCGAAATCGTGTCGCGTATATAGACCCCCAACTTGTAAGCGCCGCTGTCCGTTTCGATATACGG
Organism: uncultured Clostridia bacterium; assembly: GCA_947589465.1. Lineage (GTDB taxonomy): Bacteria > Bacillota > Clostridia > Christensenellales > Pumilibacteraceae > CAG-552. Next base: position 41,313 of record CANQAE010000004.1, on the reverse strand, counting down.
CACGACGGACACCGTAGCCTCTTTTCCGCTTCGTATCAGCGTCAATTCGAGTTCCGCGCCGTCGCCGCCCTCGACCGCGTCGATCACATCGTCGCAACCGCTCACTTTTTCGCCGTCGATAGCGGTAATCGTATCGCCTTTTTGAAGTTTGTTGGCAAGCGTGGCGTTGCCCGCAGCCGTCTTTACGAATCCGACTTCGTCCACGACCGCGCCGTCGATAGATAGTTCCATGGCTATCGGAAAGCCGCCGACGTTGACCGACTTGATGTTCGCCATCGCAGGCTCCGCCCGCAAAGACGAAGACACCAAAAGGACCGTGAACAGGCACAAAAACATGATCCGTTTCTTCATAAAAATAGTGTATATTACAGACAAAAAAAATATACGCGACTCCGAAAAGCCGCGTATAAATCTATTTTTTCGTATTACACGTTTACGATTTCGATGATTCCGCCGTCGTTGTCGTAAGTCCAATAGTAGCCGAAATACGGTATGCTTACGTCGTCGGTGTAGAAATAAACTTTAGTTCCCTTTGGATAAAATGCGTTTTCGCTGTCGAACGGAAAGTAGCCGCCCCAAAGGACTTTGCCGCCACAGAAGAAAAGTTTTTCGAGGGGCGGAGCGCTGTTTTCGTCGCTTCCCGCAAGGCAGGATAAATTATCGGCAAGGGCGGCGGAAATCACCATAGTTTTCAAAGCGGTACATCCGTCGAACACATGCGAGCCTATCTTCGTAACCGTTTCCGGGATAACGATCTCGGTGATCGAGGTGCCTGCAAATGCTCTATCGCCTATTTCGGTGAGCGAATCGGGCAACTTTATCTCACGCAAATTGACGCACCCGTCGAACGCGTACGAGTCTATCGTTTCAATTTTATCTCCCATAACTACTTCGCGCAACGACTTGCAGTCTTTGAACCCGCTGAAATCTTTTACGCCTTGCGGGAGAACGACTCTCGTCAGCCCCGTGCCTTCGAACGCATTTTTACCGATAACCGTAAGAGCGGCGGGCAAATGTATTTCAGTAAGCTTTTCGCAAAACTCAAAAGCGTACGCCAATATGCTTTTTACGCCGTCGTGAAATTTTACGTCGCTCAGTTCGGTACACCCTTGGAATACCGAAATTCCGATTCTCGTTATGCCGGTAGGAATTTCGACAGACGTAAGTCCACAGCCTCTGAACGCGTTTTTTTCTATCGATACGAGCGATGACGGCAGATCGACGTTGCCGAGTTTGACGCAATTCTCAAAAGCCGACTCGCCTATCTTCGTTATGCCGTCGTGGAGTTTCAGGTCGCTCAGTTCGGCGCAATCCTGAAATACGGTTTCTTTGATTTCGGTCACACCAACGGGAATTTCGACAGACGTTAGTCCGCTGCCTTTGAACGCGCTTCTTTCTATCGTTACGAGCGATGACGGCAGATCCAACTTGCCGAGTTTGGCGCAATTCTCAAAAGTCGACCAGCCTATCTTCGTTATGCCGTCATGGAGTTTCAGGTCGCTCAGTTCGGCGCAATCCTGGAAAAGAAATTCCGGTAATTCGGTTATACTATCGGGAATTTCAATAGACGTTAGTCCGCTGCCTTTGAACGCGCTTCTTTCTATCGTTACGAGCGATGACGGCAGATCCAACGTCTTCACCGTGCAATTTAAAAAAGCGCCTATTCCTATCGACTCCAAATGTTCGGGCAACTTTAAGGAAAGCAAGCCGCACCCAGAAAAGGCGCTACTTTCTATACTTATTACGGAGTCGGGCAATTCGACGTTCATTATCGGATTGCCCGTAGCGTCTTTACCCGCATTTTTAAACATGCTCATGAAAACGGTAGTACACCCGTCGTTGAACCTTACATTTTCAAGTCTATAGCAATTGAAAAAAATGTTATTCCCTTTTTTCAGTGACGCCGGAACAGAAATTTCGCGTAGCGACGATCCCCCGAATGCATAAGTCCCTACTTCGATCACACCTTCGGGAATATCCAAAATCTCAAGATCTGTATATCTGAAAGCGTTATCGCCTATAACTTGCAAAGACGAGGGTAGATGTACCGTCTTGAGCGATTTACAGCCGGCAAAATAAGCACGGGGGATCTCGGTCATATTGTCGGGCAATATTACCTCTCTTACCGTTTCGCAATTTTCAAACAGACCTGCTACCGACACCGAAACATTCGAAGGCAACACCGCCGTTTCTATATTGCTGAACGAAAATGCGTTTCGCACAACGTATTTGATCTCTTTAGGCCAATTGTCGGTAAGCGTTTTGCCGCGATATCCCACAAGATATTCGCCGAATACAATAAACCCGTCCGGATGCTCGTTGTACCAAGGCGTATAGTCCAAGGTATGAGCGCCGACATAATTTATGTTTGACGGAAAGGTAATATTGCTAAGAGAATAACATCCGCTGAAAACGCTTTCTTCCAGGCGAGTTACGCCTTCCGGTATGACGATATTGTCGAGCATTCTGCATTTTTTAAACGCCGACGCGCCTATCGATTCAAGCGTAGACGGTAACTTAAGTTTTGTCAGTCTGATGTTGCCTTCAAACGCAGAAGATCCTATAGACTTTACGCCTTCGGGTATATCTACGCGTTGAAGATTGGTAAATCCATTAAACGCACTACTGCCTATGCTTTCGAGATACTTAGGCAAACGCAAATATTCCGTCCGAGTATTGCAAACGATTTCTTTATCGTAATCCGGAACAAGTGTCGGAATACCGCAATAATGAAACGCTATATATCCATAATCGAATGCGTAGTTCGCTATTCTCAATACAGGCAACCCGTCGTTGAGTTCGTCGGGGATCACCAAGTTTTCGGGAAATTTTAACGAATCGAAATAAACTTCGTATCCGTAGCAGTTGCCGTTTTCGTCAAGCAATTCGTTGTATAACAATCCCTCGGTAGGCACAACGGGGGCTTCGGGCTGCTTTATGTACTTAAATTCGCGTCCGTCGGACTCTATGAAATTTATGTCGTCACCGACCGCCATAACTTCTATTATATATTCGCCGACCTCGGTAATAATACCGAGGTCGAAGTTGCACTCTGTCGTAAAATATTCTTTTTTATTTAAATAAACTATGTAGCCGCTTGCATTTTCCACAGCGTCCCACATCAGTATTTGGTCTTCTTCTCTTAAATTCGAGGGAGTCGATAATTTTTGGGCATGGATATCGCTACATGAAACAAGGAGGAGCGAAAACGCTATAACAAAAATAATGAAAAAACCTATCTTTTTCATAAACTAAAACCTCCTTTAAGGAATATCCAAGCCAAAATCTCTTGCCACTTCATCATAGAAAGAGACCTTTAATCCATCTCCCCACTCTGTGACAGGTTCGAATTCCCAAAGATAAACCTGCGTTCCATAATTATCTTGCAAGTTTTTAAGAAAATCAAAGAAATTATCCGGATACCAAGCCAATATACCATAAGCCTTTGTCGGACATTTCTTTATTACAGAATATACTGTCGACGAGGAAACTTTTTGCTCGTCATATTCGGGATAATCGGCGTCATAGATCAATTCCCAAAATTCATTGGTTCCACGAATATGAATATAAATATGAAAATTATTTATTAACCGAAGATCGTCCACCAAACCTTTGAAACAATCCCAAATTACATCTTCATAATAAAAGTCGGATGCATACCAATCAATTTCGGGTATCGATTCCCAAATAGGTATCATTCCGTAAATATCTATATTATCAAACTCAAGATCACAACCGTATAAGTAGCAATATCTTTCCCAAAGATCATTATATAATTGATGATCGAACAAATCGACATTATCGGCGTCCACACCTTCTACTCCGTAATATAATTTTACAAGGAATCTTTGTAACTCATGTGACTTAATCACGGTTTCGAGATCCAAATTCGAATATTCATTTATGCCAAAAAACCTACCGTCGATCATTATCGTCGTATCTTGCCAAATATCCCAAAGAAAGTTATCGCCCCAATATGATCTTGATAATACGGGATCATCAAATACGTAATCAGGTACTTCGCCACCTAATGAATTGCGATATGCCATATCGAAAACAGTATAATCCCAAAATAAACGATACGCTCCCCAATAAAGATTTTGGCACGATTCATAATAATCCACAGGTAAATAATCGATTTCGTCACCCTCTAATTCTACTTCATAATCTTCTCTAAGATTGGGAGTAATAAAGGCTACCAAGCAGCCTTGATCTTTAAGCAAGCAGAACAAATCTCTCAACAGTCTAACGTCCGGTAGCATTGTCTTTATGTCTATTACCACGATTTTATCGTTAAGACCCCAAAAATATCCGGTATATACTAAATATCTGAATTCATACGGAGTCAATAAATTCTTAACGTCGTAATAAACGCTCAGTTTATTTTTTTCGAATTCTTCTTCTTGTATGTAAGGATTCGAATCCGAAAAATAATAAACATCCTGATCGGAATACATTTTCGAATAAGCGTGAACATCTGATTTCGGTCCGCTTATCGCGCAAATGCATGGGACACATAAAATTATCACCAGAATAACTACAATTAAACGTTTTGAAAACTTCATGGTTACTACTCTCCTTTTATTTAGTTTTTATATTATCCATATTTTAGCATATTTTTGAGTCAATGTCAAGCGTTTTGACAAATTTTTTTCACTTGAATTTTTATTTATTTTGCATTTTTTATATATTTTTTAATATTTTAATCTTTTGTTCTTATCTGACCCTTTTCATAGATAAGCGGCGATAGCCACCTCGTGCGAGATACCTGTACTCACACGAAAAGGATCAAGCGTATATTGTAAGTTTGCTTGGTTCTCCAAGCAAACTTGCTTAAAAGCACAGGTTGCGATGCGGGAAAGGTGACACGAGCGTTAGCGAGTGACGAATGGAGATAGGATAAAATTTATCCTATAAAATAGCAATTGCTTGTATACAAAGCGGCTTATCCATAACTACCTATTTTGCCACTACCTACAATCCCCTCAGTCACCTGACGGTGACGGCTCCCCTTAGCCAAAGGGAGCCGTCAAAAGGTTGGTAAATAAAAATGTTTTTCCTACGCTTTTCCAAAAAAGCGTAATCCCATTTACTTCAATGATTTTTTGTAATCGTCGCACCACTGTTTGAGTTCCTGAGCCGCGGAAACGGAGCGGTCGCTGTTTAGCCCGCTGCTTAAACGCGCGATCTCTCCTATCATTCCGTCGCGATCGAGTTTATTCACATGGGTGTACGTTCTGTCCTCGTTCACCGATTTTTCGATATAGAAATGCTCTGTCGCCATAGCCACGATCTGCGGCAAATGGGTCACGCACAGCACCTGATGATTGAGGGCGATCTGCTGTAACTTTTGCGCAACCGTCATGCCCGTAATGCCGCTTATGCCTGCGTCGATCTCGTCGAAGATCATAGTGGGAATATCGTCCTTTTCGCCGCCGACGACTTTGAGCGCGAGCATAAATCGCGACATTTCGCCGCCCGAAATGATCTTGGTCATCGGTTGAAGCGGCTGTCCGCGGTTGGGACTGAAATAAAACTCGATCTTGTCCATACCGAGCGGCGTTATATGCTTTTCACATTCTTCGATAGGCGGAAACGGTGAAAATCTTACTTCGAATTTAACCGACTTCATGCCGAGTTCGACGAGGTGTTTTTGCATTTCGGTTTCGAACACGGCCGCCGATTTTTTGCGTGCGGCGCTCAATTTGAGCGAAATATCGTAAATTTCGCGAATGAGTTCGTTCTTGCGTTTAGTGAGCGCGGCGAAAATTTTGTCGCCGTTGATGAGATTGAATAGTTGCTCGGTGGACCTATTGTAAAATTCGGTCATTTTGTCGTAGTCGCCGTACTTCTTGCGTATAAGTTTCAGAAGATCGAGCCTGTCCTCTATCTTGTCGAGGTCGCTCGCGTCGAATTCCTTGTCGAGTTCGTACTTGATGGTTTCCGCTATGTCGCCGAGTTCGTCCATTGCGGCAGTAAGTCTACCGTATATATCGGCGTACGTCCCGTCTATGTGCGATATGCTTTGCAAAATAGACGCTCCTTCCTCTACCAAAGCGACGGCGGAAGGCTCGTTTTCACTCACGACGCCGAGCGCGGCGGCAAGCGCGTTGTTGATTTTTTCGGCGGAAGCGACGACCTTTCGTCTTGCGGTAAGTTCGTCCTCCTCGCCGCGTTTGACTTTCGCCGCCTCTATTTCGTCGATCTGGAATTTGAGAATGTCTATCATTCTTTCGCGGTCGTCGGCTGTACCCGTTTCCGCAATCTTTGCGTTAAGTTCGTTGAGTTCGGTCGCCTTTATTTTGAGTTCGTCGAGGTATGCGCGTATATTATGCCTTGCATAATGATCCAAAATGCGCCCTTGCTCGGCTGTTTTCGCCACCGAAATGTACTCGTGCTGACCGTAAATGTCCACAAGTTTCTCTGTCAAGCGTTTGAGCATAGACGCGGTCGCCATTCTGCCGTTTATGCGGATCTCGTTTTTTCCGTCCTCGAAAAAGCGGCGCGAAACGATCACCTCGTCCTCCGCGTCGTATCCCATTTCGGTCAAAACAGGTCGTATCGTTTCGGTAACGTCGAACACTCCTTCGACAAGCCCGCTCTTTGCACCAAAGCCGAGCAAGGTCTTGTCATATTTCGCGCCGAGCAGAAGCATTATGGCGTCTACGATTATCGACTTGCCTGCCCCCGTTTCGCCGCTGAGTACGTTAAGCCCTTCGCCGAATTCAAGTTCGGCAACGCTTATGAGCGCAAGATTTTTTATTGTTATATTTCTTAACATTTCAGCCTATGATCTCGTACAGTTTTTCGACCGTACGTTTGGCTGCGTCTGCGTCAACGCAAACCGCCATGACCGTATCCTCGCCCGCAACGCAACCGAGTACGTCGCTGTCACGTAATTTGTCGAGCATATCTCCCGTAGCGTTCGCGCAACCCGGCAAAGTTTTGAGTACGACGATATTGCAAGCGACGTTGACCGAAAGCACGGCAAGTTTGAATATCCTCTTTATGCGTTCATTGACCGAATCGGCTCCCGACGCTATGTACCTCGTTTTGACGAGCCCCAACTCCTTTATGTCGCGCGAGATCGTGGCTTGTGTAACGTTGTAATTGAGTTTTTTGAGTTCGAAAGCAAGTTCGTCTTGCGTTTCGATATTCTTGGTTGCAATAAGTTCGAGAATTTTGAGTTGTCTTTCGTTGCGTTCCATATACACCTCTCCTTTAATTTTCGGTCAATCCCCAAATATTGAGTTTGGACAACAGTTTGGAATAGAAGTTGCTGTCTTTGAGCCTTATGAAGTTAAGGGGCGACGGGGATTTGTAAAATCGCAGATCCGCGCCCGTTTTTATTTTTGTCATTTCCACGCCGTCTATTATGAGTACCGGCGATTCGTACGCCTTTCGCACCGAAATGTCCACGACCTCGTCCGCGCTTATCACGACGGGACGGGTATGCAACGAGTGCGAGTTGACGGGCGTAAGGCATATCGCGTTCGCCGACGGGCTCATTATCGGTCCACCCGCCGAAAGCGAATACGCGGTAGAACCCGTTGGCGTGCATACTATAAATCCGTCGCACGAATATTTGTCCAAAAGTTGCCCCTCTATCTCCACGTCGACCGCTATCATCTTGGTGTCGTACCTATATACGATCGCGTCGTTCAGCGCGTAATAGACCTTGCCATCGTACTCGCAACAGAGCATCATTCGCTTGTCGATCTTGTAATCGCCGTCGCGTATTATGCCTATTATTTGTTCGAGGTTGGACAGTTCTATCTCCGCCATGAAGCCGAGCGTCCCTTTGTTTACGCCGAGAATGGGCACGCCGCTCTCCATGCAACTCCGAGCGACGCCGAGAATAGTTCCGTCGCCGCCCACCGTTATGAGCATATCGAGCCGCCCGAAATTGTCGTAAGTTTCGCAATCGGGAAAGAATTTGCCGAGATTTTGCGCGACGTAAAACTTCATTTTTGCGGACTGCAAAAGTTTAACGACCGCTTTCGTTACCGACAAATCGTTATCCTTGTATAAATTTGTATAAATTCCGATCGACATTTATTCTCCTGCCTAAATTATACTATAAATTTTTATGATTTTCAAGCGAAATCACAGCCGAATTAACGATTTTTTGCACGTTTTGCACAGTCAAGCCCGATTTTTCGTACGTTTTGTCTATGCTGCGAATATCGCAAAACTCGTTACCGTGCCCTATCGCAACAACATTGCACCTCTTTCCTATCCTGTTTTTGACCGCCTCGCCGAACCCGCCGTGCAAAACGTTGTCCTCTAACGTTATGACCGTCCCTTCGAGCGAATCGAGAAGTTCTTCGTCGAGCGGCAAAACGAAACGCGCGTTTATCACCGTCGCGCCGACGAGCGAAACGGCTATCTCGTTTGTCTTGCCGACCGCAAGCACAGTCACTCCGCTGTCCGCTCTAATGAGAACCTCCCACTTGCCGAATTCTATCGGAGCGCATTCCCCGAAGTCGCGCGAGTAACTTTTCGCGTACCTTATCGCAAGCGGCGTTTTTACCGTCGCCGACCACTTTATGAGCGCGGCAAGTTCGGTCCCGTCCTTTGGCGAGGCTATCGCCATATTCGGTATAAGCGACAAATACGACAGGTCGAATATGCCTTGGTGCGTCGCTCCGTCGGGTCCTACCGCTCCCGCTCTGTCTATGAGAAAAGTTACGGGCAAGTCGTTGAGGCACACGTCGTGCAAGACTTGATCGAATCCGCGTTGCAAAAACGTCGAATATACCGCAAAATACGGCTTGACCCCGCCGCGCGCAAGCCCCGCGCACAATGATACGGCGTGTTGCTCGGCAATGGCTACGTCGAAAAACCTTTGCGGATATTCGGCGGCAAATTGATTTAGACAAAGCCCGTCGGTCATAGCCGCCGTCACGACCGCTATGTTCGAAGTACGCGCCACTTCGCAAAGAGTTTTGCCGACTACCGCCGACATGGACAGTCCTTTCTCACCTTTTGGCGATATGCCGTGATATTTTTGAGGATCTGTCTGCGCTTCCGCGTATCCGCGCCCCTTGTCGGTAAGAAAATGGATTATGACGGGAACTTGCGAACTTTTGGCGATCGCGAGCGCGTCCAAAATGCGTTCCATATTGTGTCCGTCGTACGGTCCGTAATATTTAAGCCCGAACCTTTCGAAAAATTTATCGCCGACCACCCGCCTCTTGACGCTGTTCTTTACGCTCGTCAACGCGCGGGCAAGCGGTTTGCCGACAAAAGGCAGCGACGCGAGGTCTGCTTTGAAGTCGCTCTTGAAGCCGACGAACTTTCTGTTTACCCTGAGATTGTTAAAATATTTGCTCATTGCGCCGACGTTGCGACTTATGGACATATTGTTGTCGTTAAGTATGATGATCATCGGTGTAGGTCTGTCGCCGAGGTCATTGAGTGCCTCGTAAATTTCGCCGCTCGTAAAAGCCCCGTCACCTATCACGGCTACGACTTTTTCGTTCCCGCCGACAAGGTCGCGAGCGCGCGCAAGACCGAGCGCCATAGACAGCGAAGTTCCGCTGTGTCCCGTCGTAAACGAATCGTATTCGCTCTCCTTCGGCGACGGAAATCCAGACGCGCCTTCGTCGGTGCGCAGTTTGCCCATAAGTTCCCATCTGCCCGTTATGAGTTTGTGCGCGTAAGTCTGATGCCCGACGTCCCACACTATTTTGTCCTTGGGCGTGTCGAAACAGTAGTGTAACGCCACGGCAAGGTCGGTTATGCCGAGATTGGACGCGAGATGCCCGCCGTTTTCGAGCGTAACTTCGATGATACGCGCTCTGAGCAATTGCGCGTACCGCGACAAATCTTTTTTGTCGAGTTTACGAAGGTCGTCTGCATTTTTGACGTCTTTTATTTCCATTTTTATTCCTTTCGTCCTGCGGCTTTTAGCGCAAGGTCCACGAAAAATTCGCTATTTATACCTGACATAGTAAGCGCGTCTATCGCCGATTTGGTGCGCTTTTTGACCTCAATAACCGAATTTTCGACTCCGTAAATGCTTACATACGACTTTTCGGCGGCTCCGCCCTTTTCGGTTATGTCCATAAGATCGTCGTATATCTGGAACGCGTAACCGAAGTCGAAACAGTATCTTTTCAGCGCGTCCGTCGCCTTTTTCGAAAGTCCCGCCATTATTGCGCCCGCCTTTACGGAAGCCCATATGAGGTAGCACGTCTTTTTGTAATATATCTCCTCGACCGAATCGCGGAAATTGGAACAGTTGATTTCTTCGACCTGTCCGCCCACCACGCCGCTTCCGCCGGTGAGGACCGAAAATTCGTACGCCGCCTTTGCCGCGAGCGACGAAACGGAAGCCGCTTTGAGTAATAGCGTAAAAGACAGATTGAGCAAGGCGTCGCCCGCAAGCAACGCGTTCGCCTCGCCGAACATTCTGTGGCAGGTCGGTTTTCCGCGACGGAGTTCGTCATTGTCCATGCACGGCAAGTCGTCGTGTACAAGGGTGTACTGATGCAAACATTCTATTGCCGCCGCAAAATTTTCGATAGGCTCGGTTATTTCGCCGCCACCGAGAAGATACGTTTCCAAAAACATCATCGGGCGCAGACGCTTCCCGCCCGTCGAAAATACGTATTTTACGATAGACAAAAGCGGCTCGTCGAAACCCGCTTCGGCGACGGCTCTGTCTATCCATTTTTCTATAAGTTGTTTGCGATCAATCATCGAGCAGAGCGTCCATTTCGGTCTTTATTTCGTTGAGTTTGCCCTTGTACTCTTTGATCTGCGCCATACATTGTTTGGTAAGAGCAAGCCCTTGTTCGAAAAGTTTTATTCCGTCTTCGAGCGACACGCCGCTCTCCATTTTCGAGGTAAGTTCTTCTAATTTTTTGAGTTTTTCTTCCAAATCCATGTTTAGTTCTCCTTTTTGTTGACGGTCACACCCAAACTGCCGCCGCTCATAACTATTTTGAGTTCGTCGCCCACCGAAACGGCGGAAGCGTCGTCCACGTACTCCCCGTCCTTTATGACCTTGGCGTATCCGCTCGACAAAATTTTGAGCGGACTGCTTCTGTCGAGGACGGCGGAAGTCAATTTAAGTTCGTTCTCGCGCTTATCGGCGAGCGCGTTTGCCTCGTATGACAAAAGCGACAACGCGTCTACGGCTCGTTTGCGACACTCGTCGGTCATGCGATCGAGTCTACTTAAAGCCTTTTCGCGGTAGTCGCTTATGCGTTTTTTGAGTTCGGCGGCTTTTCGTTCGCCCGAAAGCGTCATTTCGGCGGCATAAGTCTTGGTCTTTATGACGGCGGCTCCGAGCGCGCCCTCGATAATGTACCTCATCTTGCCAAGGCATTCGAATATCCTCGACAAAAACGCCTCGTTGGTGCGCACGATAAGTTCGGCGGCTATGCTCGGCGTACCCGCACGGATAGACGCCGCAAAGTCGCAAAGAGTGTAATCTATCTCGTGTCCCACCGCCGAAATAACGGGATAGTCCGCAAAATACACCGCGCGCGCCACCGCTTCGGTATTGAAGCAACCGAGATCTTGTCCCGATCCGCCGCCGCGCGCCACAACGAGAACGTCGTAATCTTTGCCCGCCGTTTTCGCAATCGCTTCGGCGATCTCTTTCTCCGCGCCGCCGCCCTGAACTTTCGTATCGTAAACGTCCACGTCTATATTCGTACAGCCGTTTCGACCGAGAACTTCAAGAAAATCGTGTATGACCGCGCCCTCGGTGCTTGTCACTATCGCGATCTTTTTTACGTAAGGCGGAAGTTTTTTTAAGTTATCGAAAATGCCCTCTTTGGACAGTTTTTCTTTGAGTTCGTTTAGTTTTGCTATAAGTTCGCCTTTGCCCACCGCCGAAGCGTAATTTATGACGAAGGTCGTCCTGCCGCCGCGCGGGTAAAAGCGCATTCCGCCCGTAACGCGTATCTTGTCGCCCGCCGAAAACTCGTATCTCGTCCCGAACTTGACGCACGGAAGCACATATTCGTCCTCGCGCAAAGTAAGGTACGTGTTCCCGCCCGAAAATTTGTTCTCGTAAACTTCGCCCTCAACGGTAATGTTTTGCAACAAAAGTTCATCCTCGAAAACGTTCTTGACGTAGTTATTGAGTTGTGAAACGGTAAGAATTTTATTCAAGCCTCAAAGCCGCCTTGACAATATTTTTGAGAAGCATAGCCACGGTTACGGGACCTACTCCGCCCGGCACGGGAGTTATGAATCCCGCGACCTCTTTGACAGATTCCATATCGACGTCGCCGCAAAGTTTCCCGCCTTCGCGGTTCATGCCGACGTCTATGACGACCGCGCCTTTCTTGACCATATCGCCCGTAATAAGTCCCTTTTGACCGGTAGCCACCACCAGAATATCCGCGTGGCGCGTAAAGTTGACAAAGTTGGCGGTGTGCGAATGGCACATTGTGACCGTCGCATGGTTTTCGAGCAGTAGGAGCGATATGGGTTTGCCCACAATGTTGCTCCTGCCTATGACGACGGCGTTCGCTCCGTCTATATTTATGCCCGTCGAGCGTATGAGTTCGATTATGCCGCATGGCGTGCAGGCATTGAGCGACGGATTGCCGAGCATAAGATTGCCCGCGTTCTCGGCAAGGAATCCGTCGGCGTCCTTGTAGACGGATATGTGCGAAAGCACTACGTTCTGCCTTATGTGAGGCGGAAGCGGCAATTGCACGAGTATGCCGTCCACCGTTTCGTCGTTATTGAGCCTATGTATGAGTTCTATTATATCATGTTCGGTCGTCGTCGCGGGCAATTTGTACGCGTACGAATTTATGCAATTTTCGTTGCACGCGTCGATCTTGTTGCGAACGTATATCCCGCTCGCAAAATCGTCGCCCACCAAAATAACGGCAAGTCCCATTTTTCTGCCGTTACGTTTTAGGTATTCTTCCGCTTCCTTTTTTACCTGCGCCTTAATTTCGGCTGCGATTTTTCTACCGTCTATTATCTGTGCGCTCATTTGAGATTCTCCGTGTTCTTTATTACCGATGCGAGCAAGCCGTTAATGTACGAAGCGCTTCGTTCGGTCGAATATGCCTTGGCGAGTTCGACCGCCTCGTTCGCCGAAACTTTGTACGGAATATCGTCCGCATATAAAATTTCGTAGATCGCCACAAACAAAATGGCGATATCCACCTTGTAAAGTCTGCTGAAATCAAACGAATGTGCATATTTGCGTATTATTTCTTCCAGCCTGTCTTTCTTTTCGATTATACCGCGAAATACCTTGTCGAAATACGACCTATCGTCCGCGTCCATTGCCCGCGTCGCCAACTCGACCGAAAACTCGTTTACTTCGCCGCAAACGGTCGTTTCGTAAACGAGTTTGAAAACTATTTCTCTTGCGTTCTTTCTGCTCATCGTAACACCCAAGCGACCCCGTAGAAAAAATTCTACAGGGTGCTCGTATCCTTATTCTTGTCGAAGTCCACGCCTAATATATTGACGTTTATTTTGCCCGCCTTGTACGCGGTGCTTGTTTCAATACTGCGCTTGATATTGTTCTGTATCCTGAACGCCACGTCCGCACAACTCACTCCGTAATTGACGTTGATGCTGACGCTGACGTTCACGACGTTGCCGACGACATCCATTCGCACTCCCTTGCCCTGCAAAGAACCAACGCCGCTGATTTCCTGCGTTGCGAGTTTTACTATCGAAAGAAGCACGTGATTGCCGTAAGTAACATCTCCGTCGGAATCGATATTGATCAAATTCTTCATAAACAAATTCTCACTTTGATTTTTTATAAAGACATTATATCATATCGAAACCGAAAATACAATCGTTTTTTATTATTCTACGGGAATAATTCTTACGTCGATAGGCTTTTTGTTTGCTTCCGTATAGATGATTTCGCTTATTTTCGTCACCTGATCCTCGGTAAGTTCCGCCGCCTTGACTATTACGTTGAGGCTCTCGGTGGAATTGGTGACTACAACGTCGTCGAATCCGAGCGCTTTTATGAGTCCCTCGATGACAAGTTCGAGTTCCATATTCTTGGTAAGTTCGAGTTTGCTTTGCTTTGCGTCCTCTACCGCCTGCGAACTTGAATCGCTGTTGGCGATTATTGCATCGAGGTAAAGGATCGTCTGCTCGCGCGTTGCGAGTCTGTCCGCTCGGTAAGTGTCAAAAAAACTTGCCGAGGAAGTCGTGTTGTTGTCAACATTGGCGTTTGCCTTGATCGTACTGCCGTTGAGTACGATATTGAGTACGCCGGTAACGATGAGAAGTGCGATCATTCCGCACAAAATAAAGATTTTTTTCTTTTTGCTTAACATAGGTCCCTCCATAATTATTTGTTCATTCCGAATACTAAAACTTTTTCCGACGAAATATCCATCAGCGTGGATATCGCCATTATTATGTCGATCTTAATTTTAGCATTATTACCTCCTTCGCAAACAACCAACACGCCGATCGCTTGCGGATAAATTTCCTTTACGACGATGGGGCCCGATGAACCCTGAACGACTTGCGACGTCGTATTGTTGCCGTTTGTTGTGGTATTTTGTGCGTGGACCGATTCAACGCCCGACGCCCAATTTATTACCACTTCCGCCTTTCCCGCGCCCTCCATGCGCGAAATGGCTCGTTCTATCTGCAACTTCATTTCGGTGCAGTAATCACTTTTTTGCGTGACCGTGTCGACTTCCTCGGCTTTACCGAACGACGAGAAATAGATCACGAGCATAATTACAATTGCAATGACGGCTATTATGAGTTCCTTATGCTTCAAACCTTTAAGTTTGCTTATGATTTTATTCATAGATCATAATAACTCCTCTGTCTACCGATAAGTATTTGCTTACAAGACGTGTTATTGCGTCATACTTATTTATATGCACCACTTTTTCGTCCATAACCAAATTGCGTAAATTTATTTGGACTTGCCCGATAATTATTTCGTCCTCGAATTTCCCCTCGATAGTTACTTCTACGCCGCCGTATCCTTCTTCTTCGAGCGCCTTCTCGACGCCGCGCGCAAGCGCCGAAGCCTTGATCTTGTCCGCGCCTTCCAAAAAGTTTTCGTCCACCGCCGTTTCGGGTACGAAAAGCACGTTGTCGGCGTCAATTCCATTGCGTATCATGTTGGGAATGGGCGCAACTATAATAAGTATGGTAAGCGACGCAAAGACGGCGTTTACGAACTTTCCCATTCGCCCTTCGCCGAGAACGAGGTCGGCTATAACGTAAAGGACGACTACCGCGAGTATACTCATAAGCCAAGTTACTATCATATCAAATCACCAGATTGCCCGTACAGACGATGAGCAACAAAAATACAAAATACAAAAACGTTAAACCGAGTATTATTGCAATGAGCGAGGTGACGCTCTTGCTTATTCCCTTGCATATGTCGCAGATCGCCTTACTGCCGAGCGGCTCGCATACCGCCGCGATAAGTTTGAGCGACAGCCCGAAAAGGCAAATCTGAGCAAGTAACGGAAGCACCGACAAAAACAAGATTATTATTCCCGACAGCCCTATTCCGTTCTTTATGAGTACACTTCCGCTGATCACGAGGTTGTATCCTTCCGAAAGATACCCGCCTATTATCGGCACGTACCGACTCAACGCGAGTTTTGCGGTTCGAATGTAAATACTGTCGTATACCGAAGCGGTTATTCCCTGTATGGACAACATTCCGAGAAAGATGAAAAACGCCGTGCCGAGTACCCACTTCATCGCGCCCGAAAAAAATTCCGCCATAGTTTTGAGTTTTATGCCGTCGCTGAGATTGCCCACGACGTTGAACACTATGCCGAGCATAAAACACGGCAACGCAAACACCGTAATTACGTTCGTGACCGCGCCAGATAGCACCGCCACCGCAGGTTGATAGACTGCCGCCGAACCGCTCGAACCTATCGCCGTCATAAGGGTGAGAAGTATGGGGAAAAAGCAATCCATCTGCCGCTTTAAGAAGTCTATAAGTCCTCGCGCAGAGGTGGCGAGATTTATTATTTGCGCGAAAACTATAACCATGACAAGGGATATGCACGCGAATCTCGCTATCGTTTCGGTTGATTTCGAAGCGAACTTCCCCTTTATCGCCTCGATCAGGCTGAACAGTATGCATATCGTCAATATGGATACGATAAACGGAATAAAATTGGTAAGTTTCGACGCGAAAATGCTTACCGCATATCCGAGAAAACTGCCGAAGTCTATTCCCTCGCCGCCGCTGAGCAGCGAATACAACTTGTCCTTCAAATTTTCGTAGCCGAACAGCGACAGTTCCTCGCTGCCGAACTCTTTCAACAACTCGTCTATGTCGCTCGTGTCGAGTTCGTCCATTATCTCGGTGTATTCTTCGGGCAAATCGTCCTCGGCTCGCACCGTCCCGCACGGGAAAGCGATCAAGGCGCAAAACAGCAATACGACTATCGCTTTTTTCATATCGTCAACTCCGCAATAAGGTCGAAAAGCGCCTTGATTATCGGCAAAGACACGACCAAAATTATGACTTTGCCCGCCATGACGATCTTTTCGGCGAGCGACTTGTTTCCCGTGTCCTCAACTATGCCCGCCGAAAATTCGGTTATGTACCCTATCCCGATTATCTTTATTACGCTTTTGAGTATCGAACTCTGTATGCCCGCCCGCTGTATCATAGTCGAAATGAGCGCGAATATGTCCGCGAAATAATCGAGAAGCATAAGCACTATTATGCACCCGCCCGCTATCCCGACCACGACGCCGAGTTCGCTCTTGTTCTCGCGCAAAGTGAGCGAACAAAACGCCGTTATTATCCCGACCGCCGCTATTTTCAGTATGTCCATCAGTATAGCCCGAACATATTTTTGAGCGTGTCGAACAACTGCGAGATCATATCCACTACCATAAGCAATACTATTACAAGCCCTGCGAGCGTTACCATGGTGGAAACCTCCTCCTTGTCCGCCTTTTTGAGTATTTGACAGACGATCGCCGTTATTATCCCGACCGCCGCTATTTTGAAAATGATCTCCACTCCCATATTCGCACCTTCCTATAATAGTAAGATCCCGACAAGCAAGCCAAACAGCAAGCCGAGTTTGATATACATATTACCCTGCTTGTCGTTTTTCGCTTTGAGTTCGCCGTATCGAGCCTTGAATTCCGCTTCGCACCTGTTCAGTTCCATCAGTTGCGTTTCGCCGTCGTATTTGCCAAGACCGAGCAAAAATTCTTTTATCGTATTCGCTTCGCTCGCGGTAAGGCAATTTTCGCTCATTTTGAATTCTCCGCCGCCTAAATAAGTCCGAAATTCGTTCAAATTCTTTTTCAGCGACGCACAACCGCCGTCAAACGAGTTTATGACCGAGGAGATCTTGTCCGCTTTGTAACTTATGTTGTTTATGAGCGTAGAGCAAAGTTTTGTCGCGCCGAAATAATAAAGTTCGCGTTCTTTCTGCCTTTTGAACAACATAAACCCGAACAAAAAACCGACAAACGACGAAAGCGCGGCTACGAATATCCCGTTCATACGACGCGTCTGCCCGCTCCGTCGAAAATTCCTTCGACGTTGCCGGGTCCCCCCTTGTCGCTCAGCGCAACCACTCGTTCGATAGACTCGACCTTGAACCGCCTGTCGTAACCGATCCCGCTCGCGTGCAGCGAAACTACGACATTTACTCCGCCCGCGCAAGCCCGTCGCACGCTCTCGGCGTCCTCGACGGACATTATTTCGTCGGCGGCAAGTACGTCTGGGCGCATATACCTTATGCCGCGTTCGAATGCGAAATTCTTGTCGCAACCCGATATCACGTCGGTGTTTCGCCCGACGTCGAGCGCGGCTCCGTTCAATGCCGCCAATTCGTGCCGTTCGTCGGCTACAAGCACGTTGTTCCCTCTGTTTGAAATTATGCGTATGAGATCGCGCAGTAGCGTCGTCTTGCCGCAACCGGGCGGTGAAACTATGAGCGTGTTGTAACAGCCTCGGCTTTTCAATAGGTACGGCGCGACCTTTTCGGCACAACCTTTGATCTCGTGCGGAAAACGTATGTTAAGCGAACTGAAATCTTTGATCGTCTTGCCCTCAACGACCTCGCCGCATATCCCCATTCGAACGCCGTTGCTCAGCGACAAATAACCGTTTTTTATCTGGTCGTTGAATGCGTATATGGAATGTTCGGCGGCTTTGAGCACTACCTGCTCGATTTCGGCTTTTGTCACCGAAAATCCCCTTTCGCATATCCCCCCTTCGCCGAGCGCGAAAAATTTTCCGCCGTAGTTGACGCTTACGCCGCTCTGCCTTAAACGAAGTTCGTATATTCTGTTTTCGTCAAGTTTTGCGAGCGCGAGGGCTATGCGCGTCGGCAACAACTTCTTTACGCTTTCCATACAATAAATATACGGCGAACCCGCTCCCGTTATGAAAAATATTTGCTTTGCGAATTTGCTCTCCGCCCGCTTTTGGATAGACGATGTGTATGTACGCTTTTCCCGCTCGCTTTTGGATAGACGATTTGTATGTTCGCGGATATTTTTTGCCGCCACAAAATACTGTCGGCAAGTCATTCTTCAAACGAAAAACGAAAAATTTTTTACGCGAAAAAGGAAGTCCCGCTACGGAACTTCCTTTTACCGTTTGTTTTTTATTGTAAAAAATTATTGTTAGCGACTAACCTTTCCGCCTCTCATTATGATAGGGTCTGCAATTGGCGCAAATGCAGCATACCATTTTTTGAAAAATTCATCCGTCGGCATAAAATATTTCTCCGCTGAAAGTAAAACTACCTTATGATTTTTTGATAAGCAATTCTCGGACTTCCGTCTGCGACATAAATAATTCCGCATCTTTCGAATCCGTTTTTTTGGATCAAATGTTGCATAATTTTATTGTCACGGTGGGTGTCTATTCGTATATTCGATATTTTGCTTTCGCAATATTTCAGGCACAAATCAAAAATGCCGTTTTTTTGTCCGTTGCTCGCTATTCTATGTATCGTACCGTATTTCTCGTCGTTTTTCCAACTGCCCTCGATTCTTTGGTAGGTTGGTTCCTTGCCTATAATGAAGGCAAAAACGCCGTAAACGATCCCGTTTTCTTCGATAACATAACTGTTGTTGCAATCTATGTCATTGGAAATTGTACGCGCTTCGGGGAATTTGTCATACCATTGATTTGGATTGCCGTTTGAGCGCATAAGTTCTCTTGCATAACGGTATATTTCCATGATCGCGTCGAAATCATTCTTTTTTGTCGATCTTATTTTGAGCATTTCGAGCCTCGTTTGATTGTAGCATTTGCCTCTTTTAATATTTGTCGAACATAATCTAAATTTTTATACCTGACATAAAGCAAATAACTTTCGAGCGGTAAAGCAAAGTTAGAATTGACTCCCGTACCGTAAGGCATAAGCACACATTCTATATTTTCGTTTTCTAAATTATCTTTCAGGCTATCGCCGAAAAATCTATCCACTTGCGCAACCAGACAAAAATCATCTTCGTTTACGGCTCTAAGTTTCTTCCGTCCGCATTTGGGACATTTTTCGTCGCTGCAAGCAATATTACACCTCTCACAAAAATTCATATTCTCCCCCCGCCGAAACTCTAATTTATCTTTTGATTTTTCGGTTATCTTCTTGCGCGTTTTTATCCGCACCGTTTTTTATTTTAACCGCTTGCGTTATAAAAAAGGAAGTAAGAAATGAAAATATCGGAAGTCCTATCAATGACATGTAAACCGCAAAATCAATTCGTTTTATCACGCTGTAAATCATAACTCCGAGCACAGCAAGAAACAAAATGCCCGTAACAATACTTGCAATAATGTATGCTTTCAACTTTTTATTATCCATATTATCAAATCTCCTCAAAACAAATTGCCGCTTATTTCCGCGATAAACAATTTGGTGATAAGATGATTCGTCCAACTCAATTATGTCAGCAGTGGTGACACTTTTTAATCCTTGCCGTAAAGTTCGTAAAATTGTCGCATATACTGCAACCAATTCTCGCTTTCCGTAACCGCCGGCATTTCTCTCGCCGGCGGTGAGAGTTTTTCGTTATTCGTAATACGTTTCTGCACAAAAGAGCAGAGATATTCTCCCCGCTCTTTGTTCGATCGACTATTCGTTATTCGAGATCACTTTACGCGTTCCATGTATGTTCCGGTGCGCGTATCAACTCTTATCTTCTCGCCCTGATTGACAAAGAGCGGAATTTGAATACTCGTGCCCGTTTCGAGAACGGCGGGTTTGTTGCCTGCCTTGGACGTATCGCCCTGAATACCCGGTTCGGTTTCCGCAACTTCGAGTTCGACAAAGTTGGGCGCCTCGACGCTGAATGCGTTACCCTTATAGAATTGCACGGTAACCATCATTTCTTCTTTAACGTATTTGAGCGCTTCCGAGCAAACGTCGTAGTTCAAGGGAATGGTTTCGTAAGTTTCCATATCCATAAAGTTGCAGATATCGCCGTCCCTGTACAAATACTGCATTTCCTTGCGCTCGATATGAGCGAGAGGATACTTGTCGGACGGATTGAACGTCTGCTCCAAGACTTGACCCGTAATGACGTTTTTGATCTTTGCCCTTACGAATGCCGCGCCCTTGCCCGGCTTAACGTGTTGGAAATCCACAATAACATAAACTTTACCATCTATTTCCAAAGTTACGCCCTTTCTAAAATCTCCTGCTTCTATCATAAAACTCCTCCTTAGAGTAATATATTTTTATCGAAATTAGTTAAATTGAGTAGCCCGTCCTCTTTGACAACCGCGAAATCTTCTATTCGCACGCCGCCCACGTCCTCGACGTAAATGCCCGGCTCGACGGTGATTATCATGTTCGGTTGCAATAGGTCGGTCGAACCGCGAGCGACGCGGGGAAATTCGTGAATCTCGATCCCCACTCCGTGACCGAGCGAGTGCCCGAACTCGTTGCCGTATCCGTGCGCTATGATATATTCGCGCGCGAACGAATCGGCTTCGTGTCCCGTCATGCCCGCCTTGATGTTCTTCAATGCGTATTCTTGCGCTTCGAGAACTATCTTATGCATTTTCGCTATCCTGTCGTTAGGCTGACCGACGCAAAATGTTCGGGTCATATCCGAACAATATCCGTCCACCTTCGCGCCCATGTCTATGAGTACGTTTTCGTTCTTTTCGAGTTTGCGTTTGCTCGTCTTGTGATGCGGGACAGCCGAGCCGCTGCCGAATGCGACTATCGTTTCGAACGCGTAATCTTCCGCGCCGAGCATCTGCATTTCGTACATAAGTTCGGCGGCGACCTCGCGTTCGGTTATGCCCGGCTTTATTTGCGAAACGACTTTGCCGAGCGCCTTCTGCGCTATCACCTGCGCGGCGGCGAGTTTTTGTATTTCTTCCTCTGTCTTGATCGCACGCCTTTGGATTATATAATCGGAAGCGGGCTCGAATTTGAACGCTCCGCAACTCTCGCAAAGTTTACGGAACTGTTCGACGGTTATGGATTTTTCCTCGTAGCCCACCACTTCGGCGTTCAATCGAGTGAGTTCCGCGTTGATCGACTCGTAAAATTTTTCGGAGGTCGTAAGTACGACGTTCCAATCCGAAAGAGTTTTGCCGACGTAGCCGTAATAGCGAAAATCGGTCAAAAATACCTTTTCGTCCTCGTGCAAAATAACGCAACCGAAAGACGTATCCGTTTTGGAAAAATAAAAACGATTCACTTGCGACAAGACGACCAAAGTGTCTGCATTTTTACCGAACATTTTATCTCCTTAAAGTCAAATCAAATTTAGCACTTATGATTTACCGCTTATAAGTATATCATAAAATTTGGAATTAGTAAACCTTTTTATGGCAGTTTTTCATAATTATTGCGTCTTCTGCCATCGTTCCGTCCGATTCGCATACAATAAACGGGGTCATTTCGTACTCGTCGATGAGTTCGGCAAGGAACGAATATTCGGGACCGAACGTTTCGTCCGCGAAAGTGAGATGCCTTATTTCGCCCGACGCGCCGTACTGTATTTTCGAAAAATGAATGTGCATATTTTCGGTCTTGAACTTACCCAACTTATCGAAAGTGTAATCGAGTATGCGCCTGTAATCGTCTTTTGTTTTCAGTCCCCCTCGCATATAACTGTTTATATGACCAAAATCGAAACATGGTATGAGCCTGTCATCGGCGGAACAAAAATCGACTATTTCCTCTACCGTGCCTATTTGCGCAAGTTTGCCCATCGTTTCGGCGGCGAGCAGAAAATCCCCTTCGAGTTTTGTCATCATGGCGGCTATATTGTCCTTTGCGCGCGCCACAGCCTCGCCTCGCGGCGACTTGCCGCACGACGCGGGATGAAAAACCACTCTTTTGCCGCCCATAGCCTTTACCGCGTCTATCGACTGCCGTATGTACGAAATCGACTTTTCGATCATTTCGGGATCGGGGTTGGCGAAATTGGTATAGTACGGCGCATGCGCGCTTATTTCGATATCGTACCTACCGAACTCCTCCTTTATCTTTTGCGCGGCAGACGGCGACATATTTACTCCGCGCCCGAACGAATATTCGAACGCATTTAGCCCCCTGTCAAAAAGCCACTTCGCTTCCTCGTATGTGTGATTGTGTCCTTCTTCGTAAAACGAACGGGAATTTCCCGAAGGTCCTATCCTCAGCATAACGCCTCCTTTGTATCGTTCAGAATTTGCAGTTTGAGTTCTTCGGCACTGCCGAATTTTTTTATCGGACGAATGTATTTGTAAAATTCGATCTCGACTTCCTTGCCGTACAAGTCGCCGTCAAAGCCGAGTACGAGCGTTTCGACCGAAATCGTTCCGTCCCCGAAAGTGGGTTTCGTCCCTATGTTGGTTACCGACGGATACGCCCTTCCGTCCGCGAAGAACGCCGTCTTGTATACTCCGTTTTTGGGCAAAAAGCCGTTACATTCGAGATTGGCGGTGGGAATACCGAACGTAGACCCCACGCCGCGCCCGTGAATTATCTTGCCTTTCAAATAGTACGGATGAACGAGCAAATCATTTGCCTTTTCGATCTCGCCGCCGAGAAGCAATTCGCGTATTCGAGTGGCGGACACCTTTTGTCCGTCCGCTTCGAGGGGCGGCAAAATAAAGCATTTTTTGTTATTATGCGTGGCATAATCAAGTAAGAATTGAGCACCACAACTCGCATTTTTGCCGAAAGTATAGTCATAACCGCAAAAAAATGCCGAAATTTCGTATTTTGACGTCAAATAGTCTAAAAAGTCTTTGCCGCTCGTATTGCGCATTTTTTCGTTGAATATGTCACATATAACAAGTTCCGCACCCGCCGAAACGAGGAGTTCTTCGCGGCGAACAGAGTCGTATACGGGCATGGAACGAAGCAAGCCTTCGCTGTCCTCAAACGTATGTACGGCGCATTTGCACCCTAATTTATGCGCATATTCGGCGCAAGCGGAAATTATCTTTCTGTGTCCCGAATGTACGCAATCGAAAAATCCCATTGCAAGACAGAGCATCATTCTTCCCTCAAGTAGACCGAAAGTTTGAGCCTGCCGTCCTCAAACTCGCCTATCCCGAACAGTTCGCCCTTGCAATAGACGAGGCGTTTCCCCTCGCCGTCAAGACGGAGTTTTACGCCGCTAACAAGTTGCTTGTAATATTCGTCGCCGAGATCAAGCCGTTGCAATTCGGGGAGCGCATCGCCGACGCTCAAAAGTTTGCTTGCGTCGAGTTCGTCGAGCGTGACCGAATGTTCTATGTCGAAATGTCCGCACCTTATTCTTTTGAGAGCGGTCATAGTCGCGTATGTGCCGAGAGAGTGCGCGAGGTCGCGGCAAATCGCACGAATGTACGTGCCGCTCGAACAGCATATCCGCACCGACGCGTGGCTCCCCTCAAATTTCATAAGTTCGGCGGAATAAATGTTGACGCGGCAAGGAGCGAGTTCGAAATCCGCACCCTTTCGCGCCATATCGTACGCTTTCTTTCCGTTGAGTTTTTTTGCGCTGTAAGCGGGCGGAATCTGCATTTGTTCGCCCATCATCTCTGCAAGCGCGGACTCGATATCCTTTCGGTTTGGAATTTTTCCGTCCGAAAAAACAGTCGTTCCCTCGGCGTCGAGAGTGTCCGTTTCGTACCCGAAAGTAAATTCGGCGTCGTACACTTTGTCCTTGTCGAGCAGATAATCGAAAAGTCGGGTCGCCTTGCCGACGCCCAAAACAAGCACGCCTTCCGCTTGCGGATCGAGTGTGCCCATATGCCCCACCGCTTTGGTGTTGAGGATCTTTCGAACCTTGACTACCGCCGCCGAACTCGAAATGGAAGTCGGCTTATACAGGTTTATAACGCCCGTCATCTATCCATTCCGTCCGTTATGGAGTCTATTATCTTTTGCAAGACTTCTTCGTACGGCCCGATAGCCACGCACCCCGCGGCTTGTATATGCCCGCCGCCGCCGAACTGCGCCGCGCACGCCGCCACGTTAAAGCCTTTGCTCCTGAAACTTATTTTGTACTTTTGCTCGGTCTGCTCGGTCATGCATACGGCGACGGTCACGCTGCCTATGTCCATGGCAATATCTATGAGCCCCTCCGTTTCGGCGATCGTGCAGCCCGTTTGAGCGAGGTCGTCGGGAGTAATTGAAATTACGCAGACGGAATTGTCGCAAAAGAACTTCATGGATTCTATCGCGCGTCCGCACAGCATGGTCTTGTTTATCGTCTTGGAACGGTAGAGCGAAATGTTTATGTCGTAACAGTTCGCGCCACATTCGATAAGTTTTGCCGCTGCCTCGAAAACGTTTTGAGTGACGTTGTTGTGCATAAAGTGTCCCGTGTCCGTGGACAGCCCCACATAAAGGTACGAGGCGATCGCGCCATCCACCTTGCGAGCGGGCAAAAGAATATCGGATAGAATTTCGCAAGTACTCGACTTTTCGGGATAAACGAAATTTATGTCCGCAAAGCCGTCGTTTGTTATGTGATGATCGAATTGAATACTTTTCGTCGTGCCGAGAAGTTTGGAGTATCTCCCCATTCTGAGGCTGTCGCCGCAATCGACGACGAGCAAAAGGTCGTAATTACCCTTCTTGGCTTTGTTGATTATATTATAATCGGGCAAAAAAGAATAGTGGCTCGGAAGATCGGAGTCGTACACCACGTCCGCCGACTTTCCCTCGTTCGCCGCAAGACGATAGAGCGCGAGTCCCGCGCCGAGACAGTCCCCGTCGGGGCGCATATGTCCCACTATCAAAATATTATTGGCGTTGCGAATACTGTCAATCGGCTCCATTCTTTTTCAATCCTTCCAAAATCGCGTCTATTTTTTCACCGTATTGCATAGACGTGTCGAGCAAAAAGTTAAGGCGAGGCACGGTGCGAAGCGCACGATATTCGTTGCGAAGTTCGCGCCAAATGAAGCCCGAACAATTTTCGAGGGCAGCCAAAGTTTCCTCGGCATTGCCGCCGTAGCAACTCACATACACTTTCGCGGTTTCCAAATCGCGCGAAGTGTCAACTTCGAGCACGCTGACCATGGAAGTTATGCGCGGATCTTTGAGTCTGCGTATAATCTCCATAATGCTCTTTTTTAATTCGCTGTTTACTCTATCTATTCTGTGATTCATTTATTTCCTACTCTTTGATTTCTTCGAGAATATATGCTTCGAGTTCGTCGTTTTCCTTAACGTCGTTGAATCCCGCTATCGAAATTCCGCATTCGTAACCGACGCCGACCTCTTTTACGTCGTCTTTGAAACGTTTGAGCGTTTCGATCGTACCGTCGTGGATCACCGCTCCGTCGCGATAGACGCGTACCTTGGCGTTGCGCATAACCTTGCCGCTGAGGACATAACTTCCGGCGACCATTCCAACGCCCGTGATCTTGAACACGTTGCGTACCTGCGCTCTGCCTATTACGGCTTCCCTGAACTTGGGTTCGGCGAGTCCCTTTACGGTGCGTTCCATATCTTCGATCGCCTCGTAGATGACCCTGTATAGCCTTACGTCAACGCCGTTCTGCTCGGCGAGCAAACGCGCGTCGTTGTCGGGCCTGACGTTGAAGCCGATCACTATGGCGTTGGAAATTCCCGCAAGCATGAGGTCCGATTTGTTTATCGCGCCGACGCCCGAATGGATAACGTGCACCTTGACTTCGTCGCTTTCGAGTTTCGCGAAAGAAGTTTTGAGCGCTTCGACAGAGCCTTGAACGTCAGCCTTTATCACGAGATTAAACTCCTTGAAGCCGTCGTTCATCTTGTTCATCATATCTTCGAGGGTGACTTTTTGTCCTTGATTTGCCTGCTCGTTTTTCTGCCTTGCGTTACGCTCCTCGATGACTTGTCTTGCCGTCTTTTCGTCATCCACAACGTAAATGCCGTCACCCGCCGACGGAACGTCGTTGAATCCGAGTACGGATACGGGCATTGACGGACCCGCTTCCTTTATGTTGCGACCCTTATCGTCTGTCATTGCTCTCACTCTGCCGAACGTCATGCCCGACACTACGAAGTCGCCGACGTGCAAAGTTCCGTTTTGAACGATCACGTTTGCCACCGCGCCCTTGCCCTTGTCGAGTTTTGCTTCGATTATCGAGCCTCTCGCCTTACGCTTGGGATTGGCGCGATAATTGTTATATTCCGCGACGAAAAGGATCATTTCGAGCAACTTGTCTATTCCTTGCCCCTGCTTTGCGGAAATAGGCACCATTATGGTATCTCCGCCCCATTCCTCCGTCACAAGTCCGTATTCGGTCAATTGCTGTTTTACTTTTTCTATATCTGCGCCCGGCTTGTCTATCTTGTTTATTGCAACTATGACGGGAACTTCGGCGGCTTTTGCGTGATTTATCGCCTCGATCGTCTGCGGCATTACGCCGTCGTCAGCCGCAACTATAAGCACGGCTATATCGGTGACTTTCGCTCCGCGCGCACGCATTTCGGTAAACGCTTCGTGTCCCGGCGTATCGAGGAACGTGATCTTTTCGCCGTTGCACATTACCGAATAAGCGCCTATATGCTGTGTGATTCCGCCCGCTTCGCCTGCCGCGACCGAGGTCTTGCGTATCGCGTCGAGAAGCGAAGTTTTGCCGTGATCGACGTGTCCCATAACGGTTATTACGGGAGGACGCTTTACGAGATCTTCTTCCTTGTCCGCTTCCTCATGCGCTTCTTCGATCCTTTCTTCGGCGCTCTTGTCGAGTTTGAGTTCGAGTTCGACGCCGAGTTCGTTCGCCACGAGTTCCATTGTCGGGAAGTCCACTACGCTGTTTATGTTGGTCATGATACCGAGTATCATAAGTTGCTTTATTATTTCCTGTGCCGTCTTGCCTATCTTCTCGCTCAATATCTTGACGGTAAGATTTTCGGTGGTTATTACCGCTTTTTCGATTTTGACGGGAGTGAAAGTCTGAACGACCTTCGGCTTCTTGTTTTTGAGTTTTCGCGTACCCATACGCTCCTCGCCGACGTCGTCCTGAATGAATCCCTTGCGTATCAACGTGCGCTTGTTCATTGTCTTTTTGTCTTCGGGCTTATGGTCCTTGCGTTTGTTGTCGAACGACTTCGTGCGCTCCTTAACTACCGGCAAGTCAAGTTTAAGGGGCGGCTTGTAACCGCCGCTCGGCTGTTTCGGCTTTGGCATGGTCGTCGTTCCTGCCGTCGGCTGTTTGCCGTTTCGACGCGGTTCGCGTTGCTTATCGTTGCCGCCTCGACGCGGTTCGCGTTGCGGCACCGGTTTCGGAGGGGGCACGACTACTCCGCGAACATAACTCGGCACCGCCTTTTGCGCGGGCGCTGCGGGTTCGGACTTCGGTTGAACATGAACTTGCGTCGATTTTTTGGGCGCTTGTTCTTTCGGCTGCTCCTTGACGGGCTGTTCTTTGACAGGCTGTTCCTTGACGGGAGTTTCGACGCGCGATGACTTTTCATCGTTTTCGGCTTGCTCTTTGCGCGACCTTTCCTTTTCCGCAAGACGGTAAGAAGCAAGCATCTCGTCGATCTTGCGTTTGATGGTTTTGATGTCCGTCGCCATTGCGGTAAATTCGTCACCTTGGGCAGTCAGATTTTTCAAACGTTTGATATTTTCGTATCTAACGTTGTCTTTTTCATTCTGCGTGTTTTGATTTTGAGTAGCCAATTAAATTTCCTCCGATTCTATGATTAGATAATCTTCCGTATTTATAAACTTCATTATCGCTTCGCTCATTTGCTTGTCGCAAATACCGATGACCTTGCAATTGCGTTTAAAAACGATGTCGCTGAGTTCTTTCTTCACGCATATCGCAAGCGGAACTTTGTCGCGCGCCGCTATGCGTTTCACCTCTTTAAGGCTACGTTCGCTCAGCGTGTGACAGCCGACTATGAGATACCGTTTTCGTTTGCCTTCTTTGAGTTCGTCCGCGCCGAAAATCACCTTGTTCGCTTTGACCGAAAAGCCTATGAGCGTCGATACTTTATCGGTCATATTCCGCCTCAATCTCCGCGTAAACATTAGGCGGCACTTCGCATTTGAAAGCCTTGCTCAGCAACTTATGCTTAACAAGTCTTTGCAAACATTCCTTGTTATGACACACATACGCTCCTCTGCCTGCCGCCTTGAATGTCTTGTCCACGAAAATATTTTCGCCAGACCTAACTATGCGGATAAGATCGCGTTTGTCATATTGCCGTCTGCACGACATACACATTCTTTGCGGCGAATCCATTATTCGAGTTCTCCCAAATCCTCGCCGAGATCTGCGGGAAGTTCGCCTTCTTCATTCGCATTTTCCGCGTTTTCGGCAGTTTCGATTTCCTCTGCGCCTTCTGCCCCTTCGGCGTACTTGCTTTGCATATAACTGCTGTAAGACTTAATGTCTATCTTCCAGCCCGTAAGACGAGCGGCAAGACGGGCGTTTTGTCCGTCGCGACCTATCGCAAGACTGAGCGTATCGTCGTCTACTATTACCTTCGCGGCATGTTCGTCGTCGTTGACTTCGACCATAGCCACCTTTGCGGGGCTTAAAGACCTTGCGATAAATTCGAGCGCGTCGCTGTCCCACGGAATAATATCTACCTTTTCGCCGCCGAGTTCGGATACGATGGCGTTGACGCGCATACCGCGATTGCCGACGCAAGCGCCGACGGGATCTATGTTTCCGTCCTCGCTGTAAACCGCCATTTTCGTTCTGTAACCCGCCTCGCGCACTATAGCCTTGATCGTGACGAGTCCTGCGGCGATCTCCGGTACTTCAAGTTCAAAAAGACGTTTTACGAAACCTGCGGCTGTACGACTTACGGTGATCTGCGGTCCGCGCGCGCCCGCCTTGATCTTTTTTACAAAGACTTTGACGCGATCGCCCACGTTGAACCTGTCGTTGGGGGCCTGGTCCTGAGGCATAAGCAAGGCTTCGAGTTTGTTTATTTCCACATAGACGTTTTTGCCGTCGATACGACGCACTACGCAAGTGATGAGTTCGCCTTCCTTTTGGGAAAGTTCGCTGTACGCGATATCGCTTTCGACCTCGCGCAACTTCTGCATAATGACCTGCTTTGCCGTCTGCGCCGCTATGCGACCGAAATCTTTCGCCGAAACTTTTTCGGCAACTCTGTCGCCGAGTTTATACTTTTTGTCGATAAGTCGCGCATCTTCGAGGCTGATCTGTGTGTCCTTGTCCTCTACCTGCTCGACTACTTCCTGATAAGCAATTATATCTACGGTACTGCGTTCGGGATCGAGTTTGACCTCGACCGCTTTCGCTTCGCCCGTGTGCTTTTTGTAAGCGATCACGAGCGCCGTTTCCAACGCTTCGATAAACACTTCTTTTTTGATGCGCTTCGTGCGTTCGAGTTCATCGAGCGCAAGAAAAAAGTCCTGACTTTTCATTAGATGTTTCCTCCTATTTATTCGAATCTGACAAGCGGTCTTACATATGCGACCTTGGCACATTCGATACTCAGTTCGACGCCGTCCGTTTCGATTATGAGCGTCGCGGGGTTCTTTTCCTTCAAGATGCCCTCGTAAAGTTTTTTGCCTTTCATGGGAGCGTAAAGTTTGACTTCCACTTCTTCGCCGTAATTGCGTTCGTAATCGCGTTGCGTCTTGAACGGTCTGTCGAGTCCCGGCGAGGACACATTAAACATATACGGTTCGCCGTGCGTGGGGTCGAGTTCGTCAAGGAGCGGATCGAGTTCGCGGCTTACTGCCTCGCAGTCGTCGAGCGATACTCCGCCCGTCTTAAAAATGAACACCGTAAGCGTCATTTGCCCGTACTGCTTGTTGTACTCGACGTCAACGAGTTCATAACCCATACGTTCGAGCGTCGGCACGATAGCCTCTTTTACACATTCCGTTACACTCATAAAACTCCCATAATGATTGAGAGCGAACCGCAAGGCTCACTCTCATCAACCGTTCTATCTCGTACATTATATCATAAATTAAAACCATTAGCAAGTGTTTTTAACTCGAAAATGCGGTTTTGTGCGTATTTTTCGAAAAAAACATCGTTAAATAAGGCAAAATCGACCTTTCGATCTGCAAAAAAGAGCGTTCAGCGCATATTGTACGCGAGTTTTAGGAATATTTTCGCCGTCGTGACTGTATCCGAGAGCGCTCTGTGCGCTTCCTCGTTCACAAATCCGAACTTCTTGGACAGAAAGTCGAGATTGTATCTGCCGAAGTCGGGATAAAACTTCTTTGCGAGCAGCATTATGTCGAGTTGTTCGTTCTCGAAATATATGTTGAGCGGCTCGGCTTTCGCGCGAATGAACGGCCAGTCGAATTGGATATTGTTCTGCCCCACCATTATCGTCCCGTGCGTGAATTTGAAAAAGTCGGGAAGAACCTCTTTGACAGTGGGCGCGCCCTTTACGTCCGCGTCGGTTATGCCCGTAAGTTCGACGTTCTTCGGGGGTATCAAACATTCGGGATCGACAAGCGTCGAAAAACTTTCGACGATCCTGCCGTCTTTTATTTTGACCGCGCCTATTTCGATTATCCTGTCGGCGTTGCGGTCGAGTCCAGTTGTTTCGAGGTCGTACACCACGAACTCCTTGCCCATCAAAAATGGCGCCGGCTCTACCTTTGCGGCGAACAAGTCGTCCTGTTCGTAACTTTCGTAAGGCTGAGGTTTGACGTACTTGTATTCGGTCGGCACGACCATTCGCGCCCTGTTGATGACGAAATTTTCGGGCAAAGAGCAAAGCGAAATGTATCGAACTTTGTACACCATCGAAGTCACGCCTTTGAAAGTGTTGAGTTCGGTCGAGCCGAACGCCACTATCTGTTTTCCGTCATGGAGAAGGCGAATTTTGTCAAGCGTCTTTTTCGTCGGAAAATATATGCAGTCCACAGACCCCGTAAAATCTTCGAGCCTGAACTTGAAAAAGTATTTTTGCTCCGTTTCCCCTTCCTTCATATTGCGTTTGCGCTCGGTAAAATCTTTTACGGTGCCACAAAGCACTATGCCGTCCCCCTGCCTCACGTCGATTATGTAGCCCGGTCGCTCGTAAATGGCGTCGCCTATAAACGACTCCACGTTGCTCACCTTTATCTTGCGTCCGCCCTCGTAGTCGTAGACAAGTTTGTTCGGTTCGGCGTCGAAAACTATCTCCTCGTCGTCGAGTTCGGTCTTGCGAATGTCAAGACCTATGTTTTCACAATAATTATTATAAATGAAATTTCTGAGTTCGGTATCGATTCCGCGGTCGATGATATAATCGGCGACGGCGGAGGGCGCAGAAATGATCGCCTTGATCTTGTCGCCGTCATACTCGAACGAAAAATTGCCGCTCTTGACGTTATGTTTTACGAGCGGATATTTTTCAAGACAGCCGAGCAAGGCGTACGTCAAATACGCCTCGTCGAAATAACTCTTTTTGACCTTTATCTTCACTGCGAACGGACTTTTCAGGATATCATCCGCCTTTTCTTTTAGTACGGAAAGGTTGTCGCGCAACGTTTTTTCGATATTTTCGGGGCATACCAAAACGATTTCGAGCGTGTTTGCGCCGATATTTACGTTCATTTCCGCCATTCGAACTTCGCTCAAATCGAGTTCCGTGCTTTCTTTCAGTTTTTCGAAAAATTCATTCAACCTTTTCTCCGAGTTTTATGTCGATCAGTTTTTTGAGTTCGCCGACTATATCGGCGTTGTTTATCGTCCCGATTATCTTGCCGCGGTCGAAAAGCACAGCCTTGCCCTTGCCGCCCGCCACGCCGCAGTCGGCGTCCTTGGCTTCGCCCGGTCCGTTGACGACGCAACCCATTACGGCTACTTTGAGCGGTTTGCGAACGTCGGCGGTGTACTCGCGTATTTCCCTTACCACGGCGGCGAGATCGTAATCGCACCTCGAACAGGTGGGACAAGATATTATGTCGCAAAAATTTTTGTCTATGCCGAGCGAACGCAGTATATTGCGCGCCGCATACACTTCGCGCACGGGGTCGCCCGTAAGCGACACGCGAACGGTATCTCCTATCCCGTCCGCAAGCAGCGCCCCTATGCCTATCGCCGATTTGAGCGTGCCGCTCGCCTCGTCCCCGCTCTCGGTCACGCCGAGATGAAGCGGATAATCGCATTTTGACGCTACGATACGGTTCGCCTCAATCATGGTAACGACGTCGCTCGACTTTACCGAAACAATTATGTCGTAAAAGCCGAATTCTTCGAGCAAAGCGACGTTTTCGAGCGCGCTCAACGCGAGATCTTCGCTCGTACACTTTCCGCCATTCAACGAACCGCCGTTTACGCCTATGCGTATGGGGGTATGATTGGCTTTGCACGCCGCGACGAGTTCGCGTACTCCTTCGCGACTACCTATGTTGCCGGGATTGAAACGCACTTTGGCAAAACCTATATCGCTACACTTTATTGCCAACCTGTGATCGAACTGGATATCGGCTACAAGCGGCGCGTCGAAACGCGAAATATACTTTTTGCACACCTCGACTTCGGCGTCGCTGCAAACGGCGAGCCGAATTATGTCGCAACCCGCTTCGACGAGTGATTGTATCTGCGCGGCTGTCTTTTCGTAATCCATTGTGGGGGTATTTGTCATCGACTGAACGGTTATGCCGTTGCCGCCGCCTATAAAGATATTCTTTACGCGAACCTGTTTTGTCATAGCGCCCCCATTATGAGATTGACAAGGTCGAGAATGACGACAAAGCCGAGCAAGACTATAAGTCCCACGAAATGGATCATGGATTCGACCTTTTGATTAATCGGCTTACCCCTTATCCATTCGATTATCGTAAATACTACTTTCGAGCCGTCGAGCGCGGGTATGGGGAAAAGATTGAATATGCCGAGGTTGGCGGCGATAAGCGGAAGCAAAACAAGAAAATAAAGCCCGTTTTGCATACCCAGGTCTGCAATTTGATTAATAGTGCCTATCGTGCCGCTGACTTGATTCAAAGGCACTTGACCTATAATGAGTTTGCCGAATGTACCGAGTATTACCCAAGACAGTTCGGCGGTGTACGGCACGCAATACAAAAACGCCTCGCCTACGCTCGCTTTTTCATATTTGAGTCCCACGCCCATTCCCACTTGCGGGTCGGCGTTTTCGACAACGTAACGGCGCAAGCAAGTCGTGATTCTCACTTCCTTGCCGTCGCGCAAAACTACCATTTGAATTGTATCGCCCTCGGTTTTGCCTTCGAGCGCCTTTTGTATGGTGTGATAAAAATCTATCTTCGTGCCATCTATCGAAACGATTGTGTCCCCCGCCATAAGATTGCATACGTAGCCGCTTTGTTCGGGCACACTGTCGTACACCTTTTCTATCGTAGGCGTACTCGAACCCGCCACGGCGATAAACAAAATCGAAAAGACGACAGCCGAAAGCAAGTTGAACACTCCGCCCGCCATAAGCACTATAATGCGTTTCCAGGGCGGTTGTTCGTTGAATTTTTTTGCGGGGCGCGTTTCACTCTCATCAATCGCCTCGACGCGACCGTCTTGTCTAACTTTGCTTTCGCCATTCGACTCGATGCGACCGTCTTGCGGAACTTCGTTCGTCGGCGCGTTGCCGCCACTATCCCCGCTTTCGATAGGTCTAACGTCGGTTCCGTTCGCGTCCGCGTCCGAAAGATCGAAAACTTCGGCATTTTGCCCGTTTTGCCCGTTTTCGCCGCCTTCGCCCTTTTTGCCGTTCATCTTTTCGGGCGCGAGAATGGCTTCCTCGTCTGTTTCGCCGGCAAATGCGCAATAGCCGCCGAGAGGAAGCAATCTTATCGAAAAGACTTCGCCGTTTTTCTTCTTTTTCGAAAACAACTTGGGACCGAATCCTATCGAGAACTCGTCTATTTTGAATCCTAAAATTTTGCCCGCAAGATAATGACCGAACTCATGAATGGTTATCATGAGCAGTAAGATCAATATGGCTACTATTATATAAAGAACTTTCATTTGCGCTCCTCGGTAACTGCGATTTCGGCATATCTATGCATAGCCATTATGTCGTCGAGAGTCGGGTCGGTTATTTGCGGTGCTTTGCGTACTTGCTCGCGGACAAGTTCGGCTATCTCGTTGAATTTGATCTTGCCGCCGAGGAACAGTTTGACCGCTCCCTCGTCCGCGCCGTCGAGGACCGCGCCCGTAATTCCGCCCTTCTCGATACAATCATATGCGAGGGTGGGTGCGAAAAACACGTCCTCGCGTTTATCCAAAAACGTAAGCGGTCTGTCGAACTCGAAGTTCTTGACCGCCCCCGCTACCCTGTCGGGGTAAGAAAGCGCCACAGATATCGGCAACTTCATGTCGGGAACGGACAGTTGCGCGAGAAGCGCTCCGTCCTTGAATCGTACCATAGAATGTATTATGCTTTGAGGATGAATTATATAACTTATATTTTCAGTCCCGAACAGCCATCTTGCCTCGATTATTTCGAGCGCCTTGTTGACCATGGTGGCGCTATCGACCGAGATCTTCTTGCCCATTTTCCAATTTGGGTGGCAGATCGCCTCGCTCGGCGAGATATCCGCAAGTTTATCGGCGGGATACGTATAATATCTTCCGCCGCTCGCAGTAAGAATTATTTCGGCTATTCCGCGATTGCCTTTGCCGAGGCATTGCCAGACCGCCGAATGTTCGCTGTCAACGGGTATGATCTGCGCTCCGTGTTTTTTCGCCTCGCGCATGATTATTTCGCCCGCCGAAACAAGACACTCCTTGTTCGCGAGCGCTACTTTCTTGCCGCAACGCACGAAATGCATGAGAGAAAGCAGAGCGTCGCACCCCACCGTCGAAAACAGTACCGTATCGGTGTCGTCGCAAAGGAACGCGGCTTCGTCGCCTACCGCCACTTCTATTCCGTCCAAAGCGGAAAAAGCGTCTTTGTCGTACGCAGATTTATCTATTAGTCCTACGGCGGTCGGCTTAAAACGCTTCGCCTGCTCTATCAAAAGATCGACGTTGCGATATGCCACAAGCACGTCCGCTTTCAAATTTTTACCGTCGCACAACTCGGTCGCCTGAATACCGATATGACCCGTACTGCCGAAAATACCTATTCTTTTCATAACACCGCCAAAATGGATACGTATAAAAATACGAATATACCGCTGACCAGCAAGCCGTCTATCCTGTCCATTATGCCGCCGTGTCCGGGTAGCAAGTTGGAAAAGTCTTTAATGCCCGAAAGCCTCTTTATGAACGACGCGAAAAGGTCGCCGATCTGCGTCGTAATGCCTATCAATATGCCGAGGCAAATGAAGTTGATGCAATTGCCGAGGTTAGACCTCAAAAGCGGACCCATAGTAAAAAATTCGCCGACTGCGGTCGAGGAAATGAAATACAATATAACGCCGCCGAGCGTTCCGCCTATAAGCCCGCCTATCGCGCCCGAAATCGTCTTGTTGGGGCTTATTTTGGGACAAAGTTTTTTGCCCTTTACAATACTTCCCACAAAGTACGCGAACGTGTCCGTAAGCGGCGCGCAAACGAATAACAAAAGGAGCGCGTCCGCTCTGTACGGCGGCGCGAGATGGTTGAACGCCAAAAGATACATGAGCGTCGAAACGGGATAGACAAGCACGAACATGGTGGACACGACGTTGCTCGTGCTGACTTTCTTCGAACAAAGCGAATACACGATCGCGCCGAGGCAAAGCAAGAGCATAACGCAAAAGAACGACGTTATGCCGCCAATATGAACGACTTCCTGCGCCACTACGTATGCCGGAAAGCCTATAATGACTCCGAGATAAGCGAGTACGTCGAAAGGTCGCGGAAATTTTTTGCCGACAGCCGCGCACATTTCATGCACAGCCAAAACGGCAAGTATTAATACGAGAGCGTCGAAAAACGCCCAATGAACTTTGAGCGTCAACAAGATCACGCCCGCGAATACCGCAAATATTATACTGCCCGTAATCAGTCTGGTTTTTAGTCCTTTCATCTGCCGAAACGCCTGTTCCTT
This sequence comes from uncultured Clostridia bacterium, assembly GCA_947589465.1. Lineage (GTDB taxonomy): Bacteria > Bacillota > Clostridia > Christensenellales > Pumilibacteraceae > CAG-552. The sequence continues at coordinate 4,978 of CANQAE010000004.1, read as the reverse complement.
TTATAATATTCGTCGATGACCGTGTTTAATTCTTCTTCCCCGAAATCGGGCCAATATGTGTCGAGAAAAAACAACTCGGTATATGCAAGTTGATACAGCATAAAGTTACTGAGCCGCTTCTCGCCGCCCGTGCGGACAAGAATATCGGGGTCCGGTTGCCCCGCCGTGTACAAAAAATTTTCTATCGGCTTTTCGCCGCAAAGACGGGAGGCACGCGCTATTTCGTCCCTTCCGCCGTAATTCAAAGCGATGTTAAGCACGCCGCCCGTAAGCGTCGCCGTCCTTTCGACTCCCTCGTTAATTAGCCCTCTTATGCGCTCGCCAAAATACGATATGTCCCCCATAACGTTGAGCCTTATGTTGCCGCTGCTGAGTTTGTCTATTATCCCGCCGAGTTCGTCCTCCATAATTTTTTTGAGCCCTTCGACTTCGGTCGGCGAACGAAATTTGTTTTCGGTCGAAAATGCATAAAAGGACACATAAGGAATCGAGCGGGAAAAACAAGCGTCGGCTATGCGAACCATAGTCTTGACTCCTTCTTTGTGTCCTTTGTTGCGAGGCAACCGACGCGCACGCGCCCATCTGCCGTTGCCGTCCATAATAAACGCTATATGTTTGACGGCACCATGTCTACTCGGCTCAGATTTCAAGAATTTCGGCTTCCTTCTCTTTTACCAAAGAATCGACTTTGGCGATATATCCGTCGAGAGTTTTCTGAACTTCCGCTCCGTAAGTTTTCTCCTCGTCTTCCGTAATGACGCTGTCCTTTTTGAACTTTTTCAGTAGGTCGAGAATGTCGCGGCGCTCGTTACGCAAAGTGACCTTGCTGTCCTCGCCGAGTTTTTTGACCTGCTTCGTAAGTTCCTTTCTTCGTTCCTCGGTGAGTTGCGGGAAAACAAGCCTTATGACCTTGCCGTCGTCGGTGGGCGTAATGCCGATATCCGAAGCCATTATAGCCTTTACCGTTTCTTTTACCATAGACGAATCCCAGAGCGAAATGACGAGCATTCTTGCTTCGGGAACGGTAATGTTAGCCATATTGGCAAGCGGCGTGGGGGTGCCGTAATAATCGACTGTTATTTTGTTGAGAATTTGCGGGTTTGCTCTGCCCGCACGGATAGTAAACAACTCGCCGCGCAAATAGTCGAGCCCTTTGGCGAGTCGCGCCTCGTACTTATCGAATTCTTCTTTTACTTGCAAATTGGTTATTGCCATTGCCTGCGCCTCCAAAAATATTTCTCTTGTCAATATTATAGCAAATTTCCACGCGATATGACAAGTGTTTTAATTAATTAATGTGCCTATTTTTTCGCCCGAACCCGCCCGAACGATCGAATCTTCGGAATCGAGCCCGAATGCGATAATGGGTATATGATTTTCCATACACATGGTTATGGAAGTAAGGTCCATAACGGCAAGGTTGCGGTTCATGACGTCCATATAGGTGAGTTTGTCGAGTTTGACCGCCGCGCTGTTTTTGCGCGGGTCGCAGTCGTATACCCCGTCGATATTCTTCGCCATCAAAAGCGCTTCCGCCTTGATTTGCGCCGCCCGTAGCGCCGCGCCGGTGTCCGTTGTGAAATACGGGTTGCCTGTGCCGCACGCAAATATGACTATCCTCTTTTTTTCGAGATGTTTGAGCGCCTTGCGCAAAATAAACGGCTCGGCAATAACGTTGATATTTATGGCTGTCTGAACGCGGGCAGGCACGCCTTTCGATTCTATTGCGTCGCAAAGAGCGAGGGCGTTGAGGGTGGTGGCAAGCATACCCATATAATCTGCCGTTGACTTATCCATATTTTTTCCCTGCCTGCCTCGCCAGAAGTTGCCGCCGCCCACTACGATCGCGATCTCGGTACCGAGTTCTCTCAGTTTGACGAGTTGGGTAACGACCTTGTCTACGGTGCTTTCGTCGAGTCCGTTGCCGTCCTTGCCCGCAAGCGCCTCGCCGCTGAGTTTGAGTAAAATTCGTTTATACATAAATTCTCCCTCAAAAAAAGGAACGTTAAAACCGTCCCTTTTCGAAAAAATTATTTTGTCATCTTTGCGATTTCTTCCGCTAAATTTTCTTCTTTCTTTTCGAGCCCCTCGCCCATTACGAAGCGAGTGAACTTTTTGAGCGTTATCTTGGCATTGAGCGCGCCGCCCGTCTTTTCCACAAGTTGCTTGATCGTCATCGAAGCGTCCTTTGCAAATTCTTGATCTATGAGGCACACTTCCTTGTAGAACTTACCCAACCTGCCTTCGACCATCTTGTCGAGAACAGCCTGAGGCTTTTTGGACGAGGACGGATCGTTTGCGATCTGCGCGCGAAGAATTTCTTTTTCATGTTCTACGGATGCGGGCGGAACTTCGTTCTCGTAAATGTACGAGGGAGCAAACGCCGCTATATGCATTGCGATATCGTGGCACATATTGTCGAAAATCTCATTGCCTTTGAGGTCTTTGTCTGTTTCGACTTCGAGCAAAACGCCTATCTTGCCGCCCATATGGATATACACTTCTTCCTTTTCGCCCTGCTGTCTTACGAACCTACGCAAGGAGATCTTTTCGCCCGTTTTCGCCGTGGTTGCGGTGATGAGTTCGCTTACCGTGCCGCCCGTTTCTTTTACGGTCGAAGCAAGCAAAGCGTCGTTATCGGCGGGATCAGCGGAAGCGACCTGTTTTGCGATAATGTACGACATATCCTTAAATGCGTCGCTGCGTGCAACGAAATCCGATTCGCAGTTGAGTTCGACGAGCGCGCCCACCTTTCCGTCGGGCGAAGTATATGCCGCGATAGCGCCTTCGGAAGCAATACGCGAAGCCTTTTTTGCGGCAACGGTGATGCCCTGTTCTCTCAAATATTCGGTAGCCTTATCCATATCTCCTTCGGCATGAATAAGGGCTTTTTTGCAATCCATCATACCCGCGCCCGTGCGTTGACGGAGCGCATTTACGTCCTGAGCAGTAAAGTTCATAATTATTTGTCCTCCTCTTTGTCGGTATTCTCTGTTTTTGCGGGTTCGGTTGCCGTTTCCTCAATGGGGAAATCCTCCATAAGAGCGGAATCCATATCGGGTTGTTCTTCGTTTTCGCGAAGTTTAGCGGCTTCCTCGGCTTCTTTCTGCCTTATTGCGGCAAGACCTTCTTCGCCCTCGCGCGCTTCGATAACGGCGTCCGCCATTGCGCCCGCGATGAGTTTTATCGCTCTGATTGCGTCGTCATTGCCCGGAATTACGTAATCCACTTCGTCGGGATCGCAGTTGGTGTCCACTATGCCCACGATGGGAATGTTAAGGCTGCGCGCTTCGGCAACGGCAAGGTGCTCCTTCTTGGGGTCAACGACGAACAATGCGCCGGGCAAAGTTCTCATTTCCTTAATGCCGCCGAGGTTGGCTTCGAGTTTGTCGCGTTCGGCTATGAGTTTAGCGACTTCCTTCTTGGGAAGAACGTTGAATTCGTTCATCTTCTCCATCTGGTTAAGTTTGTTGAGCCTTTCGACTCTCGAACGCATGGTCGTAAAGTTGGTGAGCATTCCGCCGAGCCAACGGTTGTTTACGTAATACATTCCACACTTTTGCGCCTCTTGCATTATCGCTTCCTGAGCCTGTTTCTTGGTGCCGACGAACAAGATCGACTTGCCCGAATCGGCAACGCTCTTGATGAAGTTGTAAGCCTCGTCGATAAGTCCCACCGTCATTTCGAGGTTAATGATATAAATATCATTACGAGCGGTGTAAATGTACTTTTTCATCTTGGGATTCCACTTTCTCGTGGGGTGCCCGAAGTGAACGCCTGCTTCAAGCAGTTGCTTCATTGATACGATGTTCATAAAAAAATCCTCCTGTTATTCCTCCCCTGCATCAACTTCGTTTGCCTCCGCGACACGTAGTCAAAATTTTTTGCCACGGAACAGGAAACGAATCCGCCAAGGTGCGTAATAAAACTCAAATATTATACCATAAAAAAACCGACTGTGCAAACGAATTAAGGCACAATCGGCAAAAAACAGATATTTTTTCCAAATTATTTGTCGCCATGGCCGCAATCGCAATGATCGTCGTCGCAACCGCAGTCGCAATGTTCGTCGTCGCAATCGCAATCACATTCGTCGCAGTCCTCGCAGTCGCAATCGTCGCAGTCGCAACCGTCTTTCGCGGTCCTGAGATACTCGTCGAACACCTTTTGCATAAGTTCCTCGTTGTCGAGAGGAACGATAAGTTGAGTGTCGTCGTCCTGATCTTCAAGACGGCAGATTATCACCTCGTCGTCTGCAATGCCTTCGACTTCCTGCGCGGGCGAAAGCAAAATGTAGTACGCCCCCTCATACTCCACGCAAGCCACTTCGACGAATTTAATGGGGTTTCCTTCTTCGTCTTGAAGCGTAATAACTTCCTCGTCGTCGAAAATTTCGCAATTGTCATTTTCCATGATTTTATTCTCCTTGTTGTTTTTTCTTTTTATCCAAATAGGTTTGCAAAATAATTTGCGCCGCTATCGTATCCACTACTTTTTTGCGTTTGCTCCAATGCATTTCCGCCTCGTCAAGCACGCGTTCGGCGCTCACGCTCGACAACCTTTCGTCCATATACTCCACCGTCAGCCCGCTGACTTTGCCGAGAACGTCGCCGAGTTTGCGCGTCTTTTCGGCACGCTCGCCCGCGCTTCCGTCCATATTGAGCGGCAAACCTAGTACGATAAGTTCCGCGCCGAGTTCCTTGGCTTGCGCGGCAAGGGTGTCTATGTCCCCGCGCATACCCACCGACTTAATCGTGCCGACAGGTGATGCGATAATGCCCAAAGCGTCGCTTACGGCAAGTCCTATGCGACTGTCGCCGTAATCAATCGCCATTATTTTCATGATCCACCTCCGCCGTCAATATCAGCCGTTAGACTATTATAGCAATGGGAAACATAAAAATCATAAAGATTTTTAGTCGCAACGTTCGTTGCTTTTGTTTTACTCCGTAAAACGTTCCCCGCTCATCTACTTCGC
>CANQAE010000003.1 GCA_947589465.1 uncultured Clostridia bacterium | reverse complement strand
CCGTACGGGGTGGGGAGAGTGATCGCCCGTCCGTTCAAGGGGACGTACCCGTATGAGAGGACGGCGAACAGACACGACTTTTCGCTCGCACCATTCGGCGACACCATGTGCGACCTTATCGCAAAGTCGGGCAAAGATGTTATCGGCGTCGGCAAAATAAACGACATATTTGCGGGCAAGGGGATAACGAAAAGTTTTCGAACTACGAGCAACGACGACGGAATGGACAAGACCGTTCGCCTTGCGGGTGAAGATTTCGAAGGGCTATGCTTTGTAAATCTCGTTGATTTCGACTCGCAGTTCGGGCATCGCAACGATGCGAGCGGATATGCGAAAGCCGTTTCGCAGTTCGACGCAAGGCTCGGCGAGTTTACGGCGGCAATGAAACAGGGGGATATGGCTATCATTACGGCAGATCACGGCTGCGATCCGTCCACCGCTTCCACCGACCATTCGCGCGAATACGTACCCATGCTCACATTCGGCGACCGCATAAGGAGCGGCGTTAATCTTCACGTCCGCGCGTTTTCGGACGTTTCTGCGACGGCGCTTGATTTTCTTGGGCTAAACAAAGAGAGTACGGCGGGCGACAGTTTTCTCGACGAGGTGACAAAATGAAAGACTATACGTTTTTGATAGATAAAGCGAAAGAAGCGAAAAAATTTTCGTACGCGCCGTATTCGAATTTTAACGTGGGCGCGGCGCTTTTGGCAAGTTCCGGCAAAGTGTACTTTGGTTGTAACGTAGAAAACAGTTCGTACGGGCTGACGATCTGCGCCGAACGTGTCGCCTTCTTCAAGGCGATTTCGGACGGCGAAAGGGAGTTCGAGGCGATAGCCATCGTTTCGGACGGCGACGATTGTATGCCTTGCGGCGCGTGCAGACAGATTATGGCGGAGTTTTGTTCGCCCGACTTTGTCGTTGTACTTGAAAACAAAACGTTTACGCTCGGCGAACTTTTGCCGCACGCGTTCGAACTGTAAACGGGAGGGGACGGTATGCGAATGTACGACATAATAAAGACCAAACGCGACGGCGGCGAACTCGACGACGAACAGATACGCTACTTCGTGCAAAAATATACGGACGGCGAAATTCCCGACTATCAGGTTGCGGCATTGCTTATGGCGGTTTACTTCGAGGGAATGACAAAACGCGAAACTACGACTTTGACTTTCGCCATTCGTGATTCGGGCGAAACTCTCGATTTTTCGGGGGTCGGCGGCGTTCGCGCCGACAAACATTCCACGGGCGGCGTGGGCGACAAGACGAGCCTCGTCGTAATGCCCATAGTTGCGTCGCTCGGCGTTACCGTCGCCAAAATGAGCGGCAGAGGGCTCGGTCATACGGGCGGCACGGTGGACAAACTCGAATCGATCAAAGGACTGAGGACGGACCTCGACATAGGCGAGTTCAAACGTATTGCAAGCGAGGTGGGGCTGTGCATCATAGGACAGAACAAAGACCTTGCGCCCGCCGACAAATTGTTGTACGCCCTGCGCGACGTTACGGCTACGGTGGACAGTATTCCGCTCATCGCGTCAAGCATCATGGGCAAAAAACTTGCCGCGAACGACGATTGCATAGTGCTTGACGTAAAAGTCGGGAGCGGCGCATTTATGAAAACTCTCGACGACGCTCGCGCCCTCGCTGAAATTTGTGTAGATATAGGCAGGGCGGCGGGCAAAAAGATATCGGCGCTCATCACCGATATGAGCGAGCCGCTCGGCAATAGCATAGGCAATTCGTTGGAAGTTGCCGAAGCGATCGAAACTTTGCGCGGCAATACAGGCGGGGATTTTTTGGAACTTTGCATAGGGTTGAGCGCCGAAATTCTGTCGCTCTGCGGCTTCGGCGACGAAGAAAAGTGTCTGTCTGCCGCGAAAAAAGCCATAGCGGACGGGAGCGCTCTCGAAAAATTCGCGCGTATGGTCAAGGCGCAAGGCGGCGACGAACGGTGTATTTACGACCCATCTCTGCTCGAAAGAGGAAAATTCTCGCGCGAAGTTATTGCTCGCAGTTCGGGATATATAATGGGCGTAGACGCAGAAAAATACGGGGAAGCCTGCCTCGCGCTCGGTGCGGGACGAAACAAAACGGATGACGAAATTGACCGAGGAGCGGGTATTATTCTCAGGCGCAAGAAAGGAGATAAGGTATTTGCGGGCGAGGTCATTGCCACCTTGTTTTCGAATAGAAACGAGTTTGACGAAGCCGAAAGGAAAGTTATGGACGGCACTCTGATTGGCGAAGAACGACCGACGCACGGCAAGATAATTTTGGAGAGGATAGTATGAAACGACCGAAAACAGTTTTGACGATAGCGGGTTCGGATTGTAGCGGCGGCGCGGGTATTCAAGCCGACCTCAAAACTATGTCCGCTCTCGGAGTTTACGGCATGAGCGTCATAACGGCGGTGGTCGCCGAAAACACGAGCAGGGTGATCTCGATCTGCGAAGTTCCGCCCCAAACGGTAGCCGAACAGATAGACGCGATTTTCGAAGATATCGAAGTCGATGCGGTAAAGATAGGAATGCTTCCGTCCGAACAATGTATGAAGACGGTTGCCGAAAAACTGCGTTTTTACAAGCCCGAATACATAGTGGCGGACCCAGTTATGCAGGCGAAAGACGGCAATACGCTTATGAAGTACGGAAAAACGTTCGAAAGGTCGATTCTGCCTCTTACCACCGTAATAACTCCGAATATTCCCGAAGCGGAAGTGATCACCGGACTTAAAATAAGGACGATCGAAGATATGAAAGAAGCGGCTCGCGAGATTTCACGTTTGGGCGCTCGTTCGGTACTTGTCAAGGGCGGACATTCGACAGGAGACGCGATCGACGTATTTTTCGACGGAGAATTCGAATTGTATTCCGAAAAGCGCATAGATACCAAAAATACGCACGGGACGGGTTGCACGCTTTCGAGCGCGATAGCGAGTTTTCTCGCGCTCGGATTGTCACCGCGCGAAGCCGTCATAGAAGCGAAAAGGTACATAACGGGCGCTATAAAACATTCGTTCGAACTCGGCAAAGGCAACGGTCCGCTCAATCATTTTTATTTAGTGGAGGAGTCAAGATGAAGAAAGTCGATTACTCGTTGTATCTTTGCACGGACAGATCGCTCATGTCTACCCAAACGCTCGAAGAATGTGTCGAAAGCGCGATAAAAGGCGGGGTGACTGTCGTCCAGTTGCGCGAGAAAACTTGCGGCGGCAGAGAATTTTTGGAAACGGCTTTGCGCATAAAGAAGATAACCGACGCATACGGCGTTCCGCTCATCATAAACGATCGCATTGACGTGGCGCTCGCTTCGGGCGCGGACGGCGTTCATCTCGGTCAAAGCGATATAGATTGCGTTACGGCGCGGGCGCTACTTGGCAGCGACAAAATAATAGGCATTACGGCACACAATCTCGTCGAGGCTATGGCTGCCGAACGCGACGGAGCAGATTATATAGGAGTGGGGGCTATGCGGGCGAGCGGCACAAAGACCGACGCAAAGGTTATTTCCCCCGAACAACTTAACGCCGTTTGTCGTGAGATAAAGATCCCAATCGTGCTTATCGGCGGGATAAACGCCGCCAATGCAAGTTGTTTTAGGGGAATGGGGTCGGGAATTGCCGTATGCTCGGCTATCGTTTCCGCGCCCGACGTGAGATTTGCGGCTGAAAAACTGCGCGAGGCGTACAAATCATGATACGGGGCGCGATTTTCGATCTCGACGGCACGCTCTTTGATTCTCTTTGGGTTTGGGAGGAGATCGACGAGCGATTTTTGCGTAAACGCGGAATAGCCGTGCCGAGTGACTATGCCGAACATATAGGCGTACTCAATTTCGAGGAAGCGGCGAAGTACACGGCGAAGCGGTTCGGGCTTAAAGATTCTCCGCGCGAACTTATGGACGAATGGATGGGGATGGCTTGCAAAATCTACGCCGAAGAAGTGGGTTTGAAGCCGTCGGCGCGCGAGTTTTTGGAACTTGCGAAAAGTCGCGGCATAAAACTCGGCATAGCCACGTCGTCACATTCCTCGCTGTACATACCCGCGCTCAACCATAACGGCATTTACGAAATGTTCGACGCGATAGTCGATACCGAACATTCGCGCGGTAAGTCGTTCCCCGATATATATATAAAGGTCGCAGATCTCATCGGCGTTTCGCCGCAAGAGTGTGCAGTATTCGAAGATCTGCCCGCGGCGCTGAAAAGCGCGAAGCAAGGCGGATTTTACACTGTGGCGATAAGCGATAGGCATAGTTATGGTTGTTTGGACGAAGTTAAGACTTTCGCCGACAAATTTGCAGGCGGCTTCGACGAACTTATGACGTTCTTTGACTAATCGAGTTGCGGCGGGCATAAACTACCTATATGAGATATCTCAAAGTTTATGTACCCGTAACGCTTTACGTGGACGAACTCGGCAAAGTACGTCCGTTGTCTTTGACCTATGACGGCAGAGAGTATATTATAGACAAAGTAGTGGAAACTCGGCGCACCCCGCCCGAACACGTGGGCGGACTTATCACGATGCGCTACGATTGCCTTATCGGGAAAAAAGTCAGGCATCTTTTTGCCGAATGTACGGGCAGATGGTTTTTGGAAATATGCGCACAAAATGGATAAAATATCGGTCAAAGACTTGATTTACATTGCGAAATGTATTATAATAATCGCGAACAAAATAACGGAGGGACAATTTTTATGTATGCAAAAAATATCTGGAAAGATATAAGCGAAGACAAAAAGAAAGCGATATTCGATTTCGGCAAAGACTATATCGAATATCTTACTGTCGGCAAGACCGAACGTCGCGCCGTCGTCGAAACCGAAAAACTTGCCCGCAAACACGGCTTCGTCAGCGCCGACGAATTGAAATCTTACAAGCCGGGCGCAAAAGTGTTCTTTGTGAACAAAAACAAAAACATCGCTCTGTACATACTCGGCAAAAAGCCGCTGACGGAAGGCATAAGGATCCTCGGCGCGCATATAGATTCGCCCAGACTCGACCTCAAACAAAATCCTTTGTATGAGTCGAACGGGTTCGCACTTCTCGACACCCATTACTACGGCGGAGTTAAGAAATACCAGTATGTGACTATCCCGCTCGCATTGCACGGCGTTATTTGCAAGAAGGACGGTACCGTTGCAGATGTCAACATAGGCGAGGACAAGGGCGACCCCGTTGTCGGGATAAGCGATCTGCTCATTCATTTGTCGGGCGATCAGATGCAAAAGACGGGCGACAAGATCATAGAAGGCGAAAAACTCGACGTAACGATAGGATCTATTCCTCTCGACGGCGAAGAAAAAGACGCCGTGAAAGCAAACGTTCTCAAATTGCTCAAAGAAAAATACGGTATCGAGGAAGAAGACTTTTTGTCCGCCGAGATCGAAGTCGTTCCCGCAGGTCCTGCGCGTGATTACGGACTCGATCGCAGCATGATCGCGGGATACGGTCACGACGACCGCGTTTGCGCTTACACATCGCTTCGCGCCATTCTCGATGTGAAGAACCCCGAATACACCTCGTGCTGCATACTTGTGGACAAGGAAGAAATAGGCAGCGTGGGTGCAACGGGCGCTCATTCGGTATTCTTCGAGAACACAATAGCATATATGCTCGAAGCAATGGGCGACACGTCGTACATTTCGCTCAAAAGAGTTATGGAAAACGCGAGAATGTTGTCGAGCGACGTAAGCGCGGGCTTCGATCCTCTTTTCCCCGAAGTAAACGAGAGCAAGAACGCCGCATATCTCAACAACGGCATAGTGTTCAATAAGTACACCGGCGCAAGGGGCAAGAGCGGTTCCAACGACGCCAATCCCGAATATTTCGCCTGGATCCGCAAAGTTATGGACGAAAACAACATCCACTTCCAGACTGCCGAACTCGGCAAGGTCGATCAGGGCGGCGGCGGAACGATAGCGTACATACTCGGCAATTACAATATGAACGTTATCGACGCGGGTATTTCCGTACTCAATATGCACGCGCCCATGGAAGTAGTTGCAAAAGCCGACGTTTACGAAGCATATCTCGCCTATCGCGCATTTCTTCTCGGCTGAGGAAGGAGAGTATATCCGTATAGGACACTTAATAATTAGAAAAATAGGGGTATGGATACGATTATCCATACCTTTTTTCTGTTTGCTTTTTTCAAAAGCATAATAAAGTCATTTCGCCGAGCGGGCGTATAAAAAACAATAAATCGGTAACCGAGCCGTTTTTTCTTCCCCGTGCCTTCCCCTTTTTTAAAGCGGCGTTTGCTAAATTTCAATAAAAATAGAGGTAAAAAAATTTCACATTCAAAGCGGCGTAAAGTTCTTGACATAAATAACAAGATATGGCATAATATTTAGCACCACGACACAATATATTGATATGGTAAAATAACAATTAAAAGGGAGTACGACTATGAAAATCATCAAAAGAAACGGTTCGGAAGCCGAATTCGACATTCAAAAGATCATAACGGCAATCAGTAAAGCCAACGTCACGGTTGACGAAGGCGTTCGCATGACGCCGAAACAAGTCAAGCGCATTGCCGAAAGCGTTGTACTTTCCTGCGAACAACTCGGTCGTTCGCCATCGGTGGAAGAAGTTCAGGATATGGTCGAGCACCAGATTATGGCGCACGGCGCGTTCGAAGTGGCAAAGTCGTACATTACATATAGATATACCCGTTCGCTCGTACGCCAATCCAACACAACCGACGACAAGATATTGAGTCTTATCGAGTGCAACAACGAGGAAGCGAAGCAGGAAAATTCAAACAAGAATCCCGTTATCAATTCGACGCAGCGCGACTATATGGCGGGCGAGGTGAGCAAGGACATAACTAACCGCATTTTGTTGCCCAAGGACATAGTGGATGCACACAACGAGGGCATAATCCACTTCCACGACGCCGACTATTTCGCACAGCATATGCACAATTGCGACCTCGTCAACCTCGAAGATATGTTGCAAAACGGCACCGTTATTACGGGAACGTTGATCGAGCGTCCGCACAGTTTTTCGACTGCGTGCAACATAGCGACGCAGATAATAGCGCAGGTGGCGTCCAATCAGTATGGCGGACAGTCGATTTCGCTTACGCATCTTGCGCCCTTCGTGCAGGTCAGCCGCGAAAAGATCCAAAAAGATGTGGACGCCGAGTTCGAGAGCCTCGGTATAAAAATATCGGATGAGGACAAGAAAAAACTCGTCGAAAAGCGTTTGCGTGCCGAGATCAAACGCGGAGTTCAGACCATACAATATCAAGTGGTAACTTTGCTTACCACCAACGGACAGGCTCCTTTCGTAACGGTATTTATGTACCTCGGCGAGGCAAAGGACGAACGCGAACGCGCCGACCTTGCTCTTATCATAGAGGAAGTTCTCGAACAGCGCTACAAGGGCGTGAAGAACGAGAAGGGCGTATGGGTCACGCCGGCATTCCCAAAACTTATATACGTACTCGAAGAAGACAATATTCACGAGGACAGCAAGTATTGGTATCTTACGAAACTTGCCGCAAAGTGTACGGCAAAGCGCATGGTCCCCGACTATATATCCGAAAAGATAATGCTTCAAAACAAGATAGACAAGAACGGCGAGGGGCATTGCTACACTTGTATGGGTTGCCGCAGTTTCTTGACTCCGTACGTAGACGAAAACGGCAAGCCGAAATATTACGGCAGATTCAATCAAGGCGTAGTCACCGTAAACCTCGTGGACATAGGGCTTTCGGCGGACAAGGATCTCGATAAATTCTGGAAGATATTCGACGAACGCATGGAACTTTGTCATCGCGCGTTGCAATGCAGACACGAGCGTCTTACGGGCACGCTTTCGGACGCCGCTCCCATACTTTGGCAGTACGGCGCGTTGTTGAGGCTCAAAAAGGGCGAGAAGATAGACAAATATTTGCACGGAGGATATTCCACTTTGTCGCTCGGCTATGCGGGACTTTGGGAATGTGTGTATTCGCTTATCGGCAAAAAACTCACCGAACCCGAAGGCGAGGAACTCGGTCTTGCGATCATGCGCAAACTCAACGAATACACCGCCAAGTGGAAGAAAGCCGAGAATATCGACTATTCGCTTTACGGCACGCCGCTCGAATCGACGACGTATAAATTCGCCAAGTGCCTTCAACAGAGATTCGGCATAGTTCCGGGCGTAACGGACAAGAGTTACATTACCAACAGTTACCATATCCACGTGACCGAGCCTATCGACGCATTCGAGAAACTCAGGTTCGAGGCGAAATTTCAAGCGCTTTCGCCGGGAGGAGCGATAAGTTATGTCGAAGTTCCCGATATGCAGCATAACCTCGAAGCCGTGCTGAGCGTAATGAAATTTATTTACGACCATATAATGTACGCCGAACTCAACACCAAGAGCGATTATTGTCAAGTTTGCGGATTCGACGGTGAAATAGAGATTTGCGAGGACGACGGAAAACTCGTGTGGACTTGTCCCAAATGCGGCAACAAGGATCAAGACAAAATGAATGTTGCCCGACGTACTTGCGGATATATAGGCACTCAGTTCTGGAATCAAGGCAGGACGCAGGAGATCAAGGATCGCGTTTTGCATCTATAATAGACAAGGAGAGATTGCGGGGCGCGACGGTTTCGCGTCCCGCATTTGATTTTATATGTATTACGGACAAATTAAAGATTGCGATATAGCCGACGGACCGGGAGTACGCGTTTCCCTTTTTGTTTCGGGTTGCACGAACAGGTGCAAAAATTGTTTTCAGCCGCAGACGTGGGATTTCGATTTCGGCGAACCGTACACTCAAAAGACAGAGGACGATATAATAAAACTTCTGTCGCGCCCGTACATAAGCGGACTTACCGTGCTTGGCGGCGAACCGTTCGAGCCGAGCAATCAGCGAGCCGAATTACCGCTCTTAAAGAGGGTCAAAAGCGAACTTCCGAGCAAGACGATATGGATTTATTCGGGGTTCACTTTGGAAGAAATAAGGTCGAAAGGTTCTCATCCCAACTGCGAATGTACCGAGGAGATCTTGGGGCTTGTGGACGTGCTTGTGGATGGGCGATTTGTCGAGGAACTAAAAGACATAACGCTTTTGTTCCGCGGCTCATCCAATCAAAGGCTTATAGATATGAGATCGACACTCAAAGAGGGCAAGATAGTTTTGTACGACAGATGAGAGTGTGTACTTTTATTTAGTTGACAAGCGCGACAAATTGATATATAATAGAGCCAAATTCCAAAAAAAGGAGAATAAAAAATGGATATACTTAAAAAATTACAAGATATTGTTTGCGAATACAGGGGAGAGCAGATCACTCTCACGCTGCAAACCACTTTCGATGAACTCGGTTTCGACTCGCTTGACAAGGTAGAACTTTTGATGAAACTCGAAGACGAGTTCCATTTCCAATTCCCCGATGACATACAGATCACGGGCGTCAAGGAACTTATCGACATAATCGAAAAGAATATGGGAAAGTAAAAATTAACTATATAGGCAAAAAAATTATCGGTCGCACTACTTGATGTACGACCGATTTTTTATACCTGTTCTTATAAGCGGCGGTTTGCCGAGTCATGCTCCGCTTGACGGGAATTTGCTACATAATGCTTCGCTTGACGGCAGGTCACGCCATATTACGCCCCTTGTCAATGCTCGCTTTCCTTGTCTTGCTTGCTTCTAAAACAAGCAGTCCTGCCTCCCGTAAGTATAGGTGAGCCTATTTTACTTTTTCGCCCTCTTGTTTTTGAAGAATTTGATCGTCGCCGCTATAACAAACCCAATCACTATGGGGACAGCCGAAAAGCAAAATCCTTCAAAGTCGAGTAGAACGTCGGCAAAACTCGGTCCGCGACCGGGCGGGATCATTTGCAGAAGTTCGGTGAGTCCTGCCAGAAGAAATCCCGACAGCAAGGTCACGGGCGCGGCTATCGTCCTTCGTTTTACGAAGAACATAAAGGTGAGAGCCGCAAAAATGCCCGTTATCAAAAAGGCGGCAAAGTGTCCGAGTCCTTTGCGCACGGCGCGTCCCCAATCGCTTATAACGTCGCTCAGTTTTTGCTTTTCAACGGTGACGAGGATGGTGAATACCTGCTTTTCATTATTTTTGTCGCCGTCCCAATATTCTATGGTAAGTTGAGCGTCGCCCGACTTAACGGCTGTCACGGTCGAGCCGTTTACCGACAGCACGTCGCTCGACGAAACGAGTTTAAACTTTTTATATGTCGCATCTGTCGCGTATTGCAGAACTATTCGTGCGCTCGAATTTTGTTTGAGTGAAGCGACCGCGGTTCCGTTTTCGAATTTGTCGAATACCGAAAATCCGTAACCCGTGACCTTGCGGAGCGAAAGCAGGTTGTGAGCGGTGACCGAAATTCGAGTTTCCGCGTTTCCTATTTGGGCGGAAGCAATGACTGTAAAAGTCCCGCTCTTTTTGACTTTGAGTTCGCCCGCCGAATTTACGGACGCGAGCGTTTGGTCGTCCACATACCAGTTTATCCTCTTGTCTGTGGCTTTCAGCGGTTTAATGGCAGCCGAAAGTTTGTACGTTTTGCCCGCATAGATCGAGGCGGGGAGCGAAATGCTTATCGTATCAATAACAAGGTGGCTTACCGAAATTTCGATGCGCTTTTTGAGATCAAGTGAGGGAATGGATATCGTTACGTGCGTTATTCCTTCTTTGAGAGCGGTGAGTACGCCGAATTTATTCGCCTTTACGACGCCGCCCGCCTCGACTGTGTACGAAAACTCGTAATCGGCGGGTTCGCTTCCGTTCGAGGTCGTCGGCTTTGCGCCTATCGACTTTTGTTGTCCTATGAACATTTGCACGTCGTCGGCGGAAATGCCTGATATGTTGCCTTGTATTTCCAAGTCGAAAACGGCTTTCGCTCTGCCGCATTTCGCCGTTATCGCAGTACTGCCCATGCCTATGGCTATGAATTTTTCGCCGTCGAATCTAATTACGTTGCTATCGAAATCGTAATCCATTGTGCGGTCTGTCGGCGGAAAATTATCGTCGCCGACGGGAGTAGCGAGAATGTCGAATCTGTCACCGAGATGCACCGTATTTACGCCGCCGAAAACTATCGCCGTTGCCTCTATATCGGTGACTTCGATCCTTATTGATTTGACGACTTGTCCGCACGAAAGTTCAAGCGACGCCGTGCCGCATTTGTCGGCTATGAGTTCAATCGTACCGCCTTTTGCGATCGCGTGCGCCGCTTCGCCTTGCACCGAGTACGAGATCGTCGCTTCCGCTCCCACCGCTCCGAACATAAGTGCTACATTTTCGCCCGTTTTCATTTCCAGAACTGAGCCCAAATGTTCGCCGTCCGCGTAAACGGCTATGTCGGTGACGGGCAGGCGAGGGCGATCTACCACCGTTATGGAAATAGTTGTGCTTTTTCCGCTCGCCGCGTGGGTACAAACGAGGATGGTGCTACCTACATTTGCGCCTTGTATGCGTGACCCGTCTATAATAAGGATATCGTCACCTTCCGTTTCGAGAATAACGCGCTTGTCGAGCGGTTCTCTTTCGGATGAGGTGACAAAGTCGAAATCGAGCGAAAAATATTCGCCGACGTTAAGTTCGAGCGAAGTCGCAGGGGCGTTCGAAATTACAAGTTTTTCCACTTCTATGTCGCGTACCGTCAAAGTTATCGATTTGTTTATGTCGCGGTGGGAGAGGAGCAAGGTGTATGTTCCCGCCTTGTCCGCGACGAACGAGCCGTTTAGAATTTCGAGGTCTAAACAGGAAATGCCTATGTCCGCACTGTCGGCGTTTTTCGGCGCTGTAAAAGCGACGACTTTGACCTTGTCTCCCACGTAAATTTCGTCTGTTTCTTTGCCGCAGACGAATAATTTATATTCGAGATCGGTTGCTTTCACGCCTATGACCTCAATGTCCAAGGAGGCGCTTTTGCCGCCCGCCGACGCGGTGAGCGTAGTCTTGCAGATTTCTTCGCCCGTCACCTTGAACGAGAGGGCGGAAACGAAGTCGAGTTTCAGTTTGTCCGATACGTCCCATACAATGTTCGGGTTGACGATCTCGCCGCCTGCGATTATTTCGAGTTTTACTGTATCGGAAACTTCGCCCCTTTCCAATATCAACGAGTCCACGTTGAAGCGAAGTTCGTCTATATGCACTTCGTCTATAACTATCGAAATTTTTTGTGATGCTTTTCCGCACGTTGCCGTTATTTCGGCGACGCCGACTTCGAGGGCGATGACTTTGCCGTTCTCTATGCGGATATTTTGCGACTCGGTCCAAAGGGAATACTCCTTGCTGGTGGTGTTTTCGGGAAGAACGACGACGGAGAGGTCGAAAGATTGCCCGACGACCATATTCAGCGGGTCGCAGTCGAGTTTGCTGCCGTTTTCGTCGGTGACTTTGACCGAAATACTTTGCGCCTCCACCTCGGTCACGTCGAAACTTGCCGTCGCAGAGATCTTGTCGTCGTACCGAGATGTGGCGGTGATATTCACTTTGCCCGCGCGCAGAAACGTCACCGTGTCGTACGCTACCGACGCTATCGAATCGTCGTCAATACTCCACGTAACCTGAGTGTACGTCGCGTTTTCGGGTTCGAAGACGGGGATAATCGAAAAACTATCTCCGACTTTTACGTCATGCGGCAGCCTCCCCGACGGGCAGACGAGCGACATGGCGGTGGGTTCGATCGCCTTGTCTACGGGAATATCGACAATATTGCCGACTCCCGAAGATTGCTGGCTCGAAACCGAGCCGGGCATAAGCGCTTCTATGCACAGCACGAGCAGGCAAACGACGTAAATAATCAAAACACCGTACTTTCCTACGGTTAAGAATTTCTCTTTTTTGGAGAGGTTTTTGAAGTTAAGGAATCGGTTTTTCAAATTCATCAAGTCGAGTATGGTTCCCTATGATAGTATATTCTTTTTCGACCGATTGCGATATTGAAGCGGGGTAATGCCTTCCGTTTTTTTGAAAACGCGGCAGAAATACGCTACATCATTATAGCCGCACCGCTCCGCTATGTCTTTTATGGACGCAGAGGAAGCGGAGAGCAAGTTTTTCGCTTTTTCGACGCGTTTGAACACAAGGTACTTTACGGGCGGCATACCGAGATTTTCCTTGAACATATGGGTGAGGTAATACTTGTTTACGTTGAGTTTGTTGCAAACGTCCTCTATGTTGTCTATGGTCGTAAAATTTTTGTCGAAATAATCTTTGGCTTCGTAATACGCTTTGTTGCGCGAATACGTAAGCCCCATATTGCTTATTGCAAGGCGCAGGGCGGACATCAAAATAATGCAAAGCATATTGTCGGCTATCGTCTTGGCGCAAAATTTGTCCGATTCCGCTTCGCTTGCGAGGGTATTGAAATATATTTTGAATAACTCGGATTGAGCGTCCGTATGAATGATGCTGAACGGTTCGCTCAGTATTTGGTCTTGCGGCATATCGCCGATGATCGCTTTCGCAAAGCCCAAATGATATATCTCGCTGTCGGGCGTATCGAACATATATTCGCTGTGTTCGACATTTTTGCCGCATATGACGAGATCTCCCGCTTTGAGCGGATATTGTTTTCCTTCCGTTTCGAATCGTCCGCCGCCGCCCACGATGAAAATAAATTCGGGGTGGGGGTGGGAATGAGGCTCTTTATCAACGCCCGTTAGACGAATGTAGCGCAAAACGGGACGCCTTCTCATGATATTCTTTCCGATCAGCGAATTGAGCATTACGTTTTGGGTACCTTACGCCTCAAAGAACTCATGCTCGTGATCTTGGTATATTCCACGTCGTTGTTGCGCTCCAAAAATTCTTCCGCGAAAGCCTTGTATGCGATAGAGCCGGTGCAACGCGGTTCGAATTGCATGATAGGCATACCGTAACTCGGTGCCTCGCCGAGTTTGATATTGCGCGGGATACGGTGCGTAAACACTTTCTTGCCGAAGAATTTGATGATTTCGGATGTTACCGAAGCAACGAGATTGCTTCTGCCGTCATACATGGTAAGCAAAACGCCTTCCACTTCGAGGGAGGGGTTAAGGTGCTTTTTGGCGAGTTTGATAGTGTTCATCAATTGGCTCAGTCCTTGAAGCGCGAAGAATTCGCCCTGAATGGGAATAAGTATGCTGTCGGCTGCGGTAAGCGCGTTCACCGTAAGCAGTGCGAGCGACGGCGGGCAGTCGATGAATATGTAGTCGTATTTGTTTTTGAGCGGTTGCAAAGTCTTGCGCAACACCTTTTCGCGGGCGGGAACTTTGATAAGTTCGATCTCCGCGCCTGCGAGGTCGATATTTGACGGCAGGATATCTTGTCCGTCCACGCAGGTGTGGACGATCGCGTCCCGCGCCGAGCAGTCGCCGACAAGCACGTTGTAAATGGAATGTGTAATGTCGCGGCTGTTTACGCCGATACCGCTCGTGCAGTTGCCTTGCGGATCTATGTCCACCATAAGCGTTTTTTTGCCCATAGCGGCAACGAAACTGCTGAGATTGATACACGTGGTAGTTTTACCTACGCCGCCTTTTTGATTGGCAATGGCAATAATTTTAGACATAATACCTCTCGTAAAAAATTTGCGGATTTTGTTTGAAATATTGTAGCATATAAAACAAAAAAATGCAAGAGTTGAGAGGGGGAAAATTTATTTTTTTACAAAATCGCCTCGACTTGCAAAATAATGTTGCGCATTCGGTTTTTATGTGCTAAAATATAGCGATGAGTTTTATCGAGTTCGACAATGTAAGTTATACGTATGCGGCTCAAACGCCGAACGCCGTCAAAGCGGTCAAAAACCTTTCGCTCAAAATAGAGGAAGGCGATTTTGTCGCGCTCGTAGGTCACAACGGAAGCGGCAAAAGCACGGTGGCTAAACTCATCAACGGTTTGCTCATTCCCGAACATGGCAAAGTCACGGTGGACGGAATGTCTACCGCCGACAAAAAATCGCTGTTCGAGATACGCAAAAACGTGGGGATCGTGTTCCAGAATCCCGACAATCAGATGGTCGCGACGATAATAGAGGACGACGTGGCTTTCGGGCCCGAAAATCTCGGACTCAGTCCCGACGAAATCAGAAAGAGGGTGGATTGGGCGCTGAAAAGCGTCGACATGTACGAATATCGCGAAGGCGCGCCGTTCAGACTTTCGGGCGGACAGAAACAGCGCGTCGCCATAGCAGGCGTGCTTGCGATAAAGCCGCGAGCAATGGTGCTCGACGAATCGACTTCGATGCTCGACCCCGTAGGCAAAAAAGAAATTATGGATATCGTCCATAAACTCAACAAAGAAGAAAAGATGACCGTCATTATGATAACGCACTTTATGGACGAGGCGGCGCTTGCGGACAAGATCTTTGTTATGGATGACGGCGAACTTATTTTGAGCGGCGCGAAAAAGGTGCTCACCGATCCTCTGCTTGCGGCGCACGGACTCGATATGCCGCCCGCTTGCAGGATAGCCGAGGGGCTACGAAAAGGCGGAATGAATATAGGGGAAGTTTATACGCCCGAAGAACTTGCGGAGGAGATATGTCGATCGTTATAAAAAATTTGAGTTATATCTATTCGCCAAAAACTCCGTTCGAAAAGAAAGCGCTCGACGATATAACTTTCACCATAGAGGACGGCGACTTTTTCGGGATAATAGGGCAGACGGGTAGCGGAAAAAGCACGCTCATCAGCCACTTTAACGGACTTATAAAAGTTATGTCGGGCAGTTTGACGGTAAACGGCATAGATCTCGGCAAAAAGTATGACTACAAGCAGTTGCGCGGCAAAGTGGGAATGGTTTTCCAATATCCCGAATACCAACTTTTCGACGAAACGGTAGAACGCGACGTCGGTTTCGGACCTAAAAATCTGGGACTGAGCCAAGCCGAAGTCAAGGAAAGGACAGTCGAAGCGATCGAACTCGTCGGGCTTGATTTCAACGCCATAAAGGACAGGTCGCCTTTCGAACTTTCGGGCGGGCAGATGCGACGCGTCGCGCTCGCGGGAGTTCTCGCCATGCGCCCCCAGATCCTCGTCCTCGACGAACCGACCGCAGGACTCGATCCGCGCGGAAAAAAAGAAATTCTCGAACTTATCAAACGGGTCAAGGAGCATTGCCCGACAATAGTGATGATCTCGCACAATATGGACGAGATCTCGGCTTATTGCAATCGCATAGCAGTACTCGGCAAGGGGAAACTTCGCGGCGTGTTTACGCCGAGCGAGTTGTTCGGCAACGAAAAGATCATAGATGAAATAGGGCTGCGTCTTCCCACGCCCGCATACATTGCCCGTCTTTTGCGCGAAAGAGGGGTGCCCGTACAAGGCGCAACGGAGGACGAACTCATCAAAGCCGTACTCGCGCTCAAAGGAGTTCGCGATGCGTGACGTTAGCATGGGACAATATTATCCCGCCAAGTCGGGAGTACACAAGATGGACGCAAGGGCAAAGATAATCTTTGTCATTGCTTATATCGTAATGCTGTTTTTCATTCCCACCGTGGACGGTTATTTGCGCGGCGGTGGCAGGTTGGGCGGATATATAGTGAGCGCGGCGGCGGCATTCGGCATAATAATTTTATTTTTGATTACGGCGATAGCGTTCAGTCGCGTTCCCGTTCTAAAAGTTCTGAAAAGCATTAAAGCCGTCCTTGCCCTCGTACTTATTACGGCGGTAATTATGATCGTATTTTACGGCGGCGAGGCTAATCACGTCTATTGGAGTTACGGCATAATCAATATCACGCTCGAAGGAATAATAAGCGGCTCGACTATGGCGATAAGGCTTTTTTTGCTCGTCATGGGACCGTCGTTATTGACGCTTACGACAACCCCCGTCGAACTGACCGACGGACTCGAAAGATTGCTTTTTCCGCTTTCGCTCATCAAGATCCCCGTACACGAGATCGCCATAATAATGAGCATAGCGTTAAGGCTTATACCCACCTTGATCGAGGAGGCGGACAAAATAAAAAACGCGCAAAAGGCGAGATGCGCCGACTTCGACAGCGGCAACGTTTTCAAACGCGCCAAAGCGATGATCCCCGTTCTCGTACCCCTTCTTGTGTCGTCGTTTAGACGTGCGGACGACCTTGCGTATGCAATGGATTCGCGCTGTTACAGGGGCGCAAAGGGCAGAACGCGTATGAAGGTAATGAAGTTAGGGTGGCGCGACCTCGTCGGTTTGGTCCTCATATGCATAACGTTTTTCGGGGTGCTTATGTTTGTTTACGACTATTTCGGCGTGGCGGGGATCGTGACAAACTGGGCTTATTCGGTGATAGCATGAGAATAAAACTCACTGTTGAATACGACGGAACGAACTTTTCGGGTTGGCAGGTCCAACCGAAACTACGCACCATTCAAGACGAACTCGAAAAGGCGATAACTTCGCTTACGGGCGAAAACGCGCGAGTTACCGCGAGCGGACGGACTGACGCGGGCGTTCACGCATTCGGGCAGGTGGCGCACTTCGATTGCGCAAAGGATTTGGGCGCGAAATTCGTGAGCGGGCTCAATTTTTATTTGCCGCCCGACGTTCGCGTAGTCGCCGCCGAACGGGTTAGTGACGATTTTCACAGCAGATTCTGCGCGAAAAACAAGACATATGCGTACATTATGTACGAATCGAACATCGACAGCGCGGTCTTGCGCAACAGAGCGGTACGAGTTCCCAAACTCAACGTCGCGGCAATGGATCGCGCGGCGCGGATATTTTTGGGCAAGCACGACTTTGCGGCGTTCAGGAGTACCGGCTCGGACACTGCGACCACGGTACGCACGATAACCGATATAAGCGTAAGGCGAAAGGACGGGCTGATTATATTTACCGTGACGGCGGACGGCTTTTTGTACAACATGGTGCGCAAAATGGCAGCGGCTCTCATAGACGTCGGTAGACGAAAGTGTGACGAGGACGCGATCGCTTCCCTCCTTGACAAAGAGGCGGTTTTTGCGCCCGTCGCACCGCCGCAGGGACTTTATCTTATAAAGGTGGAATACAAATGAAGATAGCGATCATTCCTTTCGGCAATCTGGGGTGTACTTCGAAAGCAGCCGAGATACTCCGAAAAGAGATAGAAAACAGCGAAATTTCGGATACGTTGGGCGACATAAGTATTCTCGGCACGAACGTCAGGTTCGGCAAGTTCAATAAACGATTCCTCAAATTCGTTAAAAAGAATATAGCCAAGAGCGGAAGCGACTCCAAGATCTTTGTCTATATCGTGGGGGCGGAAATAGAACGCGCCGATCATTACATAGATGAGATGCGCAAACTTTTGCCGACCGCCGTCGCCATTCGATACGTTTGGGGAACGCTCGAAACCGAAGGAGCGTCGCGAATGGAGAAGTTCGCGATAGAAAGTTTTACGGACGGACGACGAAAGGACGGCTTGCCGAAGCCGCGTTTGCTCGAAAAGGAACTTCGCGCTCTTGCGAGCGAGGTTGCCGAGTGCTGTAAAATATAACGCGAAATTATCTGTGAAAAAAAGAAAATGCATCTCGACCATTTTCGAGATGCATTCCTTATCTTTTTCGGTTTTTACTTGTCAAACTTTTCGATATAGTGTCCTACGCCGACGGCGAAACGGTTCAATCCGTCGAGCAGTCGTGAACGCGGGCAGGCTATGTTCATTCGCACGAAGTCGTCGCCGTTTCCTCTGTAATTTGCGCCGGGCGCAAGCCAAAGTCCTGTGTCCTTTCGCAAGAAGTCGCAAAAGCCAACGGACGATCTTGCGAATTTTCCTATGTTTATCCAAAGCAAATACGACGCGTCGCAGTCGAGAAGTTTGACCTGAGGCAACTTACGCAAAAAGTCACGCGCCGTTTTTTTGTTCATATCTATGTACTCGTTAAGTTCGGTCAGCCACTGTTCGCCTTGCGTGAACGCCGCCACCGTCGTCACCGCCGCGAAGCAGTTCGGTTCGCCGACCTCGTCCGATTCGAGCCCGCGAAAGATCTTATTTCGCAGAATGGGGTCGGGAACAGCGACGGCTGCCGATTGCAGTCCCGCTATATTGAACGTCTTGCTTGCCGAAATGCAGGTGATGGAATTAAGTTTGCACGTTTCGTCCACCGAGGCGAACGGCGTATAGACTTTGCCCGGCCTCATGAGATTGCAGTGAATTTCATCGCTGATGACGGTCACCCCGTACTTTTTGCACAGCATACCTATGCGTTTCAGTTCGTCTTTCGTCCAGACTTTTCCGAGCGGGTTGTGCGGATTGCACAATATCATCAAGGTTGAAAGGGGATCTGCAAGGGCGCGTTCGAGATCGTCGAAATCAATTTTGTACGACTCGCCGTCATAGACCAATTTGCTTTCGAGGGCGTGCCTGCCGAAATTTTCTATCGAATGAAAGAATATGTCATAGACGGGCGTCATAACCACAACGTTGTCGCCGACGTTTGTCACGCGTTGGACAATACTTGTGATCGCAGGTACTATTCCCGTTGCGAAGTGCAGCCATTCCTTTTGTATTTTGAGTCCGTATCTTCTGTCCCACCAATCTATTATGGAACTATACCAACTGTCGGGCAAATAGGTGTAGCCGAATATTTCGTGCCTTGCGCGTTCGATAATTGCTTGCGTTATTGCAGGCGCGACTTTGAAATCCATGTCCGCTATCCACATAGGCAGTTCGTTTTTCGTACTCCACTTTACCGAATCGCTTTTGCTTCTGTCTGTTTCGATATCGAAATCGTACATTGTTTTCTCCTCAGTTGTTTTTGCAGATTATTTTGGTTTTGGACGGATCTATCTTGTCCTTTTCCAAAATAAGTTCGTCTATCTTGTCCGCCTTGATGCGTCCGCCGGACGGATTGAGTACGCTGTCTACTTTGCCGTCTATTTCGGCGTCCACCGTCGAATATTCGAAAGCGAGGGTAGTATTGATGAGTTTGCAGTTCTTCATGACGAGATTGTCTATGTAGCAAAGTCCTTGCAAACTTTCGATCGTGCAATTTACGAAAGTAAGGTTTTTGGAGTTCCAGCCAAGGTATTCGCCCGAAATCGTCGAATTTACGACGGTTACGTTTTCGCTGTTCCAGAATGCGTCTTTCGTGAGCATCTTGCTGTTTTCGACCGTCATGTTTTTTACGCCGTCGAACGCGTAATTGCCGACGAGCGTAAAGTTGTCGAGAGAAAGGTTACTGCTGTTCATGGCAAAATAATCGCCTCGCGCCGTGACGTTTTTTATTTTGACGTTGTCGCACGCCCACAGAGTTTCGGCGGCGTTGGAAAAGTCCACGTTTTCGATGACAACGTTTTTCGCCCGTCTGAAATTTTTGGGGGCTTGCATCACCGTATTCGTCATGGTAATGTTTTCTGTATACCATATGCCGGCGCGCGCCATTTCGAAAAGAATGGAATTATCGACCTTGATATTCTTGCAATACCAAAGGGGATATTTCCACTTAAAGGAGCAGTTTTTGAGCGAAATGTCCCGCGCTTCTTTGAGCGGTGATTCGCCGTCGCCGAAGATAGTGTCCTCGATATAAAGGTCGCTGCCCATAAACAGGCTGCGTTCGCCCGTCAAAATTTGTCGCTTGATTTCTTTCATAGTTTTTCGCCTCGCGTTTTTTTCAATTATAACAATAAACAAGTTAAAATGCAATTATTTTTCGGCTTTAATAAGATTTTTCTTTGCGTGGCTATGCGAGTCTGATTTGGCGAGCAGGCAAAACTTCGTTTAACTTTTAATTTCGTCAATTAAATTCAATTAACTTCGTATTGCGACATTATTTTGGAAAATCATTCAAAACTTGCAAAATTCTTTACGGCGCTTTTACTTGCAACTCAAATCCGCGGCGATATATAATATTTATGATAAAAATACATTAAAAAAAGGAATAAAATCGTATGAAAACAAGAATTTTGGTAATTGATGACAACCCCGAATTTGTCGAACAAGTCAAACTCGGTTTCGATCCCGACCTTTACGACGTGGATACGGCTTGCAACGGAAAGGAGGGACTCGAAAAGGCAAACGGCGTCGATTGCATACTTCTCGATCTCGTCATGCCCGTCATGGACGGCTTTGCGTTTTTGGAAAAATTCGAAAAGAATTCCACCAAGATAATAGTCATTTCGGCGCTCAATAGGGACGTTTTTATTGCGAAAGCCATGGAGTCGGGTTGCGACTATTACTTGCTCAAACCGACTTCTCCCGAAGTCATTCGACAAAAAGTGGACGAAGCGCTCGCGAAAAAGCAACTCAAACGCACGGTGCGCAACAAAAGCCTCGAAGAACGAATAACCAACATATTCATTTCGGTGGGCATCCCGCCGCATATCAAGGGATATCAATATCTCAGAGAGGCAATAAAGTTGTCCATAGAGGACCCCGACATAATAAACAGCATAACCAAAAAATTGTATCCGGGCGTGGCGGCAAAATTCGATACGAGTCCGTCAAAAGTCGAGCGCGCCATAAGACACGCCATCGAAGTGGGTTGGAACAGGGGCAAGATCGAAAATATCAATTCGCTGTTCGGCGTTCGCGTATATTCGCAGAACGAAAAGCCGACCAACGGCGAATTCATTGCCCTTGTCGCCGACAAACTTTTGCTCGAAAGCGTCTGAAAATTTTTGTATACATCTTGCGCCCGCCGCTCATAATTAATATCCGTAGGTGGATATTATGTTTTTCGGTTGGGTGTATGCGGTTTTGGGTTGCGCGTCGATATGCTTTGCGATCGCGGAACTGTCGAAGCGGAAAAACGGAGTGCGCTTTCCGCGCTGGGCAAGAGCGGGCAGTATGTTCGCATCATGTCTTGTGGATATGGCTTTTGCGAATCTGTTTTTTAACACAAAAGACCGGATCCATATCGCGGTGGCAGTTTGCGCCGCATTGGTCGCGCTAGTATCGTTTGTCGCGGCGCTCGGCGTCTGCCTCTTTTGCGTAAAAGTCACGGACGACGGCTATGTGAGTAAAACGTTCGTAAAAAAGAATGTGCGGTTCGATGAGATATTGTCGGTCAAAGCCGAGATATCTTCGGGAATTTCGTCGCTATGTATAACTTCGACAAAGGGTAGAATTTTCGTGTGCAAACTGATGAGCGGATACGACGAATTCCTCGACAAACTGTCTGCGTCCGAAATATTTGTTAAATTCCCCATTTTATAGGACAAAGCCGCATAAAAAACTAATAAATTTTATATTTTTTGTTGCATTTTTTACGTTTTTATGGTATAATTTGGAGCAAAGGAGAATTGGTATGCCAAAAAGTGCGGCGGAACTGTTTGCAAAGGAAAAGCAAAAAGAACTTAATAAACAATTTTTGGAGTTGTGTAAACAAAAGGACAACCAAGGTCTTGTCATTGCCGACATCGACAATATCATAGGCGAGGGGGCAGACATTACCGCGTCGGGATGCAAGGCGATGTATCTTGCGGCGAAAAATCACAACTTTGCTCTCATTGATTTTTTGATAGACCACGGTATTCTCGCCAATAATCTTGCGCGCGGTTATCTTGCGGCAATGTGCGATTTCGGCGAATTTTCCAAGGTCAAGGACAGATATTTCGACGAACTCGACAAGGCGATCTCGATAACGGGGTTCAGTCCCGACTATCTTATTCCGTATATCAACTGCGCCTTTGTCCACGGCGAACACGACGACGCGCTTTTACTGAGCGACAAGTATCCGATTAGCAGAACGGAAATAGTAAACAACATACATATACGCATCATTTTCGAAATGATAGACAAAGATCTTTTCGACGGGCTCGCCATAGTGAACGGCTATCGCGATTGGATAGACGAAAAGTCGTTCGGCGTTGCCGTCAGCGGCGGAAATGTCAAAGTAATGAGTTATATGCTTGCGAAAAAAGATCTCGAAGCGCCGCTATCCGCCGTTTGCGACGCTATATTTCAGGGGTACAAAGACGCGCTCGATCTTCTCGATCTGCAACCCAACCCCGTATTCAAAAAGCAAGCAGAGGCGTCTAAGGCGAGCGATATGGTGGATTATCTTTCCGCACGCGGCTTGATAAAATAAATCGTGTACAAACTCAAATCATAAATAGAGCCTTATTCTTTTTACAAAGCAATAAGGCTTTTTTTGTTTCGTCGCTCTGTACCAAAATAAAAAACGCACCCACACGGGGTGCGAAAAAAGCGACGTTTCGATTCAGTCTTTTATGAATGTAAGGCAATTCGCGCAGTTGTTGTCGCCCATAACCGTTATGCCGTTTGCAATGCACTTGTTGCTTTTTTGAAAAATGCAATCGGCGTTGCAACCGACGGCGGTGTCTACCGAATAGTCGGCTTTTACGAAGTCGCTACCCGCTTCGAACATACTCATGTTCTTTTGGACGGGAGTGAATGTGAGGCAGTCGGTACTTTTTGCGACTTCGATTTTTCGGGCGCAGCAACAATAACCTTTGTTGTACTTGCAACTTTTTTTACCGCATTTGAGATCTTTCATTGTAAATCCTCCTTTACAAAAATATTTTCGTCATAATTGACAAAATATATTCATTGGTTTGTCGGTATAATTGACATTGAAATTATTTTATGCTAAACTGTTTTTACGGAGGAATGATATGCCCCAAAACGACAAATCGCCGAAAACTTACAAGCCGCGCAAAATAAAACGCAGGCAACGCGAAGAAGCGATTCCGCAAAAACCGAGCCTTATAGAGAAAGGCATAGTTAGGCAGGGCGGACGAAACAAAAGGGTTAGGCCTGCCGAAGATATGAGCAAGGCGCCGCGCTATAATACCGATTATAATTTCGGTTTGAACGACGAGCAGATCAAGGAACGCAACGAAAACGGATATGTTAATGCCATTGCAAAAAAGAAAGGCAGAACGTATACTGGCATTATTTGCGGCAACATATTTACGTTTTTTAATATTTTGACTTTTATTGTTGCCGCGGCGCTCATATGGGCGGGCGCTCAACTTTCGCAACTGTTCTTTTTGCTCATCATCATTGCAAACATACTTATAGGTATCATACAGGAAGTAAGGTCGAAACATACTATCGACAAACTCAGTCTTATTACCGCTCCCACCGCCATCGTGGTGCGAAACGGAAACAAGATCGCCGTTCCCGTAAACGAATTGGCTCTTGACGACGTAGTACATTTCGAACTCGGCAATCAGGTTTGCAGCGACAGCATAGTGTTGGTGGGCGAATGTGAGGTCAACGAATCGATTATTACCGGCGAAAGCGTGGCTGTCCGCAAGAAAGTCGGCGACGTTTTGTACAGCGGCAGTTATATTTCGTCCGGAAGTTGTTATGCGCGGGTGGACAAAGTCGGAGTAAACAATTACATTGAAACTTTGGCATCCAACGCAAAAAAATACAAAAAACCGCGTAGCGAACTTCGCGGTTCGATCATGCTCATAATCAAGATCGTAACGGTGTTTATTATACCCATAATGCTACTTATGATCATAGGAGGACTCGGCAGAAGCGTGGAAGGAGTGACTTACGACGACGTGCGCCGTACCATTATGAGTACGAGCGGCGCAGTCATAGGCATGATCCCCGCAGGAATGTTTTTGCTTACTTCCGTCGCGCTCGCGGTCGGAGTCATAAGATTGGGTCGCAAAAACGCACTTGTTCAAGACCTCTACTGCATCGAAATGCTTGCCCGCGTCAATGTGCTTTGCATAGACAAGACGGGGACACTTACCGACGGCACGATGCGCGTCAACTCGCTCATTCCGCTTACCGAGGACGAACAGCCGATAGAAGATATCGTGGGTTCGCTCATAAGCGCGACGGGTGACAATAACCAGACGGCGATAGCGCTGGGGCAACAGTATGGACTCAACGCCAAATACAAGCCGGTAGCCGTAATGCCGTTTTCATCACAGCGCAAACTGAGCGCCGCAACGTTCGAGGACGTCGGCACATATGTGCTCGGCGCGCCTGAATTCGTCATCAAGACGCGAAATCCCGAATTAGAGGCTTTGGTCAACGAAAAGGCTATGGACGGCTTCCGCGTGGTGATGATTGCGCACAGCGACAAGCCGATCGTCGATTCCATTGTGCCAAACGATCTTACACCGCTGTTTTTGATAGCCATCGAGGATCATATCCGCGAGGACGCGATAGAAACAATAAAGTGGTTCAAAGACAACGACGTTGCCATTAAGATAATAAGCGGCGATAATCCCATTACCGTTTCGGAAGTGGCAAAACGAGTAGGCGTAACCGATGCGGACAAATACATTTCGCTCGACGGACTTTCGTCACAGGAAGTAGTTGAAGCCGCAAACCAATATACGGTGTTCGGCAGAGTGACGCCCGAACAAAAGTGCCTCCTCATAAGGGCGCAAAAGGCAAAAGGGCATACCGTGGCAATGATGGGCGACGGCGTGAACGATATCCTCGCCATGCGCGAAGCCGATTGTTCGGTCGCAATAGCGTCGGGCAGCGAAGCGGCGCGCAACGTAAGCCACCTTGTCTTGCTCGACAGCAATTTTTCGTCAATGCCGAGCGTCGTTATAGAAGGTAGGCGAGTAGTAAACAATATTACCAAATCCTCGTCGCTGTTTTTGATGAAGACGTTTATGTCGATAATGCTGTCAATATTGTTCATTCTCATGGGGCAGGATTATCCTTTGCAGACCAACCATTTGCTTCTTCTCGAAGTGTTCGTAATAGGCTTGCCGTCTTTCTTCCTCGCGCTTCAAACCAACAAACAGCGGATACAGGGTAATTTCCTGTCCAACGTCGTCAGTCGCGCGATACCCGGCGGCTGCGCTTTGGTACTCAACGTAATGGCAGTCTATCTGTTCTGCGGTTATATGCAGTCGTTTCCTGGATCCGAAACGCTGAGTTTTACATCGCTGTCCGTAATTGTGCTCGCGTTCACGGGCGTCATGATACTTTGCAAGATATGCGAACCGTTCAACGCCTATCGCGTCTTTTTGATAATCATAACGAGCGCGCTCATGATATTGACGATCGTCATTATAGGCGGTTCGCTCGGCATAGTGCCGTTCGACCTAACGAATCCGTTGCACCTTGCCGCAATATTCTTCGTTATAAGCCTTGTGCTTGTGACCTACTTCATCGTTTCGCTCGTCATGAAATTGCTTGTGACTATTCACATAATGACCGAATAACTACCAAACGACTTTTGCCCCGATCTGTTCGGGGCTTTTTGTCGCCTTGCGCCGTTTCACTTAAATTTCACGCAATTTGAGCCTCAAAATGGTTTACTTGCATTTTGTAAAGTGCTACAATATCAACTTCGAGGGAGTTTTTATGCAAGAAGCGAATACAAATGTACAAAAAGAAACAGCCGAAGTCGCCGACGCGAACGATCCGCAGACGACAGACGAGCAAAATGCAAGCGCGAGTCAGGCTGTGGAAAATCACAGCAAGGTAATAAAACAGCCGGAAGGGAGTACCGCCGCTAAACTTATCAAAGAGTATGCCATAGTTTTGTTTGCGGCGATTTTGCAGGCGATAGGCGTATACGTATTTATTCAGCCCAACGACTTTTCGCCGGGCGGCTTTTTGGGCTTGGGCACGTTTATCGAATATTTGATGAGAGAGCGGCTGGCAATAAGCGCAAACATAAGCATTGCGAGTATCGTGTTCTTTTTGGTAAACATTCCGCTTATGATAATAGCCATCTTTAAGTTCAAAAAGGATTTTATTATCAAGACGGCGGTCACCATAGTGCTCGATTCGGCATTTTTGGCGCTTATGCCCATTATTCATATGCCGCAGTTCATCGTAAAAGAGGATATGGGATACGCTTTTATCATAGCGGCGATCGCAGGCGGTCTGCTTACGGGCACTTCGCTCGCTATGTTGCTCAAAGTGGACGGCTGCAACGGCGGAACCGAGATCATAAGCGCATTGCTTCAAAAAAAGTTCCCCGCAACCAATATATCCTGGTTCATATTTATGCTCGACTCCTCGGTGGTCGTGTTGTCGGTGTTCTTTGTTAATCCCGCAAGATACGGCGGCTATGTGCTTATTCCCATGCTGCTTTCGCTCTGCAAGATGTTCTGCGCTTCCAAGACTTCCGAAACGATTATTCGCGGCTTTTCGTCGGCGATTAAGTTCGAAGTCGTCACTCTGCACGGACAGGAACTCGGACACGAACTCACGACTTCGCTCGCGCGCGGCGTAACTATCATCGAGGCAAAAGGTGCCTACACGGGTAGCGAAAAACAACTGCTTATTTGCGTGATCCGCAAACGACAGATGGCGCGTTTCAAACGTATTCTCAGCAAATATCCCGATACGTTCGCTTATATG
Organism: uncultured Clostridia bacterium; assembly: GCA_947589465.1. Lineage (GTDB taxonomy): Bacteria > Bacillota > Clostridia > Christensenellales > Pumilibacteraceae > CAG-552. The sequence continues at coordinate 23,692 of CANQAE010000003.1, read as the reverse complement.
GTCGCCGCAAGCGAGGTCTACGGTCGCGGCTTCACTCATCAACTCAAAGAGGGCGAAAAGGATACCGTTTTGTAACTTCTCAACGTTCGGTTGAATAGGGGAAAAGGATGCCGTTTTGTACTTTCCTTGCACGTTTGGGCGAACATGAAAAAAAGGATACGTGTTGTAATTTTCCGCCCGCTCGGTGCATTGGGAAAGTTGAAGCGGGTATGGCAAAAGCAAGGGAGCGTAGTCCTGCTTATAAGGATTGGCTTCGGCGCATACGACCTTTTGCTTTGTTCGTAAGGAAAGTCGGTGGGGCGCGTGCGGCTTTTGCCGTTAGCCGAACGAGAATTTGGGGCATGTACCGATTTTACCATTTGTCTAACGGTCAGTCCGTGAGGTGGCGGCAAAATTAATTTCGGTTATTTCGATTCTTGCAATCAAAATCCTTGACAAGTTTGTCGTCTTATGTTAATATATTCAAGCGTAGGCGAGTTTTGCCTTCCGTTTTGAGCGTGGAGAAATACCCAAGTGGCTCAAGGGGCTCCCCTGCTAAGGGAGTAGACTGGATTAAACCGGTGCGAGGGTTCAAATCCCTCTTTCTCCGCCACAAATTTGGGACACAATTATGTGTCCTTTTTTCGTAGCGGAGTACCGATAAAACTTATTTTTGCAATGCAAAAGGTTTTCGGTACGAATTGCAACAAACTTTATTTTTGCAAAGCGGATAAATGAATGATTATTGAAAACCGTTTTTGATATCATAAGCGTCTTTGAGCAGTTTTGATTTTCTCCGTCGAAACTAATTTTTTAAAGCGCCGTTTAAACATTGACATAAAACTTAAATAATGGTATAATAAGATTATAATATTGTATAATCAAGATTATTCGGATTTTTATTCGACTGCGCTTGGCAAAGACGAATTGTGTGCGGGGCGGGCGGATATATAAATTTGAATAATATACGGAGGAGAGATATGGAAGTAATATTGAACGGCAGAGATTTGACTATCGAGCAAGTCGTTGCGGTCGCGAGAGAGGGCGCGAAAGTCGTCCTTTCGGAGGAAGCGAAGAAAGCCGTAAAGAAGGCGAGAGAATACGTTGACCGAAAGTTGTCCGAAAAAGCCATTATTTACGGACTGACGACGGGATTCGGCAAATTTTCGGACATTTTTATTTCGGAGGACGAAACAAAACCGTTGCAAAAGAATCTCATCAAGAGTCATTCGTGCGGCATGGGCGAGCCGCTTCCCACCGAAACGGTACGTGCGGCGATGCTTTTGCGTTGCAATGCTCTTGGCAGGGGAAACAGCGGCATAAGATTGGAGGCGCTTCAAACACTTATAGATATGCTCAATGCGGGCGTTCATCCTCAAATACCCGAAAAGGGAAGTTTGGGGGCGAGCGGAGATCTGGCGCCGCTTTCGCATATGGTTCTCGTCATGATAGGCGAAGGACACGCCGAATATAAGGGTGAAATTTTGACGGGCAAACAAGCCATGGAGAAAGCGGGAATACCCACGATAGAACTTGCGGCGAAGGAAGGACTTGCGCTCATCAACGGCACGCCGATAATGACGGCGATAGGTTGTCTTGCCGTTTACGACGCGAGGAATCTCGCAAAGACAGCGGATATAGTAGGAGCGATGACTTGCGAGGCGCAACTCGGCATAAAGAAAGCGTTCGACCATAAGATACACGATCTGCGCGGACACAAGGGACAAAAAGACGTTGCGGCAAACCTTTTGAACATTCTCAAAGACAGCAACCTTGCTTTCGATACCAACCCCAATAAGGTGCAGGATGCATATACTATTCGCTGTATGCCGCAAATTCACGGCGCGAGTCGCGACGCAATAGATTACGTATGGGACGCGGTCACGCGCGAAATTAACGCCGTTACCGACAACCCGATAATATTCCCGGACGACGACGAAGTTATTTCGGGCGGCAACTTCCACGGACAGCCCATGGCGCTTGCGTTCGACTTTTTGGGGATAGCGGTAGCCGAATTTGCCGACGTATCCGAAAGGCGCATAGAGCGCATGGTAAATCCGCAACTTTCCAACGGACTTCCCGCATTTTTGACTAAACACAGCGGAGTCGATTCGGGATTTATGATAGCGCAATATTCGGCTGCGTCAATGGTTTCGGAAAACAAGATATACGCGCATCCCGCTTCCGTCGATTCGATACCGTCGTCCGCCAATCAGGAGGACCACGTAAGCATGGGTACGACGGCGGCAAGAACGGCGAAGATGATTTTGGACAACAGCCAAAAGGTACTCGGCATAGAACTTTTCACAGCATATCAGGCGCTGTATCTGCGCGGAAAAGACAAGTTGTCCTCGGCGACGAGAGCGGTGTTCGATTACATCTCAAAGAGCGTCGCGCCTGTTGACGAAGACGTAATAATGCATTACGAAATGGTCAAATTCGACAAGATGGTCAAAGCCAACGAAATAGTAAAAGTCGCAGAAAAAGTTTGCGGAAAATTATTGTAAGGAGATTATATATATGATCGAGAACAGAGAGATAAGCGGGGCAATGACGATAAAACTCGACAATGTTTTGCCCGAATATCCCAAATTCGAGGAAAACAGACGTCGCGCGCCCGACAGGGGATATCGCCTTACCAAAGCGCAGACGGAGTTGGCGCTCAAAAACGCGCTCCGTTACGTCCCCGAAGAACTGCACGAAAAACTCGCGCCCGAATTTTTGGAAGAACTCAAAACTCGCGGCAGGATCTATGCGTATCGTTACCGACCGCAAGGGCGAATTTACGGTAAGCCGATAGACGAGTACAAAGGGAAATGCATAGAGGGCAAGGCGTTTCAGGTGATGATAGACAACAACTTGGATTTCGATATCGCCCTTTATCCGTACGAACTTGTAACTTACGGCGAAACGGGACAGCCATGCCAGAACTGGTTGCAATATCGCCTTATAAAGAAATATCTCGAAGAACTTACGCGCGACCAGACTCTCGTAATAGAATCTGGTCATCCACTCGGACTTTTCCCGTCCAAACCGACCGCGCCGAGGGTGATAATCACCAACGCGTTGATGGTAGGTATGTTCGACAATATGGATGATTGGGAAGTTGCCGAGCAGATGGGCGTAGCCAACTACGGGCAAATGACGGCGGGCGGCTGGATGTATATAGGACCGCAGGGAATAGTTCACGGCACGTTCAACACCATTCTCGGCGCGGGCAGAAAATTTTTGGGCATATCCGAAAAGGGCGACCTTGTGGGACGAACTTTCGTTTCTTCGGGACTCGGCGGAATGAGCGGCGCACAACCGAAAGCCGCGAACATAGCCAATGCGGTGGGGATCTTCGCCGAAGTGGACCGTTCGAGAATACAGACGAGGTACGACCAAGGCTGGGTAAACGTAATAAGCGACGACCTCGCCGAAGTGTTTGAGATAGCGAGCGAACACGTAAAGAACAAAAAGACTATTTCGATAGCGTATCACGGTAATATCGTCGATTTGCTCGAATATGCGGACAGGATCAACTTCAAGATAGATCTTCTTTCCGATCAGACGTCGTGCCACAACGCATATAATGGCGGCTATTGCCCGCAGGGATTGACCTTCGAACAGCGCACGCAGATGTTGCATAGCGACAGAAAGGGATTCATAGAAAGGGTAAACGCTTCGCTGAGAAAGCATTTCGAAGTTATTTGCCGCCTTACCAAAAAGGGCACATACTTCTTCGACTACGGCAATTCGTTTATGAAAGCGATATACGACAGCGGCGTAAAGGAAATTTCCAAGAACGGCGTGGACGAAAAAGACGGATTTATTTTCCCGTCCTACGTCGAGGACATAATGGGACCGATGCTGTTCGATTACGGCTACGGACCTTTCCGTTGGGTATGCCTTTCGGGCAAGCCCGAAGACCTGCACAAGACGGATAAGGCGGCAATGGATTGCATAAATCCCGACAGACGATTTCAGGACAGAGATAATTACATCTGGATACGCGACGCTGAAAAGAACAAACTCGTTGTCGGCACTCAGGCTCGAATTCTTTATCAAGATGCGGAGGGCAGAACGCGCATCGCGCTTAAATTCAACGAGATGGTTCGTAACGGCGAGATAGGACCTGTCATGCTCGGCAGAGATCATCACGACGTTTCGGGTACCGATTCGCCGTTCCGCGAAACCTCGAACATCAAGGACGGCAGTAACGTTATGGCGGACATGGCTGTTCAATGCTTTGCGGGCAACGCGGCGAGAGGAATGAGCCTTTGCGCGCTTCACAACGGCGGCGGAGTCGGCATAGGCAAAGCAATAAACGGCGGCTTCGGGCTTGTCCTCGACGGAAGCGAAAGAGTGGACGAAATAATAAAAAGCGCCATGATGTGGGACGTTATGGGCGGTGTCGCCCGCCGAAATTGGGCGCGAAACGAACATTCGATCCAAACCGCAATGGCTTACAACAAGCAGAATGGCGGCAATGCGCACATTACGATTCCGTACCTTGTATCGGACGAACTCGTCAAGAGATTAACGAAAGATCTCTAAACAAAATCCACATTAAAGTCATATACAATAAAATCAAGGAGAATTTTCAAAGTGGCAAAGATAGTTGAATGCGTTCCCAATATCAGCGAGGGACGAAACACGAAAATTATAGAGGCGGTCATCGACCGAGTAAGACAGACAAAGGGCGTTACGCTACTCGATTACAGTAGCAATCCTTCGCATAACCGTACCGTAATTACCTTCTTCGGCAGTCCCGAAGGCGTCAAAGAGGCGGCGGTGGAAGTTGCGAAGAAAGCCGCAGAACTTATCGACCTCAACAAGCACGAGGGCGAACACCCGCGAATGGGCGCCGTTGACGTAATTCCGTTTATACCCATCAAGGAAGTGGAAATGGAAGAATGTATCGAGATTTCCAAGGAAGTCGGCAGACGCGTTTGGGAAGAAGCCAAGATGCCCGTTTTCCTTTACGAGGAATCGGCAAGCGCTCCGCACAGAGTGAATCTCGCTCAGATCCGCAAAGGTCAGTTCGAAGGAATGGCGGAAAAGGTCAAAGAGGAGGGCTGGGAACCCGATTTCGGCGGCAAGACCATTCATCCCACGGCGGGCGTGGTGGCGGTCGGCGCTCGTATGCCGCTCGTTGCATTTAATATCAACCTTTCGACTTCCAACGTAGAGATCGCGAGCAAAATAGCCAAAATAATTCGTCGCAGCAGCGGTGGATTCGATTGCGTAAAGGCGCTCGGAGTCATGCTCGAAGAACGTAATGTGGCTCAGGTTTCCATCAATATGACAAACTTTCACAAGACCCCGCTCTATCGCGTTCTCGAACTTACGAAAGCCGAGGCGGCTCGTTACGGCGTGCATGTAATAGGCACCGAAATAGTCGGACTTACCCCCATGCAAGCGCTCGTAGATTGCGCCGAATACTATTTGCAGATAGAGGATTTCGACTTCGACAAGCAGGTTTTGGAAAATCATATAATTTAAGGAGACGAAAATGCTCTTAATCAAGAATATCGGTATTTTGCAAACGCCGATAGGCAAAAGCAGTCTTTGCGGTGAGGCGCAGGCGCAAAATCTCAAACTTCGCAACGCGTCCGTGCTCATTGAGGACGGAAAGATAAGCGCGATAAATAAAGACGGCGAACTTCCCGATCTTTCGCGCTTTGGAAACGTCAAAACGGTGGACGCGCAAAACCGTCTTGTCACCCCCGGACTCGTCGATTGCCATACCCATATGGTATTCGGCGGTTGGCGCCACGGCGAGATACCCTTAAAACTCAGGGGTGCGACGTACCTCGATATTTTGAGAGCGGGCGGCGGGATCCTCGACACAGTTCGTCATACGCGCGAGATGAGCGAGGACGACCTTTATTGTAAGAGCGAGGGGTTTGTGCGCGAAATGCTCGCGGGCGGCGTTACCACGGTAGAGTCAAAGAGCGGTTACGGCCTCGACCTAGCGGACGAACTCAAACAACTCCGTGTGAACAAAAGACTTAACGAACATACGCCCATGGATGTCGTTTCCACCTTCCTCGGTGCTCATGCTATCCCGCCCGAATACAAGGACAGAGCGGACGAATACATAGATTATCTTTGCGACGAAGTTTTGCCCGAAGTAACGAAGCATGACCTCGCGGAGTTCTGCGACGTATTCTGCGAAGATTCGGTATTCGACGTGGCGCAAAGCAAAAAGATGCTCATCGAAGCGCAAAAGCGCGGTTTAAGGAGCAAGATCCACGCCGACGAAATAGAGGCTATCGGCGGAGCCGTCCTCGCGGGCGAAATCGGCGCCGTTTCGGCAGAACACCTTATCGCGACGAACGAAAGCGGAATGGACAGCATGGCAAAGGGCGGAGTTACCGCCGCGCTGCTGCCCGCAACCTCGTTCTATCTTGGCAAAGATTACGCAAAGGCAAGGCGCATGATCGAAAAGGGCATACCTGTTGCGATCGCATCGGATTTCAATCCCGGTTCGTGTCCGTCGCTCAATCTGCAATTTGCGATCAACCTCGGTTATCTCAAATATCATATGCTGCCAGAAGAAATTCTTACGGCGACCACGCTCAATGCGGCTTGCGCATTGGACAGGGGACAAACGAAAGGAAGTATCGAGGTGGGCAAAGACGCCGATCTCGTTATTTGGGACGCCCCCGATTTCGAAATGATATGCTATCGTTTCGGCAGCAATCAAGTAAAAACAGTAATAAAAAAAGGAGAAATATTACAATGGAATTGACAAAAATGACTATGACGGCATACATCGATTTGCTTAACTCGGATGCACCCGCACCGGGAGGCGGAAGCGCAAGCGCGCTTTGCGGCGCGCAAGGCGCGGCTTTGGTTTCGATGGTGGCGGGACTTACTATCGGCAAAAAGAAATATCCGCTCGATCAGGAATTGTGTATCGAGGTGGCTCAAAAGACGTCAAAACTCAAAGACGCGCTTCTAACTCAGGTAGACAAGGATACCGAGGCGTTCAACCTCGTTTCGGCTGCTTTCAAACTTCCCAAAGAAACGGACGCCGAAAAGGCGGCTCGTTCGAAAGCGATCGCAGACGCCACTCTGGTTGCGACCGAAGTGCCTTTCGAAACGATGCGACTTTGCCTTGAAACGTTGCAATATACCAAATCGCTTATCGGTCATTCTAATACAAGCGCGGCAAGCGATCTCGGCGTTTCGGCGCTCAATTTGATTTGCTGCATGAAGGGCGCATGGCTCAACGTGCTTATCAATCTCGGCGGCTTGAACGACGAGGCGAAAGCAAACGATTTCCGTAGCAAAGGCGAAAAAATGGTTGCGTCCGCTCAGAAGGAAGCGGAGGAAATTTACAAGGCGACCCTCGAAATTCTGTAAAACTGAATTAACTGAATTAAAAATAAATCACAAGGATCGGTGCAATGAAAACAGACATTGAAATCGCTTGCGAAGCGAAATTGAAACCAATTACCGAAATCGCGGCTCGACTCGGCATTGACGAAGACAGGCTCGATACGTACGGAAAATACAAAGCAAAGGTCAGCGGACGCGGCAATAAAAAAGGCAAACTTATTCTCGTTACCGCGATAAATCCGACTCCCGCGGGAGAAGGCAAGACGACCGTTTCGATAGGACTTGCCGACGGATTGCAGAAAACGGGCAGGAGCGTTTGTCTTGCGCTTCGCGAACCGTCGCTCGGACCTGTGTTCGGAATAAAGGGCGGCGCGGCAGGCGGCGGCTACTCGCAGATAGCGCCCATGGAGGACATAAACCTCCACTTTACGGGCGATCTTCACGCCATAACCGCGGCAAACAATCTTCTTTCGGCGATGATAGACAATCATATCTATTGGGGCAACGAATTGAAGATAAAAGAGGTGCTGTGGCATCGTTGTCAGGACGTAAACGACAGAGCATTGCGTTCGATAAGGAGCGGAGTGGGATTTATCTGCGAACGCGACGAACGTTTCGACATAACCGCGGCGAGCGAAGTTATGGCTGTTTTGTGTCTTGCCCGCGACCTCGACGATTTGAAGAAGCGACTCGGCAATATCGTAGTCGGCATTGACGAGGACGGCAAACGCGTCACCGCGCGTATGATCAAAGCGGAAGAAGCGATGACGATCCTTTTGAAAGATGCGATAAAGCCAAATCTCGTGCAGACGCTCGAAGGAGTGCCCGCATTCGTTCACGGCGGACCGTTCGCCAATATAGCGCACGGCTGTAACAGTATTCAAGCGACGCTCGCGGCTATGTCGTATGCCGATTACGCGGTGACCGAAGCGGGATTCGGAGCAGACCTCGGCGCGGAGAAATTTATGGACATCAAGTGCCGTCTTAACGGACTCGCGCCCGACGCGGTCGTTGTGGTTGCAACGCTACGCGCATTGAAGTGTGCGGGCGGCAAGACCGAAAATTTGAGCGAACGCGACGACGAAAGTTTGCTGAAAGGACTTGCCAACCTCAAAAAGCATATAGAGAACATAACGGGAGTTTTCAAACGCCCGTGCGTTGTGGCTATAAACAGGTTCGCGACGGACGAGGACGAGGAAATCAGGCTACTCGAAAACGAAGTGCGCGAACTCGGCGTAAGGGCGATCTGCACCGAATGTTGGCTTAAAGGCGGTGCGGGCGCGACGGAACTTGCCGACGCGGTCGTCGAACTTGCTTCGGGCAAAAAGCAAAAAATGGGATACGCATATTCGCTCGAAGACAGCACCGAGGAAAAGATTATCGCCGTCGCCAAGAAAATTTACGGCGCGGACGGTGTGATCTTTACCGACAAAGCCAAAGCCGAAATTGCCGAATATCCGCAAGATCTGCCCATATGTATTGCAAAAACGCAATTTTCTTTGACCGATAATCCCAAACTTACGGGCAGACCGACGGGATTCAATATCACGATACGCGAAGTTATGTACAAGGCGGGCGCAGGATTTTTGGTGGCGATCGCCGGCAATATTATGCTTATGCCGGGACTGCCGCGTTCGCCAGGCGCCGAACGAATGAGTATCAATGACGGAGTTGTCAAAGGGCTTTTTTAACCTTGTGGCGGCGTCTGTTCGGGGAACGCAATAAGTGAATGTAGCGGCGTCTATTTGGGCGTAACGCATAAGCGCAGAAAACAATGTCTGTTCGGGCATAACGCTTTAAGTGCAGACGACGGGCGCAAAAAAATATGAATATCAATTATGCGGCGTAGCGATTTTTCTATCGTTACGCCGTTGTTTTGTCAAATGCTTCTGCTTTTCGGCGCAAAAAAGTCGCAATAGTTTATATTTTTCCAAAACAATAAATTTAAATATTAACGAAAAATATTTTACTTTTTGTTTTGAATAAACTATAATATATAAATGTAAAGGTTTCGCAAAGGAGAAAGGTATGAAAAATAAAACGGTTAAGTTTTTGATATCCGGCATAGTGTGTATATTTGCGCTGTGCGTGGTTGCCTTTTCTCTTATGACCGTGCTTATGAACAGGCGTAGTGCCGACGCGATAGGCGATTTGGGCGAACTTTATATGGCGGGAATGAGTGAACAAGCCGCGAAGCATTTCGGCACGACAATAGAACTCAGACTTTCGCAGGTGAGCGCGCTTACGGATGCGGTCCCGCCTTCGTCGGTGAACGCCGATGATGAAAATCGAAGGGATAAGTCGATGACGACGCTTGTGCGTAGTGCGATGCTTCGAAATTTCAGCCATGTGGCGTTACTTGGGACGGACGGCAAATTCGAAATGTTGAACGGCGCCGAACTTATTCCCGACGATGCGAGTGTGTTTTTGGATTCGCTTCGCATCGGCGAAGCAATGGCTGTGGGCAGCGACAGGAACGGCGAGAGGCTCATAATTATGGGTATCCCCGCCGACTATCCTATGGAGAGCGGCGAAAAAAGCGTAGGGCTTGTCGTGGCTTTGCCAATAACTTATATCAGCGACACCTTGTCGCTTGATGTCAACAAAGAAATGATCGACTATTATATAATAGATCGAAACGGCGGTTTTATCATAAAAAACGATAACGTGACCGAGGATAATTACTTCCAAAGAATACTTGACCGCTATGAAGGCGTAGACGGAATGACGAACGAACGCTTTCTTGAAAATCTAAAAGAATCGATGTCAAAAAGCAAAAATTACACCGCCGAAATTAAATTCGAGGGAGAAAGGCGATACCTGTATTGCACAAGCCTGCCGTTTTCGGATTGGTATTTGATTTTGTTCATTCAGTACGGGCAGATCGACGAAACGATCGGCGAACTCGGCGATTCCTGGACGTTAGCCGCCGTACTGAGTTGTCTGGCGATACTAATCGCGCTCGGCGTGGTGTTTGCGCTGTATCTTCGAAATTCGCACAAGCAGATGCGCGAACTCGAAGAAGCGAAACGGATCGCCGAATACGCGAGCAAGGCAAAGAGCGAGTTTTTGTCGAACATGAGTCACGATATCCGCACACCGATGAACGGCATTGTGGGAATGACGGCTATTGCGTCCTCGAATATCGACAATCCGCAACAGGTCAAGAGTTGTTTGAAGAAGATCGATCTGTCGAGTCGTCACTTGCTCGGACTCATAAACGATATACTCGATATGAGCAAGATAGAGAGCGGCAAACTCGAATTGCACGCCGAAAATTTGTCATTGCCCGAAGCGATAAGGAGCGTAATAAATATTGCCCAGCCTCAGGCGACGGCTAAATCACAAAATTTCGAGGTCTATGTTCGAAACATCTTCTGCGAACAAATAATTTGCGACAGGGTGAGATTCAGTCAAATCCTCGTCAATCTTTTGGGCAACGCCGTCAAATTCACGCCCGAAGGCGGAAATATTACGCTTACGTGCCGCGAGCAAACTTCGGATAAGGGCGACGGTTTCGTGCGACTTATAATAAGCGTAAAGGATACGGGCATAGGAATGACCGATGAGTTCCAAAAGAAGATCTTCGACGCTTTTGCGCGAGAAGATACGGGACGGGTGCAGAAAACCGAAGGAACGGGACTCGGAATGGCTATAACCAAGTATATCGTGGACGCTATGCACGGCACGATAAACGTCGAAAGCAAACTTAACGTCGGCAGCGAATTCCGCGTCGAGATAGATTTCGAAAAGGCGAGCGAATGCAAAGAATTAGATCTCGAAAGAATGAGAGCGCTCGTAATAGATGAGGACAAGACGAGTTGTGACATAACGACGGACGAACTGAGATCGCTGGGTTGCGTTGCCGAAAGCGCTTACGGCGTCCAAGAAGCGCTTGCCGTTTTGCGTGATAAGGCGGAGTTCGACGTTATTTTGATAACAAAAGCGGCTGCGGGCGACGGATATTCCGCGGCAAACAAGATCGCAAACGTGAAAGGAGGCGGCAAAATGCTCTTGCTCGCTCCGAACGAGTGGCAGGAACTCGAAAAAGACGTTGCCGCAGTCGGTTTTTCGGGCTCGATCCTTGTACCCGTTTTCCGTTCTTCGCTCTATGCGGCGATCAAAAATTGCACGGGCGAATGTGATTTTTCGGAACAAACCGTCACGGAAGAACAGTATGATTTCAACGGAAAGCGAATACTTCTCGCCGAGGACAACGACTTGAACCTTGAAATAGCGCAGGAACTTCTTTCCGAAGTCGGATTTACTACCGACGTCGCGGAGAATGGCAAGATATGCGCGGATAAGTTCGAGGCTTCTCCCGTCGGTTGGTACGACGCTATCTTGATGGATATCCGTATGCCTATTATGAACGGCTACGAAGCGACGGAAGTTATACGCAAATTGCCGCGCGCGGATGCCGCCACCGTGCCTATCATAGCGATGAGCGCAGACGCGTTTTCGGAGGACGTTAAACGTTGCATTGCTTGCGGCATGAATTCGCATATTGCAAAACCGATAGATATGAGTGTCGTTTCGAGAGAACTCGGCAAATTCATATTCAAAAATCGAAAAGATACGGGAGAGGATAAAGAATGAAAAAGATTGTTGCAGTTTTGATCGCGTTGACCTTTTTGGTCCTCACGGCTTGTACCGTAAATGACGACGTTAATCCCGACGATCATAGCGGCGAAAAGGTCGAAATCTCGCTCTGGACATATCCGATCGGCGGTTGGGGCAAGTTGGACACCGTCAACGCGCAGATTGCTTCGTTTACGCGCGATCATCCCAACATCAGCATAGTCCCGAAAGTCGTAGATTACGTGACGGGCGATGACGAAATAAACGACGCCATAGAAAGCGGCAATGCGCCCGACATAGTTTTCGAGGGTCCCGAACGGCTCGTCGCCAATTGGGGCGCACGCGGGCTTATGGTGGACATAAGCGATATGTTGGGTAGCAAGGTCGCGTCGTCGATAGACCCAAATGTACGCGCCGCTTGCCATAACTCGGCGGGCAACTACTATATTTATCCGCTGTGCATGACAACGCATTGCATGGCGATAAACAAGGATATGTTTGTCGAGGCGGGCGCCTGGCAATATGTGGATGAAGAAACGCATACCTGGTCCACCGAAGATTTTTTCAATGCGGTCAAAGCGCTCAAAGCGCACGGCATAGATGAAGTCGCCGCTATCTATTGCGGTGGGCAGGGCGGCGATCAAGGCACGCGAGCCCTTGTGACCAACTTGTACAGCGGAACGTTCACGAATGCCGAACATACGCGTTATACCGTCAACTCGGCACAAAACATAAAGGCGCTTACCGAACTCAAAAAGACTGAGGGAATAGTGTTCAAGCCTAATTATGTCGGCAGCAATGAAATAGAGAGTTTTTGCAAAGGCGAATTGGCGATGGCTTTCTGCTGGAACGTTTCCAACGAAATTCAACAGACGGTATCGCAAAACGTCGAGTTCGATATATTCCCGATGACTTTCCCGACCGATGACGGCATATTTGATATGCAAGGCGGCATATGGGGATTCGGCATATTCGACAACAAGGATAAGGCGCGTATAGACGCCGCAAAGGAATTTATTAAATATATTGCAGAAAACGATTCGAGATATTCTTCCGCCGTCATTACGTCTACGTATTGGCCTGTGCGCGACATTCCCGATCCGTATCTAAACAACAAGATCATGAACGAGTACAGCGTGTTTAAGCAATATCTCGGCGACTATTATCAAATAACGCCCGGTTGGGCGAACGCGCGTACCGAGTGGTGGAAAATGCTCCAAAAGATAGGGGCGGGCGCCGATATCGAAACGTCGCTAGTTGAATTTTCGAATGCAGTCAATAAGACCGAAGAATAAAATACTAATACGAAAATACACTACAAAAAACAGGTCCGCTCCTCAAAAAAAGAGCGGACCTTAAAATTTTAATTACCAGACGAATTCGAAATTCGAACTTTCGCCGTTGTCTATAATTATATTTTGACCTGTCATAGACCTATTTACGACGGATACGAAATAGACCCATTCGGCTATTTCTTGCGCCGAAGCCCACTTTTTTAGAGGAGTGAGTTTCATTATTTTTTTCCATAAAACGGGGTCGCTCATAACGTGATCGTTTAGGCTCGTCGTCACGCCGCCGGGCGAAATGCAGTTTGCGGTAGCGCCGAATTTCGCAATGCGTATGGCAGTGTTTTTGCAATAGGCGAGGAGCCCGCCTTTGCTCGCGGCGTAAGACGGGAATTCCGAGCCCGTCGTTGCGCTTGCCGAAGCGATGAAAACTATGCTCTTTACGGCGGGGGAGAATCCGTATTTTTCGGTGACGTTTATCGCGCCGCCGAGATTGACTTCGATATCGCGTTCGGTGTTTTGCACGCCCGCGCAATTTACGAGGATCTCGATATCGGATAGGTCTGGCAGATCTTTTGCCGTTACGTCCGCCTTTACGTGAGAGTAATGCGCGTCAAATATCGTCGCGTCGGCAATATCGACGCCTATGACGCGGTGACCTGATTCAAGAAATTTGCGCGCAGTAGCCGAGCCTATTCCGCCGCTCGCGCCCGTAATCAAAACATTCATATTTTATCTCCGTTTTCGGCTGTTTTTTTGAAATCGAAATATGCTTTACCAACGCCGCGCTCTTTCCAATTAAGGCATATCTTGTAGCCGATGCCCGAAAAGACGGCTTCAACGACGAGTTCCGCAATCATTCCGGTAGCCGCGCAGGTAAGGCATTGCACTATCGTCCAGCCGAAGAAGAAGTGACTTACGATGAGCGCAAAGACGAGATTGTCCACGAATTGCCCTATCGCCGTCGAAACGTACGTGCGGCACGCGTATGCCGCGAATCCGTCGGGATTTTTCGAAAAGGCTTTGCCGACCCATAGGTTTGTAAAGTTGTTTACGAACGCAGATATGACGAATGCCGCCGTGCTGCCGAGCACAACATACCAACTTCCGCGTATCGTTTGGTCGAGCGAGTCGTTCGCGGCTTGACCGAAGTCGAAAAACGCGCCCCAGGTACCGGGTATTTCGCTCGCAACGAACATAATAAGGCATACCGCGAGATTGACGACGATAGCCGTGATCGAGATCTGCGTCGCGGCTTTTGCGCCGAAGTGTTTAGTAAGAACGTCCATACACAAAAAAGCCACCCAGGACACGATTATGCCACAGTCGAGTGCGAGCCAATCGAGCGGGATGTCGAGGCTTTTGTTAGCGAGCAGGTTCATAGCGAACACCGAAAGAATGAAAAGTGCGAAACATAGCGGCGGTACCGACGACAGCAATGTCTTGTATTCGCGCAGAGCGCCGAGAATTTTTTGTTTCATAAAAGACTCCTTGTTTTTTATTACGCATACATGCGCATTTCATATAGAAATTACAATTCGGATGGTTTGTCAAGGAAACATCCGATTGTATGGTCATTATACACCATTCGCGTACAGAAGTAAAGGATTTTGCATATCGAAAGATAAATAAGTCTATTGACTTTTAACATAATATATGTTACAATAGCGGCAGGAGCAAAAAATATGGGAGTGGGAATTTTCGAGTCGCCGATAGGACTGATCAAGATAATTACGGACGGAGAAGCGATAGTGCGCATTTTGCGCATAAATACCCGCGAACCCGAATTTGCGGATAAGATCACGAACAAGGCAAAGGAACAACTTGCCGCTTACTTTTGCGGAGAGTTGAGAACGTTCGATTTGCCTATTAGGCTTTCGGGCGAAGGATTTTTGCGGCGCGTCTGGGAGAGTTTGAGCGATATTCCGTACGGTGAAACGCGTACTTACGGGTTTATTGCGGCGAGTTGCGGTAATCCCAAAGCGTATCGAAGCGCGGGCAATTGCGTGGGCAGAAATCCGATCCCCATAATTTTGCCGTGCCACAGGGTCGTGGCGGCTAACGGGCTCGGCGGCTTCGGCTGGGGACTTGACGCAAAAAGATTTTTATTGGACCTTGAAAGCAAAAATATTCAATTCGACAAAGAAACACATTATTTTACAAATAATCGTCGGGCTAATAGAGAAATTACTTGACAAGACGCGGATCGGTGTGTTATACTTAACTTCCAAAATGACGCGGGGTGGAGCAGCAGGTAGCTCGTCGGGCTCATAACCCGAAGGTCGCAGGTTCGAATCCCGCCCCCGCAACCATAACCCATCGGCTTTTGTCGGTGGGCTTTTTACAAAAGTTTGGCGCATCGCCGCAAGACGGCGTTTCGCGAGCGGAGGTACTATGAAAGTTTTATCGAAACAGAGAAACAGCAAAATGTGTATTATGTGCGGGCTGGATAACGAATACGGAGTCAAGGCTCCGTTTTACGATATGGAGGACGGGAGTGTTATGACAGTGTTCTCGTATCGCGAACAGCACCAGAGTTACCCCGGCAGAGTGCACGGCGGACTCATATCGTGTATGCTCGACGAAATGGGACTGCGCGCTCTTTGGGCGCTCGAACGCTCCGAGGAAAGTTTCGGCGTTACCACTTCGCTCGAAACCAAATTCCGTAAGCCCGTTCCGTACGGCGAAAAGATAATAGGCAAGGGGGTGATCGTCAAAAACACCCCGCATTTTTGCGTCGCCGAAGTGGGACTTTACGACCGCCATGGCGTTTTGCTTTCGAACGGGACCGTCAATTATTTGAAGTTGAGCGTTGCCGATATAGGCAAAGATATTTCGGCGCACGAGGAACTTTGCTATCTTGTGGACGACGGCGTGACGGAAATAGATTTCGAATAGACGAATATTCGAAAGGAAAATTCCGAAAAATAAGAATACGGTCGTATTGCCTACATAAACATTGACACGTCGCAAACAATATGGTATAATAGTGCATAATTTCGCGAGTTGAATGTTCGCCTTGTGTGCCGAACGGCTATGCGAAACAGATCGTACGGGGGTGCGGAAAATGGCGAGTACATATTTCGACGATAAATTTTTCGGCAGATTGGAAAATTTGTCGCTGTACTTGCAGTCTACGCTTTCGGGATATTACGGCGGCAAACACCTTATAAAAAAGTATGGTCAGGCGATGGACTTCGCGGATTTTCGCAGATATGAACTCGGCGATGATATCCGCAGCATAGATTGGAATCTTTTCGCGCGATTCGACAAGTATTTTTTGAAGTTGTTCAACGACGAAAGGCAAATGCATATACGCATTTTTATCGACTGTTCGGCTTCTATGGATGTTTATCCGCAAAAGGCGGGATATGCGCTGAGTTTGGCTGCGGCGCTCGGCTTTTTGGCTGTGTGCGGTAATGACAAAGTGTCCTTTCACTTACTTAAAAACGGCGAAATTTACGACCCGTTCGGGCTCATCGTTGGCAAAAATACTTTTTTGCGCGCCGTAAGGGATCTCGGAAAGGTCGCTTTCGACGGCGAAGCGGATTTTGCCGCTATTTCTCATATTGAATCCGTAAGTTCGGGCGACGGACTTTCGATAATCATATCGGACTTTATGACCGAAAACGATTGGCATAAGGCAGTGGATTATTTGGTTTGGAAGAAACAGCAAGTGCTGGTAATGCAAGTGCTTGCCGCCGAGGAGATCGAACCTACGTTCGGCGGTCGATTCGATCTTGTGGACGTCGAAGCGGCGGACAAAAGAAATTTGCGACTGAAAATAGTTCGTTCTATGCTCGACGATTATGACGACGTGTTTCGTGAATGGCTGGACGAAATAAGCAAATTCTGTCTTTCGCGCGGGGCTACTTTTGTGTCCGCGGATACGAGAACGCCTCTCGAAATCACCGTTTTTCGCGATCTGTTCAGTTGCGATATTATAAGATAAATTACATATGGGGGTGGAAAATATGAATAGCGAAGAACTGTTGCGCAAATACACAAAACGTCTGCGGATTTTCGGCTTTGCGAAAGCGTTGTTTATCAGCGCGATCGCCGGCTTTATAGTATGCGGCGCCGTTGCCGTCGTAACATGGCTTTCGCACGCTTCGCTTGCCGTCGTGCTGTGGCTTTCTTTGGGACTCGGTGGCTTAACGCTACCTGTGGGAACTCCCATTGTTTACCGACTGTATTTCCGCCCGACGAAGGCTTACGTCGCCGCACGGCTCGATGCACTCGGTTTGGACGAGCGAATGATAACGATGTGCGAGTTCGAGAATGATGAATCGTGCATTGCCTCGCTTCAACGCGACGACGCGATCAAGCACGTAGGGCGTGTGCCTGTCAAAAAGTTGAGATTTTCGGTCACATTGCCGCTCATAATTTTGCTTGTTTGCAGTATTATGTTCGCGACGAGTTTCGTGACCGTTTCGGCACTGTCTGCCGAAAGAGCGGAGAGCGAAATTACGGGCGGAACGGAAGAACAACCGAACGTCGAACCCAAGGAAGTAACTTTCACAGTCGAATATTTGGTGTACCAAGAGGGGACGGGAACGATCGACGGCGAAACGGTACAGATTGTCAAGAAGGGGGGCTTTACGAAAGCGGTAACGGCTATACCCGCGGATGGGTATAGATTTTACGCATGGGTGGACGAAAATATGCGACCCGTGGGCAGTCAGGAAAATCCGCGTTTTGACCTCAACGTGCGCGCAGACATGAAAGTATATGCGTACTTTTACGAAATAACCGCCGCCGAGCCGCCGCAACCCGATGGGGACGGAGATGAGCCCGATGAGGACAAAAGCGACGACAAAAACGATAGCGACAAAGACGAAGGTTCAAGCGCGGAATCGGGCAAAGAAGGGGGCGGCAGCACCGATGAAAGCAATCCGTCGGCGGGACGCGAAAACAATCATGTCATTGACGGCAAACAGGATTACAAGGAAAATTTCGATCGCGAACAGAGCGAAAAAGAATTGAGTTACGACAACTCGCTCCCCGACGAATTGAAAGACGCGCTCGGTGACTATTACAATGGCTTGAAGCCTTGACGCGGGGGATAACGAATGGTACTGAGATGGTTGTTGCCGTTTGGTTTTTTGGGTGCGTTGGGCGTAATAGCGCTCCTCGTATTTTATCTCATAAAGCCGCAATACAAAGAACTTAAAGTTTCGGGAACGCTACTTTGGCAGCGAGTTATGGCGCGCCAAAAAAGGCAAATTCCCGTGCTTTCCAATATACTTCTTTTCATTTTGCAATCGGCACTCATAATACTTATGGCGGTTGCGCTTGCCGAGCCGACGCTGTTTTCGAAAAACGTGCTTTTGGAGGACGCCGAATACGTCGTTGTCATAGATGCATCCGCGGGAATGAGAGCGCACGCGGCGGGCGGCGGAAGGACTCGTTTCGAACGCGCGGTGCAAGCCGCCGAAGATAACATAAACGAATTGTTTGAAGGCGAAGAAGGCTCTGTTTCGATCATTCTTGCCGACGATTCGCCATATTATCTTGTGAACGGCGTTGACAAAAACAGACGAAACGAAATTGCCGACGCGCTCGCCGCCGCGAAATGTTCGTCGGGCGCGGCGGATATAGAAAAGGCGCTCGAACTTGCGCGCGGACAACTCGACGCCAATCCGTACGCGAAAATCTTTTTGTATACCGACACCGAATTCGGCGATATGGGTACGGCGATCACGGTGATGAACGTTGCCGACAGCGACAAGGAATGGAACGTCGCCATTCTCGGTTGTGATTTCGTTATTCGCGACAATGAGTACGTTTTCGACATACATGTGGGTATTTACGGCAATGTGGCAGTCAAGCAAAACGTAAAAATGTCCATATACGGCGCGGACAACGGCAAAGGAGCGAAGAATTACGAACTCAGCATTCCTGTTTCGTTTGAGTCGTATGCGGACAGCCCCGAATACGAAACGGTGAAGGATATCTCCGTTTGCGCTTCCGATCCCATGTGCGGCGGCGAAAAGGATTGGTTTTTCGATACGTTTGACGAGATACGTATAGAGATACCCGACCTTAATGACTCCGTTTCGGATGACGACGTATATTATGTGTACGGCGGAAAACGCGACGTTGTGAAGGTCGAATATTGGAGCGACGAGCCTAACACGTTCTGGCAACTCGGCTTTACTTCTCTTGCCAACAATCTCGACAAAAAACGGATAATATCGTTTCGCGAAATCTATCACGACGCGGGCGAAAGCGCCGAAAGCGAGAATTACGACTTTTATATTTTCGAACATTCGATCCCGCCCGAAATATTGTCGTCGGGACTACCGAAAGACGGGGTGGTGGTGCTTGCCGATCCGGACATGACCGCTTCGCAACTCGGCGTTGGGTTTACCGTGGGCAAAAAAGTTACCATGCCGCGCCCGACCGAATGCACGGCGCCCGCACCTCATTCGCTGTTGCGTTATATAGATCCGTACGTTGTGCGCATAACCGAATATTCGCTCCTTGACGTCGCCGACGGATCTCTTTTGCCGGTGATGTATTGCGGCGTTGACCCTGTAATGTATGTCAAAAACACAGACGACGTGAAACTCGTGGTCTTGCCGTTCAGTATTAATATGGCTGACTTTTACGGACGGGAATTTATGATATTTCTGTACAATTGCTTGGAAACTTTTATGCCCGTGACTCTCGATTCGTACGACTATACGATAGGCGACAGCGCGCAATTGAATTGCAAGGGCGTTTCGGTAGACGTATCGGGCAAGGAAAATTTAACTTTGCGCGAATTTCCGACCGAGTACGTCTTTAACGAAACGGGTACATATACGTTTACCACTCATTTCGGTTTGCGCAAAGACGACGAAGTGCGCAAAGTCTACGTTCACCTTTCGCCCGAAGAAAGCAAATTGTTCGAACAATCGGATTTTCGCACGACGCTCGATAACAGCGAACTTACGGGCGAGTTCGGGACAGATCTGTTCGTATGGTTCGCGGCAGTCGCGCTCATACTGCTCATGGCGGAGTGGTACATTCAATTCAAGAACATGGTGTAGGGGGGGGAGAAATGAACGATCTGCATATGGAATTTACGGTCAGCCCGTGGCTAATGCTTCTCATTCTTCCGGCGCTTGCAATGATAATCGCAGCGTTTTTCCTTGTCGGCGGGCGAAAGAGCAAAAGGAAACGTTCAAATGTGAACAGGGTGCTTGCGGCTGTCATTCAGTCTGTCGTCGCCATCTTGCTCATCTCGTCGCTTTCGGGAATGCGTTTCGTTTACGGCGAACAGAACGCGCAGGGCGAGTTGGTTATTTTGGTGGACAGATCTTTTACCGCAATAAATAACGGGTCGAACGAGTTCGTGCGCGAGGTTCTCGAAGCGAATGACGGCAGATACGAAACAGCGATAGTGCTTTTCGACAACGAACAAAATGTGGCGCTTCCCATGGGCAAATATACCGCGCAAGAGGCGTACAAAAGGTACGAGGAAGCGGTTTCGACCAAATCGGACGATAGTGCGACCGACATTTCGTCGGCGCTTCTGTGCGCGTGGAATCACGCCACAAAGAGCGGACTCATAACTAACCCCGCGACAGCCAAAGTGCTTGTTATCAGCGACGGACTTCAAACGGATAGGGACGCGTTCGGCACCGTACGCGGCTTGATACGCGACGGTATACGCGTGGATACGTCGTTTTTCGCGGCGCTTTTGAACGAAGATAACTCCGTGACCGACGTCGTATTTCCAAAAAGCGAGGTGTTCGACAACCAACCGTTCGACCTTGGCGTGACGGTATATGCCGCCGAAAAAAATTCGGCTGAGTTTGTGGCGACGGAAATAAACGAGGACGGAAAGAAAAGAGAAACTCATCTCGGCACGGCTGAATTGAAACGCGGCTTTCAGACATTGAAATTCGGCTATTCGTTCGGGACGTCTGGGATACACCGCTTGGAAATAACAATGATCTGTGCCGACGGCGTGCCTGCAAACAACGTTTTCTTTTCGTATTACGAAGTGAAGGAAAGTAATTATATGCTCATTCTCGAAAAGTACGAGGGCGAATCGGCGACTATGCGCCAAGCGATCGCCAAGGATTCGAGTGAAGCGCATCTCGTGATCGAAACGATGAACATAACCGAAGTTCAAGACGCGACCGCAGACGAACTCGCGAAATACGGCGAAATAGCGCTTTATAATATCGCTTCGGCGGATATGGATTCCGCTTTTCAACGAGAACTTTACAAATATTCGCACGACCTCGGCGGAGGAGTTTTCACCATAGGCGGGTTCGAAAAGGACGGCGGTGAAGTAGTAATGCGCCCCATGGAAAGAGATCCTGACGGAAAAGTGCCCGTTGCGCACGCGTACAAAGAGGCGGACGACGTTTACGCGTCCATGCTGCCCGTCGCGATAGAAGATTATCAGCCCGCCGTCGCCGTAGTCTTTGTTTTCGATATTTCGGGCTCGATGACTGGCATAACGGGCGCACCCATTTTTACCGCTGTACAGGACGCGAAGTACTGCCTCGACCTTTTGAATAAACGCGATTATGTTGGGATAGTGGCGCTCGAAAATACTTATCAGGAAGTGTCGCCCCTTATGCCGATGACAAAACGAGATGAAATAGTCAAAGCCATTGACGAGATGGCGGAAAGGCGCGGCGATGCGACGGCTTACGCACCAGCAGTCGCCCAAGCCGTCAAAATGTTGCGTACTTGTAGCGATAATGTTGCCGTCAAGCATATTGTACTCCTTTCCGATGGCGGACCGGGCGACAAAATAGGCGATTACGGTCCTGTTATTCGCGAAGCAAATGAAAGCGACGGAATTACATTGACGGTCGTGGCGTATTATAAGAGCATCAGATATTTCGACGGAGATCCCGAACCGTATTATTTCAACCATTCCTACGATGTAAAAGGTCAGCAAATAAGAACCGATTACCTTACTCAATTTGCCGAATGGGGGGAGGGGTCGCTTGTTTTGATACTGCGTTCGGTTACGCACGAGTTGGAAGGACCGCTCAGAAAGGACCTTAAACTCGACGAACTCGAAGAAGTCGGCATAAACAGTTTTCAGCCACGCATAGGCGATCATTCGCCCGCGCTCGGCGATATCACCGACAGTGAACTCGGCGGGCTTACTCTTGGCGGGTATTTTCCGAGCAGAGCGAAACTCAGCGGCGGAGCGGAAGTATTGCTCTACGCCGAAACTGCGCCGCTCTATGCCGAATGGGGATTCGGCGAGGGGAGAGTGGGTAGTTTTATGGCTGACCTCGAAGGCGTTTGGTCAAAAGAATTGCTCGAAAGCGAAATTGGACGAAAACTCATAAGCGGCTTCGTACTTCATCTGTTGCAAAGAGTCGAACAGCCTGTCGAAGGCACATTGTCTTTTACGCTTGCCGAGGACAATTATCGCACACAGGTCAACATTTACGGCTTCGACAAGGCGGCGGAACCCAAGACTAAACTCGCCGCCTTTGTGATCGCTCCCGACGGCTCGACGCTGAAATTCGACCCCGAAGCGCTCTCGGTAACTCATAACCGAATAGTTTTCGACAACCATATGGCGGGTATTTACACAATTTACATTATGAAAGTAGCCTCGACGCTGGATATTTTCGACGCGCATATACACAGTTTCGATGACATTCCGCCCCTTGCCGTTCGCGAAGTCCTGAAAGGCTACAAGGCTTTTTCGTACTCCGCCGAGTATGCTTCCGTCGATCCGTATTCGACGGGTCAAAAGTTGCTTTCGTCCCTCTCTACGCGCAAAGTCGAAGGCGATGACTATCAAAAATTCGTCTATGACGCCGATGAAGTGTTCGCCGACTACGGCGTAACGTATATTACGGTAGACCCCCGCCCCGCGTTTGTGATCGCCGCTATCATCTTGTATCTCGTCGGCGTCGCTCTGCGAAAATTCCGTTTGCCGCGTCTGCGCCGAGAACGCAAGGGTTAGTTAGACGCTCCTTGTAGGTCTTTTTTAAAAAACTTTTTTGTGCTACTTTTTCTTCTTGCCGTTTAAACGTTTATTGCGGCGGTGCGGAGCATAATCGCAAATTGCAAAACGATGGGGGATGAGTGCGATATTCTATGTTAAATGCGCCGTCTGTTCGAACTAATTACCGCGGAACGAACGAAAAAACCCGTTTCGCTCCGCAAAACAAATATTGTTTATATTTTTCGGCAATCGCGTTTTTTTAGTTGCTTTTTTATACGAACTGTGCTAAAATACATCGGTCGGGCAGAGAACGGTTGCTTTTTCGGTAAACCGACCCGCCGATAAAGGTGAGCCGATGACGTGACTTCGAGTTTTGCCTGTGACATCGGAAATTGCTTTGCGTTTCCGCAAAAAATTTATTTGACCGAGGAGAGATGGTTGAGCGGTCGAAGGCACACGCTTGGAAAGCGTGCGTACCCTATCGGGTACCGGGGGTTCAAATCCCCCTCTCTCCGCCACAAATTTGGGACACATTTTTGTGTCCTTTTTTCTTATGACTTCGGGGTTTTCGGCGTGCTATATCTTTTAT
>CANQAE010000002.1 GCA_947589465.1 uncultured Clostridia bacterium | reverse complement strand
ATAGGTATTTTCGTCGCAAAAGAATCTTTTCCGTAGTAATAAGACAGAAGAATAAATGTATGTCGTGATTTTTGTTACAAAAATAACGTTATGCGCTGATAGTACGAGAGGATAAAAATGTCGAAATATGGCAAAAAAGTTAATCGATGTTTGGGAAAAATCAAACAAGGCGACGAATCTTTTTACAAAGAATTATTCGACTTGACTTTTAATCACCTCGGCGTAGTGGCAAAAATCTATTTGTTCAACAAATCGTATTGCGATGACGTCGTAATGGAAACTTACGAGAGGGTAATGAAGTACATAAGTACATTTGACGAGAGCAAGGACGGATATAATTGGTTGTGCCAAATAACCAAAAGAGTGGCGTACGCGTTCAATTTCGAAAATCGCAATTTCGATACCGCGTGCGAACCTGAGGGAACAAATATCGGCGATGATTTTTTTGATAGAGCGGACCAAAATATAGACCTGAATAATATTATCGACAAATTGGACGCCGAAAGCAAAACAATAATAATATCGTACTATTATTTGGGTATGACATACGAAGAAATAGGAGAAAAAATAGGCAAAACAAAGTCGGCGGTATGCAAGCGATTAAAGACGATCCTGAAAGAAATAAAAAAATTTCTACAAGACGGAAACTTTTAACGATAAAAATTGATATATAGTTTGATACCAAATTAAAGGAGAAAAAGTATGTATCTTAAAAAATTAATCATTGTTTTATCTTTAAATGTTTGCATTTTGTTATTTTGCGCTTGGACGCCTTATAATAATTATGAAGAAAAACGATATACAGAAATACATATCTTATCTACACAGGCTAGTGAAACCGTTAATTTTACTTTCAAAGATGATTCGGTTCAAGCATATACAGAGCACGGTTGTCCAAATTATCTTTGTGTAAGTGGATTAAGCAATGCTTGCGGAGCAGTATCGGGTTCGGAAATAGTAGCATTTTACGATAAATATTATCCCAATTTAATACCTGATTGGAACTCGGCATATGCAAGCGGGAAATACCGATTACAAGATTCGGTATATGTTCCAAGCGTAATGAGGGAATTATATACACTTATGAGAACTAACGTGGATGATGATGGAGTTAGCGAAAAAGATTATCTTAATGGATTGAAAAGTTATGTAAATAAACAAGGATATAATATTGAGTATGAGAATGTTGTCAGTGGTAGAAGCGTAGACTATGAATCATGCAAGACAGCATTTACGAATAATAAAGTTATAGCGCTATTATCTGATCCGGATGAATTGTATGAAATTTCACCGGAAGATACCAAAGATAATATAAGAGCGTACAGTTTTTCCGATCCGCATATTATGGTGGCTTATGGATATGTAGAAATCAAATATTACAATTCGACCGGTTTATTTAGAACCGATATTTATTTTGAAGTTACTTCCGGGTTAAATGTGCCTAAAAAAGCATTTTATAAAATCAATCCTCATAACTTGACAGCGGCTTATATTATAAATATTAATTAGGAGAATTTATGAAAAAAAGCAACATTCATCAATTGATAGAACAGCAGGACAAAGACAAAAAAGACGAAATGTTTGCCAAATTTGAAAAGGAGCATAATTTGGAATCAAAAGCAAGAGTAGTTAGATATAACAAAAAAAGAATCTGGGCTGCTTCGATTGCGGCTGCTGCCATTGTTATATGCGTTATTATTGCTATCCCATTGCTTCTAAATAACACAAATAGAACTCATAAGCGATATTTTAGTATTGACGATTGCGTCGCGGTAGATTTGGATTATTCGGTAAAAGAATATGCGAAAGAGGTAAACAAAGATTTTTTGTATATCGATTGGTACGATATAGCGGAAGAATTTCAAACATGGCTTTTTGTAAATAGATATAATAGTGAAGATGTTATTTATATTAATGAAACTATTGTCAATGGCGAAACAGGTGATATAGTAGATTTATATATAATTGACGAATTAACGACCATGGAAGCATTCTCTTTTTATGAGGATAGTTGCAATCGTACCGCAACAATTGATGATGTACCGGTAAATTGGTATTATAGAAATCGGCTCAGTACGGCAATGTTTAAGTATAAAGGTTACAAATATTTTGTCGTGTTACAAGAGCCAATGGAAGAAGAATCTGTTTTGAAGATCGTTGCCGATATGATACCGTAATAGAAAAATAATATTTTTTGTTTGCCTCGCCTTATGGCGGGGCTTTTTTATAAAAAAATTTGCAATTTACAAAATATTTTTTTTGGATACGGAAACTTTTATATATTTTTTTCGGTATATATAGTGTAAACAACATTACAGAAACTTTCTGTTGGAAGGAGGTGGCGTATTTATGAATAGAATTTATCATAATGCGCAAGCAGGTGACTGGGTCATGGGAACTATTGAGTATAAAGGCGAATTGAAGGATGTCGAAGTTCAAATTCCGGCGAGTGGTACCCAAGAATCATCTGTAGTAGTCAATGGGGAAACTTTCTATTTACGTACAGGTCCATATAGATGCTCAATAAGGGCTGTGTCTTCCGGACTTTATGTAAGTAATTTAAGGTTTGCTTTTGGAGTATCGCCAACAAATCCAAAAGTACAGTGACATGGCTGCTCTGTAAACCTCTTGTAAATACAAGAGGTTTATAGAGTTATTCACTTTTATGATAATATAAATAAGTGAATATAAATATGTGATACAATGAATTATAAGGAGCAATAAAATGAGAATAAAGGGCGTAAAAAAGAGTTATAAAGCGGGCGACAAGTCGGTAGTTGCGCTCGACGACATAAACTTCGAATTGCCGCAAAGAGGAATGGTGTTTATTCTCGGTAAGTCCGGTAGCGGAAAGTCTACGCTCCTCAACGTAATGAGCGGATTGGACAAAGCGGACGAAGGCAGCATAGAAGTTGGCGGAAAAGACATAACCAAGTGTAGCGAGAGCGAACTGTGCAAGTTCAGGAATTCATATTGCGGCTTTATCTTTCAAGAATACAACCTCATATCCGAACTTAACGTGGGCGAAAACATAAAGTTATCTTTGCAGTTGCAGGGAGAGAAGAACGTCGAAGAAAGAGTAAGAGAGGTACTTAAACGGGTAGGATTAGAGGGATACGAAAGTAGAAAGGCGACCGAGTTGTCGGGCGGAGAAAAACAGAGGATAGCGATAGCGCGTGCGATAATAAAAGACCCGAAGATAATATTTGCAGACGAGCCGACGGGAGCGTTGGACGAAAAGACGGGACAGGTAATATTGGAGTTACTCAAAGGCATTTCGGCAGACAGATTGGTAATGGTGGTTACGCACGACAGAGAGTTTGCCGAGAGGTACGGGGACAGGATAATAGAACTTGCGGACGGAAAGATAGTGCGGGACAGTAATTCGCAGGAGCAAGGGGACGAAAAAGAGAGCGAGTGGAAAAAGCCGAAACTCCCCATAAAGGCGGCGTTAAAGATAGGGTGTAGCAATTTCAAGTATCATCCCATTCGACTTGTCGTGACGGTTTTGCTATCTGTCATAGCGTTTACTTTCCTCGGAGTGTCGTTGAATATATCTATGAATGACGACGTGAAAGTTTATCTCAATGCTTTTTACGACAGCGGTTTAGAATATACGAAATTATATAAAGAAGTCAGATATCCCAATCCGTTTGTGTCCACAGGTTTTTTTAGCGATGAATTTTTTGGAGAGAATAAACTTATGTCCGAACCTATCAGAATTACATTAGCGGATATGGATATGTTTGCTAATGTCAATAATGGGGCATGGGCAATGGCTTTTGTATCTTCAAAAGAAAGATTAAGAGATATTGCAATTACCTTTCCCGGGGACGATGAAGAATGTGTGAGAAAAATAAATTCCGAAATAAAAAAGACCGGCAAGCATTTCTCCCCTATTGCAGACGGATATATTTATGTAAGACCCGAAAATCTTGACGATTTCGGGCTTAGCATCATAGTAGGCGAGTTACCCAAAAACAAGAACGAGGTCGCCATAAACGATTGTATTCTAAGGACTTGTATGCTGTGCGGGATTGTCGATGAGGACGGCAAGACGTATACAATAAAAGAAGCAAAAGATATAATAGGACATAGGATCCCGATCGACCATAGTAACGTCATGGATTCACTAACGAAAGAAGATTATAGGACAATATGCGGAGTTGTAAATACCGGTTGCGACAGAGAATGTGCTATAAAACATTTTGGAGATAATGAGAATCCCGCTAACGAGAAAGGTCTTCATGACAAGATCTTTGTCTGCGAAAAATATTTTTCGGGATATTTTTCGGGATATACTTGTGCAATATGTAAGATAGGTTCAAATTATGATGCATTTGCAAAAATGGTTATGAATTACGAGAATAAAAGCGACAGCACGGGTTTCTACTTTGCGAACTCTGTGGCAAGTAAAATGGCTTATGTTCCGGATATGGCGACGAGGTATAAAGTGAAATCATTATATTTAAGTATTATTTTCCTTGTGTTTGCCATTATATTTCTTATGAATTTTATAACGGTTTCCATACGCAGTCAATTGAAGCAAACGGGAATACTGTCCGCTGTCGGCGTCGATTTCGGGCAAATGACCAAAATTTATTTGGGAAGCGCGTTGATCGTGGGCGGCATAATTTGCTTGTTGCTTATACCGATATCTTCGGTTCTGGTTGTAGCCCTGAAAAATTCTATTATAGCAAAGTATTCTTTCGATTACTTAATGTTCAATGCGGCTTTCATACCCGTGCTTATAGGTTGCGTATTCGCCACAGTAATTCTCGGTTGTATAATACCTTTGTTGAGGTTTAGGAAAATTTCCCCGATAGAAAAAATAAATAGGGGAGCAATAAAATGAGAATAAAGGGCGTAAATAAGAGTTATAAAGCGGGCGACAGGTCGGTAGTTGCGCTCGATGACATAAACTTCGAATTGCCGCAAAGAGGAATGGTGTTTATTCTCGGTAGGTCCGGTAGCGGAAAGTCTACGCTCCTCAACGTAATGAGCGGATTGGACAAGGCGGACGAAGGCAGCATAGAAGTTGGCGGAAAAGACATAACCAAGTGTAGCGAGAGCGAACTGTGCAAGTTCAGGAATTCATATTGCGGCTTTATCTTTCAAGAATACAACCTCATATCCGAACTTAACGTGGGCGAAAACATAAAGTTATCTTTGCAGTTGCAGGGAGAGAAGAACGTCGAAGAAAGAGTAAGAGAGGTACTTAAACGGGTAGGATTAGAGGGATACGAAAGTAGAAAGGCGACCGAGTTGTCGGGCGGAGAAAAACAGAGGATAGCGATAGCGCGTGCGATAATAAAAGACCCGAAGATAATATTTGCAGACGAGCCGACGGGAGCGTTGGACGAAAAGACGGGACAGGTAATATTGGAGTTACTCAAAGGCATTTCGGCAGACAGATTGGTAATGGTGGTTACGCACGACAGAGAGTTTGCCGAGAGGTACGGGGACAGGATAATAGAACTTGCGGACGGAAAGATAGTGCGGGACAGTAATTCGCAGGAGCAAGGGGACGAAAAAGAGAGCGAGTGGAAAAAGCCGAAACTCCCCATAAAGGCGGCGTTAAAGATAGGGTGTAGCAATTTCAAGTATCATCCCATTCGACTTGTCGTGACGGTTTTGCTCTCTGTCATAGCGTTTACTTTCCTCGGAGTGTCGTTGAATTTCGGGTTGGCGCAATTTCAAGACATAGCGTATAATGCAATGGACGTTTACGAACTATATTACAGCCCCTTCAAAAAATACAGCGAAAGCGGCGCTACCGTGCCTTTTAAGGAAAGCGAAAAGGCGGAGTTCGACAAAACGCTCGGCAAGGCTACGGGCGTTGTGTATGCGCCGATCGCAATCGAAACGCAGAGCAAAAGCGCGTACGTTTATTACGGCAATGCTCCGTTCGGTTATGCCGAAATTTCGGAAGATATGTTTGGATTTTCTATCACGGGGAAGTTGCCGAAAGCAAATAACGAGATAGCGATAAGCGAATTTTATGCCGACGTTCTCAACGATTTGAATTTTTTCGAAGATGACAGGCGAGATCTTATAGGCAAAGAACTCAAAATCAATGGACGGGAATTTTTGATAACGGCTTTGGTCGACACTCATTTTGATTTTCAAATTTTTTCGCTGCTCAAAAAAATCGTCAATGACCCCAAAAACGATCTCATCAAAATTTTTACGAACGATATGCGTGATTCGCTTCATAACTATATTTTCGTGCCCGATCTATCCGCTTATTCGAATGTCGATATTTCGACGGGGATATCCGAACTTTTTTTGACCGATGGATTTTCGATAGACTTAACAAAGTTAAAAAAGAACGACCCGTCTTATGAGGTTTATAGTTTGAGTGGCAAAGACGGCAATTATTTGTCTTGCGACTTGTTGCCCGTGATTTTGCGGTTTTCTGCTTGTAACATCGATTATGGCGATAAGCATTTCTCGAATTACTCGGATTTGTTGATCGCGTTGTCGGACGGGGACGATTATCTCGAAACTTATAAAAAGTATGGGGATGCTTATTCGTTTCCGACAAGTTTTGAGTTCCGCCTTACAGATAAAAAATACGATTTCGATCGCGTTATTTCCATAAGCGGATTTTTTAAGTCGTCTGATTCGACAGATAATAGCAGCGTCGTTTTAGCCGACGATCTGTATGCGGAAATTTACGATATTATGGGCGGGAAGTATGACTTTTTGTTTGTTCCCACGGCAAATTCCGCCGTTAAGCAATACATATATGAAAACAGACAGTACGAACAGTTCAGATTGGAAAATCACATCATAGAAACGCTCATAGAAAGTCAGGACTCCATCGATACGATAAAACATATTGCCAATACTTTGGCGGGGATCTTTTCGTTCTTTGCGATAGTTATGCTGCTTAATTTTATGTGGCAAAGCGTATCAGATAAGTCAAAGATCATAGGTATTCTCAAAGCCAACGGTTGCGATAACGTTATACTGAGTAAAATTTTCATTGTCGAGGGGCTGATAATTTCCCTTATTGTCTTTGCGCTTGTTACGCTGTTTGTTTCGATCGGCTGTTCGCTTGTCGTCAGCGGGCTTATGCCTAACATTTTCGGAATTAACGCCGTGATCTTTCCGTTGCTGTTTGCATTGATTTTACTGTTTTCCGCTTTGGGGTGTTTACTTCCCATCTTCCGCATGAGAAAATATTCGCCCAATGAAATTATTTCAAGAAACTGAAAGTAGGAGGTAAGAAATGAATAAGAAATTTATATTGATCCCGATTTTGGCTGTTATGATCTTTATGTCCTGTTTCGCTTGTACTCCGCAAATCGTGGGTTTAGCCAAGTATAAAGAGTATGCCAAAGGTCATATAATGATGAAAGTTCAAAAATATTATTATAACGACGAGATAAAAGAGGGGTTAGATGAGATTGTGGAAGAATATTCAAATAAAATAGACGCGGCGATCTACAAACACGAAATAGATCTGTTGACTGATTTAGTCGACAGCGATATAATGAGGTTAGAATTCATCGTACTGCATCTAAATATGAGGGGTTTGAGTTTTGAAACCGAGCGGTATGATTCCGCTCTGAACGATAAATCTGAGCAAAATGTTATCATAAGGTCTTGCGACGAGTTGGCAAAATTTTTGGACGATAATGTTCCCAAAGAAAATCAAACTGCATTTGATGAATATGATGAAAACTTTTTTAATGAAGACGCGCTTATATTCTGTCTATATAGGGAATCGGGTGAAAACATACCGAGTCGAATAGACGAGGTTTATATAAAAGATAATAAAATCGTTATAGAAATATTGGGCGTCGTTTCCGAAGAGTTTGTGTCGCACGAAGGATATATCTTATTTGATGATAATGGTGATTTCAGATTTTACATTATAAAGGTCAAGCAATCGGATATCGAAAATTTACAAGATATATCGCTAATCAAAGTTTTTTCGATCGTCTGATACTCTGTAAAGCGCCTTGCCGCGTGTTGTGTTGCGCCTTGTCGCTTATTGTAAAGCGCCTTGCCGCTTATGCGTTTTATCGCTTGTTGTAATGTGCCTTGTCGCGTGTTGTAAAGCGTTTTATCGCTTATTGTAAAGCGTTTATCGCTTATTGTAAAGCGTTTATCGCTTATTGTAAAGCGTTTATCGCTTATTGTAAAGCGTTTATCGCTTATTGTAAAGCGTTTATCGCTTGTTGTAATGTGCCTTGTCGTGTGTTGTAATGCGCATTGTCGCTTGCTTTTTGTTTTAATCGTCAAATTCGTTCGGTAAAGCGTCATTTCTCGGTTTCTGCTCGTCGCTCGACTGAGGAGCGAAGTCGTTTTGTCGCTTGCTTTTTGTTTTAATCGTCGAATTCGTTCGGTAAAGCGTCGTTTCTCGGTTTCGTGTCATTGTTTTGCTGAGGAGCGAAGTCGCCTTGTTTCGGGTCGTCGCTCGAATGAGGAGCGAAGTTGCCTTGTCGCGGGTCGTCGCTCGACTGAGAGCCGTTTTGCGGGGATAGTTGTTCCGTTTCGTCGATTTGGACGATTTTGCGTCTGCGTTTATATATCAAAACATTGAGCACTACGGCGGCGATAAACATAATTATGCAAATTATCTGGCTGGGTGATAGCCCCGCCAAAAACGCGCCGCGATCGTCGTCGCGCATAAATTCAATAAAGAACCTGAAAAAGGAGTAAGCATAAAGATATACTACTACGGCATAGTCGAGTTTGCCGAGTCCAAATATGAACAAGAGAAGGGCAATGCACAGCAAAAGCAGGCAATACGCTTCTATGAGTTGAGTGGGCAAACGCAATTCGTTTTGCAATTCGGCAATTTCGACGAAACGCACGCCGAGCAAACCGGTGGTGACTTTGCCGTAGCAACAGCCCGCCATAAAACAGCCTATACGTCCGAGGCAGTGACCGAGCGCGATGCACGGCATTGCCGCATTAACCGTAATGTTAAGTTCGTTTCGGTATTTTTTTCCGAAAATCGCGGCGAGTGCGAAAAACGCCGCCACTCCGCCGACAAGTCCGCCCAAAAAAGTTATTCCCGTGCCGACGTTGCCTGTTTCGGCATAGTTGTATATCATCTGGAACAGCCGCGAAAAGCCGAATCCGCAAGCGATGGAAATCATGAGGATAAGTCCGTAAAACCTGAATCCCGACTGCGATATGCCCAATTTGAAAGCCGTTATCCTGAACAGAACAAGCGCGGCAAGTACGCCAAGACAGATCATAACGACGTACGAGGGCAACCATTCCAGATTAAAAAGATATGGATACATACAAGTATTATACACCATATATTTATTTGTGTCAAGGGGGCAATTTTGTTGACGGCGGCGCGGTTTAGTTGTATAATTTCGGATATGACAAAACAAGAGTTTGAAAGTACGGTCGAGAGCGCCGATTTGACCGCGGCGGAGGATTTGTTCGAAGTTGTCAACGAGGCTCTTTCGTCCGCAAACATTTTGTACGAATACGAGGATGACGAGAATGATTGAGCATATTGCCGATCTGCAACACAAGATCGTATCGGGAGAGATTTCGGCGACTGAAATCACTCTCGATATTTTGCGTAAGATCAAATCGAGCGATCTTAACTGTTTTATTACCGTTCTCGACGCCGAGGAGCAGGCGGAAAGAATTGACAAAATGGTGGCGAGCGGGTTCAAAGGCAGGCTCGCGGGCGTTCCCGTGGCAATAAAGGACAATATGCGTTACAAGGGCTTTGCCACCACTTGCGGCTCCAAGATCCTTTTTGGTAGCGACGACGAGGACTGCGAAGTCGTCAAAAGGCTCAAAGCCGAGGGCGCGATCATCGTCGGCAAGACTAACATGGACGAATTCGCTATGGGTTCGT
Organism: uncultured Clostridia bacterium; assembly: GCA_947589465.1. Classification (GTDB taxonomy): domain Bacteria; phylum Bacillota; class Clostridia; order Christensenellales; family Pumilibacteraceae; genus CAG-552. Next base: position 67,451 of record CANQAE010000002.1, on the reverse strand, counting down.
CGAATACGACTTCGGCGTACGGAGCCGTTCTCAATCCTCTCGACAAGACGCGCGTTCCGGGCGGGAGCAGCGGCGGGTCGGCGGCGGCGGTCGCGGCGGGATTGTGCCGTGCGGCGCTCGGTTCGGACACGGGCGGAAGTATTCGCCAGCCCGCGTCTTATTGCGGAGTTGTGGGGCTGAAACCTACGATAGGAAGTATAGACGGACGCGGAATGTACGCGCTCTCGCAGGATATGGATCAAATCGGACCGATCACGGCAAACGTTGACGATAACAAACTGATGTTCGAGGTGACGAGCGGCAAAAAGGTTGACGACATTTCGTGCCGCGGAATAAGAGTGGGGCTTGTCGGGCAATTCGATGAACTGTTGACTGCGGATACGCGCAAAGTCGTCGAAAGCGCGAAACGGATTTTCGGCGCTAACGACTGCGGACTAGTCGAACTCGATATGCCGTCCGTCAAGGCGGCTTCGGCGGTCTACTGTATTCTCGGCAACGCGCAGGCGAATATTAATCTGCGCGGCATTGGCACGAAAGACGAACGCGGCGAAAAACTCGGCGCGGAAGTCAAAAAGCGCATAATAATAGGCGAGTACGCGCTTCATCATCCCGAAATTACCGAGGCGGCTCGCAAAGTACGCGATAGGATAAAGAGAGAATTCGAGGCGGCTTTCGAACTTTGCGATATAATAATTTCGCCGTCCGCGCCGAGTACGGCGTTCGAATTTACGGCGGATCGAAAGCGTAACGAAATAGTATTTTCGGATGTGTTCACTCAGCCGCCGAGCATAGCGGGACTTCCCGCGATAAGCGTGCCCTGCGTCAAGGCGAGCGACGGACTGCCGATAGGGTTACAGATCATATCGCGCTACTATCGCGAAGATCTGATATTTGCGGCGGCAAAACTGATTGAAAAATCGGTTTAAAATCGTCTCAGTTGCGGCACAGAACTAAGAAATTACAGACAAAAGTGCTTATTATGCGTGACATAATAAGTCAAAATGCCTTTTTGTTTTCGATTTGCGGCTCAATATGACCCACGATCGCAAGAAAAATTACTGCGGATTAAACGTGATATTTTATGAAAATTTTCCGTGCACCGCTGCAAATTAATTGACTTTAACGCGATAATTTACTATAATCTTATTTGAATATTTTTTAGGAGTAATTATGGCTAAAACTATTACACTCGACGAGGCTTTGGCTCTCGTAAAAGACAATTACAAGATCGCGGTAGGCGACGGTACGGTAGAACCTCAGGCATTTTTGAGCAACCTTCATAAGATACTCGACAGAGATCGGGGACTCAGCATTTGGATGTGCCTTACTTTGAGATCATATCCTTTTTTGGAGCATCGCGAATTCGGCAACAATATCAGGATCAACAGTTTGTTCTTTTCGGGACCGATGCGTAAAGCGTACGACTTGCTCGATACCGTTTCGTATGCGCCCACTCATCTTCGCAAGACCGCAATAACGATCTGCGCGGGGGGTGATCCAGATCTTTTCGTCGGCACTTGCACGCCGCCCAACAAGGACGGCAAAATTTCGTTGGGACTCAGCGACATTTACGACCGCGAAGTTATGAAACGCGCAAAGACCGTCATAATGGAAGTCAATCCCAATATGCCGTTTACATACGGAGATACGATAGTTGACGAAGCCGACATAGACTACTATGTTCCCGTTGATTTTCCGATGGTACAGGATATACCCGCTCCCGTAAACGAAAAGGACAAGATTATAGGCGGCTATATTTCGCAATTCATAAAGGACGGCGACAACTTGCAGATAGGCATAGGCTCGATACCCAATTCCGTAGTGGGATTTTTGGAATCAAAGAAAGATCTCGGCATCCACACCGAACTTTTGGGCGACGGCGTTGCCGAACTTGCCATGAAAGGGGTGGTAAACGGCAGTAAAAAGACTTTGCACAAGGGCAAAATAGTGACGAGCATAGTTATGGGCACAAACAAAGTGTACGATTTTGTAAACAACAATCCCGACGTTATGGTCATGGATTGCAGTTATTGCAACGCCTATGAAACGCTTGCCAAAAACGATAATCAAGTTTCGATCAACACTTCGCTCGAAGTCGATCTTACGGGTCAGTGTTGCAGCGAAAGTCTTGGTTCGAAACAATACAGCGGCACGGGCGGACAGGCGGACACGGCGATAGGCGCTCAGATGGCAAAGGGCGGCAGGGCGTTTATCGCTCTCTATTCGACGGCGAACGTTCGTACGGGCAACGGCGACGAGCGCAAGGAAATAAGCCGAATAGTTCCTCAACTCAAACCGGGCGCAACGGTATCACTCATGCGCAACGACGTTCAGTATCTCGTGACTGAGTACGGAGTCGTTAATTTGCGCGGACTGTCGGTTGCGGAGCGCGCGAAAGCAATTATTTCGATAGCGCACCCGAAATTCAGAGATGAGTTGACAGCCAAAGCGAAGGAATTGGGACTTATTAAATAACAACCGAAAATCATCGCGCAAACGATGATTTTTTAAAGGTAGAACGGGAGGAACCAAATGGGTTTACAGGAAAGAGTGGAATTTTGGCGCAGACAGGTCAAAGACCGCAAACTTTTGAAAGAACTCGTCGGTATGACCGAGGAGGAGAAAAGTTCGGCTTTTTACAAAGATCTGCAATTCGGCACGGCCGGCATCAGAGGCATAATGGGCATAGGGTGCAACCGAATAAACGTTTACACCATACGCAAGATCACTCAGGGAGTGTCTTTGTATATGAAAGCGCACAAAATGCACAAGGTAGTGATAAGTTACGACAGCCGTAACAATTCGCAACTTTTCGCGCAGGAAGCGGCGTGCGTATTTGCCGCAGGCGGAATGGAAGTCCTCATTACCGCCGAACTTATGCCGACGCCTTTCGTATCGTTTGCGACCCGTTTTTGCAAGGCGGATATTGGAATTATGATTACGGCGAGTCACAATCCGAGGGAGTACAACGGTTACAAAGTGTACGACGAACAGGGCTGCCAAATAAGGGAAGACACAGCCGCGGAGATCGCAAAATACATTTCGGACGTCAACGAATTCAGGTTGAGGACGCACAGTTTCGACTTTTACTACAATCGCGGAATGATTAAATATATGGACGACGGAGCCGAAACCGCATATGTCAAGGTTATAGATTCGATTTGCCCGACAAGAGCGGAAGGACTGTCTGTCGTTTACACTCCGCTCAACGGCACCGGTTACAGATTGATCCCCCAGATATTCAGTTGGATGGGGTGTAATGTATATCTTGTGGAAGGGCAGAGCGAGCCGAGCGGTAAATTTTTGACTTGCCCGACTCCCAATCCCGAAAACAGCGAGGCGCTTGCGCGCGGCATAAAGTTGCTCAAAAGTCGCAAGGCGGATATTCTCATTGCCACAGATCCCGACGCGGACCGCATAGGTGTCGCATATCGCGACGAGGGCGATGCGAAGATCCTCAGCGGAAACGAAATGGGTATTCTCATGTGCGATTATTTGCTTTCGACGCTCAAAATACAGAATCCGATTATAGTAAGGACGCTCGTCAGCACCGAACTCGTAGACAAGATAGCGGCGGATCACGGCGCGGAAACGATGGTAGTTCCCACGGGATTCAAGTATATAGGCGAAGTAATAAACAGGCTCAAAGTTTTGGGTGAAGAAAACAGATTTTTGCTCGGCTTCGAAGAAAGTCAAGGCTATCTCGTCGGTACGCACGTTAGAGATAAGGACGCGGTCATTGCCTCGAAAATAATGGTTTTGATCGCCGATTCGCTCAAAAAGCAGGGCAAGACTTTCGGCGACAAACTCAGCGAGATCTACGAGAAATACGGTTGGTACGAAAACAAGCAGATCTCGTACAGATTCGAGAATCAAGACGGAGAACTCAAAATGCGGACCATTTTGGACGGATTGAGAGAAAATCCGATAACGTCGATAGCGGGTTCGGCTGTCACGTCGTACAAAGATTATATGGACGGGACCTTCGATAATAAGCCCATAGATATGCTCAAATACGATTTTCCGGGCGGCAACGTCATAATTCGTCCGTCGGGCACCGAACCGCTCATAAAAATTTACATTTGCGCACACACGAACAGGGCGGAAAACGTAAAAATCTTTTCGCTCGTAAAAAATCAGTTCGACAAACTTTTCTTTTAGGGTGTCGGCTCTGCCTTTTCGCTCATAAATATTATGAGGGAGGGCAATATGAAGTTCGTAAAAATGCACGGAGCGGGCAACGATTATATTTTCGTAGACTGCTTCGATCGTTCGATAGAGGATATGGGTTCGCTTGCCGCCGAACTTTCGGATAGGCATTTCGGCATAGGCGGCGACGGCGTAGTGTATTTGTACCCGTCGTTTGCGGCGGACGTAAGAATGCGTATGTTCAATGCGGACGGGAGCGAAGGGGCAATGTGCGGCAACGCCGTGAGATGTATCGCGAGGTTGTGGCTCGAACGCACGGGCAAAACCGAAATTTCGGTCGAAACGGCGGCGGGCATAAGGAGCGCGGTTTGGAACAGCGAAAGCGACCTCATCACCGTCGATATGGGAGAGCCTGTTATCGGCGAAATAAATAAGCCGATATTCGTTTGCGGAAAGCAATTCGAATATACGTACGTTTCCATGGGCAATCCGCACTGCGTTATTTTTTGCGAGGACATTACTCGTATTTCGCCGGAAATTATGGATGCCGTCGAGCATCATTCGTTTTTTACGGGCGGGATAAACGCGGAATTCGCGGAGGCGGACGGAAACATTTTGCACGTCAAAGTTTGGGAACGCGGAAGCGGCGAAACTTTGTCTTGCGGTACGGGCGCTTGCGCTACGGCGGTTGCGGCGACGGCAACGGGCAGGTGCGACCGAAAAGATATGCTCGTTAAACTTAAAGGCGGGGATCTCGCCGTAATTTACGATAAAAAGGTATTTTTGACCGGCAATGCGGTGAAAGTATACGAAGGAGAATATTATGACCAAATACATTTTTGTGACAGGCGGTGTAGTAAGCGGGCTCGGTAAAGGTATTACCGCGGCGTCTTTGGGTATGATGCTCAAAGCAAAGGGACTTAAAGTTATCGCGCAAAAACTCGATCCGTACATAAATATCGATCCCGGAACTATGAGTCCGTATCAGCACGGAGAGGTTTACGTGACCGAAGACGGATGCGAAACCGACCTCGATCTTGGTCATTACGAACGTTTCATAGACGAAAATCTCAATAAGTATTCCAACCTTACGACGGGCAAGGTGTATTGGAACGTTTTGAACAACGAACGTAACGGCGTGTATAACGGCGTGACCGTGCAAGTCATTCCCCACATAACGGGCGAAATAAAGAAGTTTATTTACTCGGTGGGCAAAAAGAGCGACGCCGATATCGTCATCACCGAAATAGGCGGAACGACGGGCGATATCGAAGGGTTGCCGTTCCTCGAATCGATAAGGCAGGTAGCGAACGAGGTGGGCAGGGAAAACTGCCTGTTTATTCACGTTACGCTTGCTCCGTACATTCGCGTTTCGGGCGAGATCAAAACGAAGCCGACGCAACATTCGGTCGCCGAATTGCAATCCAAAGGTATTTTCCCGAACATTATAGTCATTCGAAGCGAATATCCGTTGACCCAGTCGGCGCGAAACAAGATATCGTTGTTTTGCAACGTAAAACCCGATTGCGTTATTGACAATCTCGACGTGCCGCTTTTGTACGAAGCCCCGCTCATGCTCGAAAAGAGCAATTTCACCAAAATAGTTTCGCGCGAATTGGGGCTGCCCGACAACGAACCCGACCTTTCGGCTTGGAAAAATATGCTCGAAAAGGCGCATAATCGTACCGAATCGGTGCGCATCGGGTTGGTGGGTAAATACGTCAAGATGTACGACACCTATCTTTCGGTGGTCGAAGCGCTCACTCACGCGGGTATCGAAAACGGCGCCAACATAGATTTGAAATGGATAGACAGCGAAGAATTGACTTCGTCCACTGTCAAATCACAACTCAAAGATTGCGACGGCATAATTTTGCCGGGCGGCTTCGGCGACAGGGGCGTGGAAGGTATGATTCTTGCGGCGAAGTATTGCAGAGAAAACAACAAACCTTATTTCGGGATATGCCTCGGTATGCAGATCCTTACGATAGAATTTGCCCGCAACGTGGCAAAACTCGAAGACGCGAACAGCAGAGAATTCAATCCCGGTTCGCCAAACAAGGTCATCGACATAATGAACAGTCAGATAGGATTGCAAAACACCGGCGGAAGCATGAGGCTCGGCGCATACGAGTGTGTCATAAAAGAAAACACGAAAATGTATGAGGCTTATCGCTCGAAATCCATTTTCGAAAGACACAGGCACAGGTACGAGTTCAATAACGATTATCGCGAAATGCTCGAAAAGTGCGGACTTACCGTTTGCGGCACGTCGCCCGACGGCAGCCTTGTCGAAGCGGTGGAACTGAGCGACAAACTTTTCCACCTCGGAGTTCAATATCACCCCGAATTTAAGTCAAGACCACATAAACCGCACCCGCTGTTCGTACTCTTTATCAGGCAAGCGCTTGCCGAAAAGAGATCCAAAAAGTAAGTTGCGAAAAAATTTAACAGACGAAATTCATATGTTTGCCCCGAAAGTAAAATTTCGGGGTTTTGTTTTTTTTCGGCATATCGCACAAATGATTTGTCTTATCGTTTTGCGGAAGTCGCGATTTGTTTTGTTGATTTTTTTATGCCGATTATGTTAGAATAGTCGTATGGATCTGCCTAAACGATATTTAGACGAAATGAAAGAGATAGTTCCTTCGTTTCCCGAATTTTTGCGCTCGTACGACGAGCCGCCCGTCAAAGCGTTCAAGGTCAATACTTTGAAGATAGACGACGATACGTTGCTTAACGCGATGGGGGAGCATTGCCCCGTGCCGTTCGCCGCGCACGCGTACTATGCGGACGAAAGGAAGTGGGGACGTCATCCGTTTCACCACGCGGGACTAATGTACTTTCAGGAGCCGTCCGCCATGGCGGCGATAAACGCGTACGACATTACCGCCGACCTTGCGCTTGATATGTGCGCCGCTCCGGGCGGAAAAGCGATATGGCTTGCCGAAAAGGTGGGGCGTCTTGTCGCAAACGAGGTCAATCCGTCGCGCGCGGCTGTTCTAAAAGGTAATATCGAGCGAATGGGTTGCACCAACGTGGCGGTAACAAATCATTTTCCGACCGACTTCGAACCGCTCGGCGAAATATTCGACCTCGTGCTTGTTGACGCGCCATGTTCGGGCGAGGGAATGTTTCGCAAAGACGAAACCGCGATAGGCGAATGGAGCGAAGAACATTCCAAAAGTTGCGCGTTGCGTCAAATCGCCATACTCGAAAGCGCGGACAAGGTATTGAAGCGAGGCGGAATGTTGATATATTCTACGTGTACTTTTTCTAAACGCGAGAACGAGGACGTGGTAAACGACTTTCTTTCGCGTCGCGATTACTCTCTCGTCATGCCGAAAAGCGAAGCGGAGGCGCAGACGGTGTTTTTGACGGACAAGCATATGCGCAGATTTTATCCGCACCTCGCAAAGGGCGAAGGGCAATTTTTCGCCGCTATGGTAAAAAACGACGGCGGCATAAACGAGCGAAAAAAGGCGATAAAATTCGCTTCGAACAAAGCCGTGGACGCTTTTCTCGATTCGACGACGGGCGGAATGAAATATTGCGGCGTAAACGACATTTTTTATGTGCCTGCGCTTGATTTCGAACTGCCGCTCAGTAAGATCGTGTCGGGCGGTGTGCGAATAGGCAAGATCGAAAAGGCGTTTAAGCCCGATCACTGCTTCTTTTCGGCTTTCGGGAAGAAAATGTTTTGTTTTGAGCCGAGCGAGATGCAATTGCTTAAATTTTTGCACGGCGAAGAACTCGAAGGCGAGCATATCGGCTACGGCGCGGTGACCGTTCTCAGCGCTCCTCTCGGCGGTTTTAAGGGAGTGGACGGACGATACAAAAACCTTTATCCCAAAGGTTTGAGAATATAAGGAAAATCGCTTGATTTTTATTGATATTGATGATATACTTTAAGAGTAATAATATGAGAGTATTCGAAATTCAAACGTTAATATTTTAAGCACAGGGGGAACTTCGATATTATGAGTAAATTCTTTTGTGACGCGGATTGTGAATTAGATTACAGAAAGATAAGAGAGTTAAATATCGGTTTGATAAAGATGCCGTATACCGTGGACGGCGAACAGGCTTTGTTCGATTGCGGCGAAACGACCGATTTCAAGGGCTTTTTTGATAAAATGCGTGCGGGCGCTCAGGTAAAGACTCAGGCGCTCAACGAATTTGATTATATACAATATTTCGAGCCGATATTTGCGGCGGGCGAGGACGTAATTTACGTAAGTTTTTCGCACAAGATGAGCGGCACGTTCTTGTCGCTCGACAAGGCACTACAAGAACTGAAAGAAAAATATCCCGACCGAAAGTGTACGATAATCGACACCGAAAGCATAAGTATGGGAGCGGGCATAATCGTTTATTATGCCGCAAAACTCCATAACGAAGGTGCGACGGACGAGCAGGTAGCCGAATTTGTCGAAAGTTTCAAGAAACGCACAGTCGTTTATTTTACCGTGGACGATCTTGTCTATCTCAAACGCGGTGGCAGATTATCTGCGCTCAAAGCGGGGATGGGACAATTGCTCGGCATAAAGCCTATTTTGAGTATTCGCGACGGCAAACTCACAGACGTCGCGACCGTAAAGGGACGCAAAAAGGCGTTGCATACCATAATCGACTATATGGAACAGTCGGGAATAGACAAAGATTATCCGATAATTCTTCTAAATGCCGACTGCAAAGATGACAGAGATTACATTGCCGACCTTATCAAGGAAAAATTTTCGGAAGCGAAAATCGTGGATTACGAAGTCGGTCCCGTAATAGGTTGTCATTGCGGTCCCGATACGATAGGCATAGTTTACGTATCGAAGTAGAAGGTCGAACTTGATTTTCAGGGATTAACGCGCTGAGCGCGATGATTACATTTTGTGTAAGGAGAGATATAATGGATTACAATTACAGTGAAAGAATGAGCAAACTCAACGGAGCGGCTACGCGAGAAATTTTGAAGTTGCTTACAAGACCCGAAATTATTTCGTTCGCGGGCGGCTTTCCCGCCACTCAATGCCTTCCTCAAAAGGAAGTTCAGGAGATAGCCAACGAGTTATTGAGCGAAGGACGCGCTACCGAGGTGTTGCAATACGGCACGACCGAGGGATTTGTTTCTCTCAGGCAACAACTTATCGAATACGTCAAAACCGCCGGGATCGAAAACGTCGAACTTGATCAAACACTTGTAATAAGCGGCGGTCAGCAGGGAATAGATCTTATGAGCAAAGCGTTCCTCGACAAGGGAGATGTGGTTTTGGTCGAAAATCCTACATATCTTACGGCTTTGCAGATATTCGATTCGTATCAGGCTAAAATAATAGGCGTCAATGCCGACAAGAACGGTCTTGATATCGAGGACCTCGAAAACAAGATCATACAATACAAGCCCAAATTCATTTATTGCGTTTCCACTTTCTCCAACCCGACGGGCAAGACTTATTCCATAGCGAACCGCAGACAGATCGCTTCCGTAACGGCAAAATACAATGTTATGGTACTCGAAGACGATCCGTACAGCAAACTCAGATTCGAGGGCGAACCGGTACCGAGCATAAAGAGTTTCGATACGCAGGGAAATGTGGTTTACGTCACGAGTTTCTCCAAAGTTTTGTCGCCCGGACTCAGAATGGGTGTGGCTATCGGCAATAAAGAAGTTATTCGCAAACTCACGATATGCAAACAGGGCGTGGACGTAAGCACATCCAATTTGTCCCAACTTATCGTTTGCGAATATCTCAAACGCGGCTATTTATTCCCCAACATCAACAAGAGTTTGCCGATATACAGAGAGCGCAAGAACGCGATGATCGACGCAATAAACAAATATATGCCCGACGAATTCAGTTATATCAATGCGGAAGGCGGCTTGTTCATTTGGGGCGGTTTCGACGCGCCCATCAATACGACGACGCTTGCTCCCGAAGCGATCAAGCACGACGTCGCATATATACAAGGTCAGGTATTCTATCCGTGCGGCGACGTAACGAATATGATCCGTCTTAACTTCTCCAATGCGTCGGTAGAACGTATAGATCTCGGTATCCATAGGCTCGGCGATATGTTCAAGGCGGAGATAGCCAAGGTAAAATAAATTTTAAGGACATTTTGATGAAAAACGTTTTAGACACATTGTACGAAAGAGGGTTTGTCAAACAAACGGTATACGAAGAAGATCTGCGCAAGTTGCTCGGCAGCGAAAGCGTGGCGTTTTACGTAGGTTTCGACCCGACGGCGGACAGTTTGCATATAGGTCACTATATTCCCATTATGGCAATGGCGCACTTGCAACGCGCGGGACACAAACCTATCGCGCTTATAGGCGGCGGCACCGCCATGGTGGGCGACCCTTCGGGCAGGACAGATATGCGCAGTATGCTCACCGAAGAAACGGTCGAGCGCAACTGCGAAGCGTTTCGTAGTCAGTTGAAAAGGTTCATTCGTTTCGACGGGGAAAACGCGGCGCTCATGCTCAATAACGCCGATTGGCTTATGGGGCTAAATTATGTCGGTTTTTTGCGCGAAGTTGGGACTGCTTTCTCGGTAAACAAGATGCTCACCGCCGAATGTTACAAGGCTCGTATGGAAAAGGGACTGAGTTTCTTGGAGTTCAACTATATGTTGATGCAGGCGTACGATTTTTATATGCTGCACGAAAAATACGGCGTAAAACTTCAAGTGGGCGGCAACGACCAATGGAGCAATATGCTTGCGGGCGCAGATCTCATAAGGCGCAAATGCGGCGACGACGCTTACGCCATGACGTTCTCTTTGCTCGAAACTTCCGATGGACGTAAAATGGGCAAGACGGCGAAAGGCGCGCTGTGGCTCGACGCAAACAAAACTTCGCCTTATGAATTCTTCCAATTCTTCCGCAACGTAGAGGATCAAAAGGTAGAGGAGTGTCTTAAACTGCTTACGTTTGTCGAACTCGACGAAATAAGCGAACTTTGCAAATATAAGGACGAACGAATAAACGACGCAAAAATAAGGCTTGCTTACGAAGTGACCGCTTTGGTCCACGGCGAGCAAGAGGCAAAAAAGGCGATGGAACAAGCCAAAGGCGCGTTCGGCGGCGGCGGCGAAATGCCCACGGCTCGCCTATGCATAGATCCTTCCGTCCCCGTGACCGACATAATGGTTATGGTTTCGGCTGCGGCTTCGAAAAGCGAGGCGCGTAGACTCATTGAGGGCGGCGGCGTTAAGATAAACGAACTCAAAGTGGGAAACGTAAATTCGACGTTAAGCGAATTTACGACCGAAAAGGAGTTCGTACTGCACAAGGGCAAAAAAACGCACATTAAAATAATAATAGAATGAGATATACCACGCTTACCGAAGGTTATGCCGAACTTGTCGTTTCGCGCTCGCGGTTTATGGCGTTTGCGAAGGGAGTAGGAAGCGACGACGAAGTTTTGCAATTTGTAAAGTCGTTGCGTAAGACCTATTATGACGCGACGCACGTCTGTTATGCCGCGATATGGGACGAGTACGGCAAACTGTCGCGATTTAGCGACGACGGCGAGCCGAACGGGACGGCGGGCGCTCCGATATTGGAAGCAATAAAAGGCGCGAACCTCAAAAAATGCGTGGTGGCGGTAGTACGATATTTCGGCGGAACGAAACTCGGCACGGGCGGACTTACGCGTGCATATTCGTCGGTAACCGCCGATTGTATAGCAAAAAGCAAGAAGATTGACTATGTTATGTGTGACATATACAGGTGTAACGCGGACTTTTCGGTCTTCAAAAGGCTTAACGGCATGAACGGTATCGAACAAATCGTTTATGGGACAGACGTGGAATTTGTTTATGCCTGTCCCGTAGGCGAGGACGTTTCCGCGCTTGTCGACAGAGCGGGCGGCAAAGTCAAAATGCAAAAACTTTTGCCGCAATACAAACAAATCGAATAAAACGCAAAAAGCGTAAAGGAGATATTCTTATATGGAACTCAAAATTATAAGGACGGAAAACAAAAAGCAAAAGCCGCAAGGCGCGTTGGGATTCGGCAAGTATTTTACCGACCATATGTTCATTATGGAATATGACGGCGGCGAGTGGAAGAACGCGAGGATTCAACCTTATCAAGATTTGAATCTTGCGCCCTCGGCGTCGGTGTTGCATTATGCGCAGGGCGTGTTCGAAGGAGCGAAGGCTTACAAAAACAAGAAGGGCGAGATCCGCTTGTTCAGACTCGGCGACAACCTCGACAGAATGTGCGACAGCGCCGAAAGGCTTTGCATGCCGACGTTCGACAAAAAGTTCGTGTATGACGCCATTAAGCAACTCATATTCGTTGACGAAGATTGGATCCCCACCGACGACGGCACCGCGCTCTACATACGTCCCACGATGATAGCGACCGAAGCGGCGCTCGGCGTTCACGCGTCCAAGAAATATTTGATGTACGTTATACTCAGTCCCGTCGGCGCGTACTATGCGCACGGACTTGCTCCCGTCAAACTTTTGGTGGAAGAAAATTACGTCAGGGCAGCCAAGGGCGGCACGGGCGGACACAAGGTAATAGGCAACTATGCCGCGAGCATGAAAGCGGGCGAGAACGCGCAGGCGAAAGGATACGACCAAGCAATGTGGCTCGACGCGAAATATCATCGTTACGTCGAGGAAGTCGGCGCAATGAACATATTCTTCGTTATAGACGGCGTTGCGTACACTCCCGCGTTGCGAGGCAGCATTTTGCCGGGAATTACGCGCAGGAGCGTTATCGCGCTTTTGAAATCGCACAAGATCAAGGTTCGCGAATGTAACGTCGATATACGCAAGGTTGCCGCCGCCGCAGAAAACGGAACGCTTAACGAGATATTCGGCACAGGCACAGCCGCGGTAATTTCGCCCGTGGGAATGTTCGGCTATCAAGGCAAAGACTACGTGGTAAACGGCGGAGAAATGGGCGCGATCAGCAAGCAGATCTACGACGAACTTACGGGAATTCAGACAGGCAAATATCCCGACAAGAAGCATTGGGTGGATATTATCAAGAAATAATTTCATCATAAATATTCTTTCTTATGTAAAGGCGGTGGCATTAGTCATCGCCTTTGTCATTGCCATGCGGCAATAAGGCAATCTCAAAGAACTTGCGGGGTCGTCGCGTCGCAATAAAAAATTCAAGACCGAAGGGGCTTTCGAACCTTTGACAAACGGGGAAGAATATGTTAAGATATTTACATTATGGATTACAAACAACAGGCTTTGGAAAAACACAGCGAATGGCGCGGCAAAATCGAAGTTGTTTCGCGCGCGCCTCTCGATACGAAAGACGATCTTTCGACGGCATACACTCCGGGCGTAGCCCAGCCGTGCCTCGAAATAGCGAAAGATCCCGAAACGGCGTATACATACACCCGTAAGGGCAATCTCGTTGCCGTAATAAGCGACGGAAGCGCGGTACTCGGACTCGGCAATATCGGCGGACTTGCGGGAATGCCGGTAATGGAAGGCAAGAGCATACTTTTCAAAAGGTTCGGCGGCGTGGACGCATTTCCGATTTGCCTTGACACGCAGGACGAGGACGAGATAATAAACACGATAGTCAATATCGCGCCTTGCTTCGGCGGAATCAACCTCGAAGACATTTCTGCGCCGAGGTGCTTTACGATCGAACGCGCCCTGATAGAAAAACTCGACATTCCCGTATTTCACGACGACCAGCACGGAACGGCAATAGTCGTTCTCGCCGCCATGATAAACGCCCTCAAACTCGCTAAAAAGGAACTTAAAGACGTTACGGTGAGCATTTCGGGCGCGGGCGCGGCGGGCAGCGCGATATGCAGATTGCTTTTAAGCGTCGGCGTAAAGGACGTTTTGCTCACTTGCAGTAAGGGTATAATTTACAAGGGAATGGACGGACTCGACTTCAACAAGAAAGAACTTGCCGAAGTCACCAACAAACGCGGCATAAGAGGTAATCTTGCGGACGCAATGAAAGGCGCGGACGTGTTTATCGGCGTAAGCAAGGGCGGACTCGTGACGGGCGAAATGGTAAGGTCGATGGCTCGCGACGCAATCGTTTTTGCAATGGCGAACCCCATGCCCGAAATTTTCCCCGACGAAGCGAAGAAGAACGGTGCTTTGGTAGTCGGAACGGGGAGAAGCGATTATCCCAATCAGGTCAACAACGTGCTTGCTTTTCCGGGCATATTCCGCGGTGCGCTCGACGTGCGCGCAAAGCGGATCACCGAAAAAATGAAAATAAGCGCGGCATATGCGCTTGCGGGTCTTGTTGGCGATAAACTCAGCCCCGATTATGTACTGCCGGGGGCGTTTGACGAACGCGTCGCGCCTACGATAGCAAAGAGCGTAATGGACTGCGCTCAGCGCGAAAGAGAATAATATTTAACGAGAACACCCAAAATTTCATTCGACGCGAAACCCTCTATGGCTCCAAGACCTGCCGTAGCGGGTTTTTTGTTTGCCATTTTCATAATGTTCAGGATCTGTTCGCTCTCTTTGGTTTTGGGCAAAATGGCTTCGAGCGCCTTATTTTTGTCGCCGCATTTGACAGCGGTTAGAATTTTAATAAGTTCGCTGTTGTTGCCTTTGAGCAGCAACGGCAATAATGCGTCAATATTCATTAAGATTCTCCCCGAAATTATTACACTAATTATTATATTCGGGCATAAAAAATATAGTAACTCGAATTTTAAGGAGATGTGTATGAAGGAATTGAAAAATTTTTCAGCCGAGAATGGCGACATTACCGATAGGGACGTCGTGGAGCAGGCGGTGAATAAGTACAAAGACAAGGACGAACTCGAACTCGTTTCCGAACTCGAAAAAGCGGTTGCGCGCGCCAAAGCGGACGGTTCGTTCGATCGAGAGGCTATCGACAATTTCGCTCGGCTCGTTTCGCCGTACCTCAGCGACGAACAAAGAGAAAAACTCGACAACCTTATCGCCGTCATAGAAAGCAAATAGTACAATGGCGGATAGGGACAAATTATAAATTTGACCTTTTGAAGGCGTCCCTATAAAAGCGGCAGTAGCCGCCTTTAATCTTGTCCTACCCTTACCAAAAGGGACGATGCCATAACTTATAAACTTGGCATATCCTTTTGGAGGGTATGCCAAGAACATAAGGTTAAACTAAATGTAACGAAAGCGATATTCGCAAAAAGTCCGTCAATTTTTGTCACAAAAAAGACCAATGACGGGCGGGATTAAGCGATCAACAAATATGCTCCTCCAAAGTTTGGATAAACAGGTCCACGTCTTTGAAAGTGTTGTCTACGCCGAGAGAGGCGCGGACCATACCTCGATCGGCAGTGCCGAAACTTTTGTGAAGCAGGGGAGCGCAGTGCAGACCGCTGCGAACGCAAAATCCGTGTTTGTCGAGTTCGTCGCCCACTTCCGACGAATCTTTGTCACCGACGTTAAAGGCGATTATTCCCGCGTCGGGGTTTTGGGTATAGACCGTAACGCCCGTAAGCGATTTGAGCCTGTCGAACATATATTCGCCGAGCAAGGAAATTTTCCGCGCGTTATTTTCGCCTTCGCGCTCCGTATAATGCACCGCGGCGTTCAAACCGAGGATATTCGGGAGAGGCAAAGTGCCCGATTCGAGCGCTTCGGGGAGTTCGGTAGGTTGAACGGTGCTGTTCGACATAGTGCCTGTGCCGCCGAGCCGCACGGGTTTAAGACGCGCTTTTTCGCCGAGCAAAAGCAAGCCCACACCTTGCGGCGCGTGCAAACCTTTGTGCGGTGCGACGGCGAACATATCGAAGTTCGAATAGTCGTATTTGCGATAACCCGCGCTTTGCGCCCCGTCAACGAGAAACAGCACGTTTGTCGATTTGAGCGCCGACCCGACTTCTTCCACGGGGAGCGGTGCGCCCGTCACATTGCTTACGCTGTTCATTGCCACGAGGTAAGTGTTGCGGCGGACGGCGTTCAGGACGTCTTGCGCGTGGATAAAACCGTCTTTTTGCGGATAAACGACAGTGAGGTCGATTATTCCGTCGCCGTACAATCTGTAAAGAGGTCGAAGCACGCTGTTATGCTCGAATGCAGTTGTGACGACGTGTCCGCCGCGTTTAGCCGAGCCGAAAACGGCGAGATTAAGACTGTCTGTACAGCCGTAAGTGAATATAGTTCTTTCGGGTTCGCAATCGAAAAGTTTAGCCGCAGATAGACGCGTATTGTTAAGTGCGGTAGCCGCTTTTATGGCGTATTTGTGTCCCGATCTGCCCGCGTTCACGGACAGAAATTTCAGCGCCGCGCCCACGCTGCCGATGACTTCGGGCGGTTTGAAGAAAGTTGTGCTTGAATTGTCGAAATATATCATAACATACCTTGCAGTAAGAAAATATAATGTAGTAGTTCTACATTACATTATACGGATGATGGGGACACGATTACACACAAACGGAGAAATTTTTATGTACTATATTTTTACTTTCGGGTCGAGAACGAATGCTATCAAGTTTAAGGACGCGGTAAGGCGCGAAGGACAGCGCGCGGAACTTGTTTCCACTCCGCAAAGCATAGGGAGCGGGTGCGGGCTGTCGGTAAAGGTCGATGACCCGACGATAGGCAAAAGAGTGCTTTCCTACGACAAATATTCGTCATTCAAGGGCGTTTACCTCGTAAAAGATTACAACGGGACGCTTAATATTACAAAAAAATAGCATTTCCCGATTGACTTTTGGTTGTCTTATTCGCCGTTTTATGTTATACTGTATTGGGCAAATTTGCCTTTACGAACGAAAAACTTCCTATGGAGCAAAATAAAATGGCGACACAACCTAAATTGAATATAAAGCGCACGGTAACGATAGGGCTTGCGTTTATGGCGATAACCATGTTCTGGCAAGTTTACGATAACCTTATGCCGTTGATGCTTCGGGAACTCGGATTAAGCGAAACGTTGCGCGGATTGGTTATGGCTGCCGACAACGTAGTGGCTCTGCTTTTGCTCCCGTTTATGGGGCTATGGTCGGATAATCTCAAAGGACGTTTGCGCGATAAGTTCGGCAGAAGAATGCCTTTTATCGTTGTCGGCTCGCTTCTCGGCGCGTTTTTCTTTTTGCTCGTCAATTTGAGTTACAATATGGCGGTGAAAGGCGAGAACGTCAATTCGGGTTGGCTTGCCGTCATGATGGTGACGACGGCGTTTTTGCTTATTTCGATGTGCCTTTATCGCACGCCGGCGGTTGCGCTCATGCCCGACGTGACGCCCAAACAACTCAGAAGTCAAGGTAATACGATAATCAACATTATGGGTACGATAGGCGGCGTAATTCCTACCGTGCTGATGATGTTCGACGCATTTTTGACAATAAAGCCCGAAGAAACGGGCAGGTTGATAGAGGTCGTAGGCGAAAACGGCGAAACGACGCTTATACCCGAAACGGTGGACAGGCTTGTAGGCAACAACTGGCTTTTGGTAGGCGTTATCGCGGGACTTATGGCGCTTGCCACTCTCGTACTCGTTCTCAAAGTCAGGGAAAACAAATTCGTCGAAGAAAAGAAAAAATTGCTCGAAGAAATGGGGATCGTCGAGGACGACGAGCCGCAAGCCGAACAGCGCATTTCGATAATAAAAGGTTTTAAGGCGCTCGGCAAAGGGGAGCGAAAGAGCCTTTTGTTCATTCTGCTTTCGGTAGCGTTATGGTACTTTGCGTATAACGGCGTCACTTCTCATTTTTCGGCGTTTGCGCTCGACGTTCTCAAAATGCCGAAGTTTTCGATTGCGCTCATCGTTGCGCAGGCGGCGGCGTTCGTGTTCTTCGTTCCCGCGGGGAAGATCGGCGAAAAGATAGGACGAAAAAAGACGGTTATGCTCGGCGTTGGGCTTATGCTCGCCGGCTTCGGGCTGGGAGCGATACTCATTTATGCCGTGAGCGACGTCGAATTGCTTAAATACATAATGTACCCTGTGTTCATACTTGTGGGCGCAGGTTGGGCGACGATCAACGTCCATTCGTTCGTTATGAGCGTCGAAATGGCAAGCGAAAGTACGACGGGAGTGTTTACGGGAATGTACTATTCGTTTTCGATGGCGGCGCAAATAATAACTCCCATACTTGCGGGCGCGTGTATGCAATTTATAGATTCGCGCAGTTTGCTCGTTTACGCGGCGGTGTTCAGTTTGCTCGCGCTCGTCACCATGAGTTTCGTTCGACACGGAAACGTAAAGGCGATCGCAAATGAAGATTCGAATAAAAAAGAGGAAAAGGCGGAATAAATGAATAGGATAGAACAAATTTTCTCGCGTCTTGCCGCAGAATATCCGCAAGCCGAATGTGAGTTGAGTTACAAGACCCCGTTCGAATTGCTCGTCGCCGTCATTTTGTCTGCTCAATGCACAGATAAACGCGTAAACGAAGTTACGAAAACGCTCTTTCGCGTGGCGGATACTCCATGGGAGTTTGCGGCTATGGAACAAAGCAGGCTCGAAGAACTCATCTTTTCTTGCGGCTTTTACAGGAACAAGGCGAAAAACATTATAGCCGCGTCCAAAGATATTTGCGAAAAATTCGGCGGCAAAGTCCCGTCTGAAATGAACGAACTGCTTTCGCTCGGCGGAGTGGGACGCAAAACCGCCAACGTTGTGTTAAGCGTCGCTTTCGGGCAGACGACCATCGCGGTCGATACTCACGTTTTCAGGGTAAGTCACAGGCTCGGACTGTCGGACGGCAAAACGCCGAATGACGTTGAAGCCGACCTTTTGAGGACGATCCCCGACGAAATAAAGCCGAACGTTCACCATTTGTTGATTTTTCACGGCAGATATTGCTGCAAATCACTCAATCCGCAATGCGACAGATGCCCGCTGACCGATTTGTGCGTAGAATATCCACGCATTATGCAAAATAAAGAGAGATAAATTATGTTTGTAGACAAAGTCAAGATTTTCATAAAAGCAGGTAACGGCGGCAACGGTTGCACGTCGTTTTATACCGAAAAGTACGTGGCGAACGGCGGACCGGACGGCGGCGACGGCGGCAAGGGCGGCGACATTATTTTCCGCGCCGACGACCGAAAGAATTCGCTTGCCGATTTCAAGTTCGCTCAGCATTTCCGCGCGCCCGACGGCGAAAACGGCTCGCCCAAATATTGCAACGGCAAGCAGGGCGAACCTCTCGTTGTTTCCGTTCCGCGCGGTACGGTCATACGCGACGAAGAATCGGGCAGGATCGTCGCCGATATGTACGAAGAAGGGCAGACTGTAACGGTGCTTACGGGCGGACAGGGCGGAAAAGGCAACGCGCGTTTCAAGTCGTCGCGCAGACAGGCTCCGCACTTTTCGCAAAAAGGGCAACTCACCGAAGAACATTCGGTCATACTCGAACTTATGACGATTGCGGACGTGGGGCTTGTCGGTTATCCCAATGTCGGCAAAAGCACTCTTTTGTCTGTCATAACCAACGCAAAGCCGAAAATAGCCGATTATCATTTCACGACGCTCAGCCCCAATCTCGGCGTAGTGTCGTATTACGATCGCAGTTTCGTGGTGGCGGACATTCCGGGACTTATAGAGGGGGCGAGCGAAGGCGTCGGGCTCGGACACGACTTTTTGCGTCACATAGACAGGACGCGACTTATTGTACACGTAATAGATATTTCGGGCTACGAAGGCAGAGATCCGTACGAGGATTACAAAAAAATAAACAAGGAACTTCGTTCGTACGGCGGAAACATTTCGAGTTTGCCGCAGATAATAGCGCTCAATAAATGCGATATAGCGCCTTTGGAAAATATAGAGAATTTTAGAAAAAAGGTGCGAGGCAAACGCATTGTCGAAATAAGCGGACTGACGCACAAAGGCACAGACGAACTAGTAAAAGCCATTGTGCAAAAACTCGATACGCTGCCGCCGCCTGCGCCCATAGAATACGAGCCGTTCGAATTCGGCGTAATAGGTACGCGTGACTATACGATCGAGAGATATGACGACGGAAGTTTCGGGCTAAGTGGCGGATTTATAGATGAAATTGCGCGCGGAGTAGTTCTCGACGACTACGACAGTTTCAACTACTTCCAAAAAGCGTTGAAAGAGAAGGGCATAATAAAAGAGTTGCGTAATCGCGGCGCGAAAGACGGCGACATAGTGAGGATACTCGATTTCGAATTCGAGTTTGTGGAATGATGAAAAGAACTGTTATTTACGGCGGAAGTTTCGATCCCGTTCATAAGGGACACGAAAATATAATAAACAATCTCGCGGACAGATTCGACGAAGTTCTGGTTGTCCCCACATACATTTCGCCCTTCAAGGCGGGCAACAAGACCGCAAGCCCGAAACTGCGCATCAAAATGCTCAAAAGTTGCGAATTTAAGCCGAATGTTAAAATTTCGACGTTCGAGGTCAGACGCAACAAATGCAGTTACTCGATAGATACCGTGCGTCATTTCTCGTCGCCGAATCGAAAATTGTATTTCGCAATAGGAAGTGAGGGAGCGAGGACTCTCGACAAATGGTTTATGGCGGACGAACTTAAAAAGTTGTGCGAGTTCTACGTCATACCTCGTCCGGGATACGACAAAACGATCGTCGAGGGACTGACTTATGCCGATTTCGTTGGAATGGACGTTTCGTCGAGCGAAGTCAAGGCGGCAGTCGCATTCGGCAAACATGATACGCTCGTAAACGCCGCCGTCGCGTCTATTATAGACAAAAATGAATTGTACCGCGACTACAAAAAGTTTACGGACACTTATCCGCTTTTCGATATGAAAAGCGAACGTATTGAGCATACTTATCGTGCTACGGTAGAGGGGATAAAACTCGCAAAAAGGTACGATGTAAACATAGATGATTGCATCATCGCGCTTATTATGCATGACATAGGCAAGTACGTCACCGAAGAAAAACTCGAAAAAATGGGTATTCATGTGAGTTGCGAGTCCTTGCCGCCGCCTTGCCGCCATGCCGAATACGGCGCAGAAATTTGTTCGAAATATTTCGGGCTGAAAAAGGAAATAGTCGAAGCGGTGCGCACACATACGACTTGCGGAATGAATATGGACGCACTCGCCGAAATCGTCGCGCTCGCCGATTATATAGAACCCGCACGCAAATTCGTCGGCATAGATGAGGTACGCGCGGCGGCGGCGATCGATCTCGGTCTTGCCATCGAGAAGATGCTCGGAAACACGATAAAATATCTCCAAAGGTACAATAAATATATCGTGCCTATCACTATCGACGTATACCGCAAATACGCGGAAAAAAATAAAGGAAAATTCGAATTATGGAAATCAAAAAAATGAGTCTTGAAACAGATAATTTGTTGTCGTCGAAGGAACTCGCGAAGAAGATCGCCGGTTTTTTGGACGAAAAGAAGGGCAAGGACATAATGGTGATAGACCTCAAAGGCAAGACGGTCATTGCCGACTATTTTGTTATAGCCTCGGCAAAATCTACCGTTGCCGTCCGCGCCCTTGCCGATTATGTTGACGAGAAACTGAGTAAGGAAAACGGCATAGAGCCTCGCGGCAGAGATGTCGATCCGAAGTGGGTCGCGATCGATTACGGTTGCGTTATACTTCATATTTTCCACGAGGACGCGCGCGAATTTTATAAATTGGAACGTCTTTGGGACGACGGCGACAATATAGAGAGAATGTAATGGGATTCGAACTCGACATAATAAACTTTCTTCAAAAGGCGAGCAATCCGTTTACAGATTACTTCTTTTACATTTTGACGCAGATGGGGACCGAACTGTTCTTTATGGCGGTAGTCGTGGTCGTCTATTGGTGCGTAAACAAACGCGAAGGATTTGTCCTCGTAAATCTGTTTATGGCGTCGCAGATATTCGTGGGAACGATAAAGACGGCGGTAAAGCGAACGCGCCCGTACAAAGCAGGCGCGAAAGCGATCATGGAAAGAACGGGCGGATATTCGTTTCCGAGCGGACACAGCAACAATATAGCCGTGATCTCGGCGCATCTTTCAATGTATTCGCATAGGACAAAGGGGTTTAAGGCGATTTTGCCGATTTGTTGCGTCGCCACCGCTATGGTGATGATTTCGAGAATGTATCTCGGTCAGCATTATTTGACCGACGTTATCACAGGCGCGGCGATAGGAGCCGCTGTGGGATGTTTGGGGTATAGGCTTTTCGACCTGTTCGGCGAAAACGAAGAAAAGGCCGTTTACGGAATAGCGCCCGCTTGCGTTGTATTGTTTGCCGTTGCGCTCGTGATTTTTGCGGTCAAAGGCGAAGTGTTCGGAACGCTCGTAGATATCGCAGGCACCTATTCGGCGGCGGCAATAGGATATTATATCGAAAAAAAACACGTTAAATACGAAATCAAGGCAGACAAGAAGTGGAAATATCCCGTTCGCGTTCTTGTCGGCGCGGTCGTGCTTCTTGCGCTCAAAGAGGGACTCAAATATCTCTTTGCGCTGTGGGACAACGCTTGGGCAAGAATGTTTTTCGACCTAATAAGGTATTTTGCGATAGGCATTTGGGTGACGTTGTGCGCACCTGTGCTGTTTAAGAAGTTAAAAATTTGAGGGACGACGTTATGACGAAAAAGCGAAAGATAATAAATCTGTTGGAATGTATAGGGTACGGAGCGTTGACGGGCGTTATTACCGGTTGCGTCGTATGGGGATTTATTTTCGTCGTCGAGAATCTTCTCGAAGCGAGCGAAGCGGTATATGCTTTTGTACATAATCATCTCGCATTTTTGCCGTTGCTCATTGGCGGACTCGTCATAGCGGCTTTTATCGGTCACATCAACAGCAAATATGTCGCCGAAGCGCGGGGCGGCGGAGTTCCGTACATAGAGGGCGTATCGCGTAAAAAGTTGCCGATATGTTGGTACAAGGCTTTGCCCGCCGAAATACTCGGCAGTTGCGTCACATTCGTGAGCGGATTGCCGCTCGGCAGCGAAGGACCGTCTGTGCTTTTGGGCGGCGCGATAGGTAGCGGCGTGAGCAAGATCGGTTCGAAAAAGGGCGAATGGGAAAGCGTTATCGCGACGGGGGGAGCGTGCGCCGGCTTTGCTACGGCTGTGGGTGCGCCGTTTGCGGGAATAATTTTCGCTTTGGAAGAATGTAGAAAGGATTTTTCGCCTTCGCTTATAGTAACTTCGTCCGTTTCGGTGATCTTCGCCACCGTCGCATCCAAGTTGCTCGGATTGTGGACGGGGTACGGACACGCGCTATTTGAATTCGAAACAGCCGAACTAAACGTAGGAGAAATGTATTTGCCGCTCATAATAGGAGTGGCGGCGGGCGCAGTCGCGGTCGCTTTTGCGCTCATGCTCAAATATTCGTCGTCGCTTATGAACAAGATAAAGATTCCTCGTTTTGCGAAGATAGCGTCGGCGTTCGTACTCAGCGGCATAGTTTGCCTGTTTTTTGCCGATTTCATAGGCGGCGGCGCGTCGCTCATCCGCAAGATCGGCGCAATGGAAGTTGAGTGGCAGATCCTTTTGGCAATGCTTATACTTAAACTTGTTTTCGTGACCTTGTGTTCTTCTGCCGAGGTGACGGGCGGAATGTTTATTCCGTTAATGTGCATAGGCGCGCTTGTCGGCGGTTTGGTTGGCAATATAGCAATGGCATGCGGAATGAGCGCAACGTATTATTCGACGCTCGTGCTGATCTCGATGTGCGCCTTTTTGGGAGCGGCGCTCAAAGCACCGATAATGTCTGTAATTTTGGTCGTCGAGATGGGCGGGAGCGCGAACACGTTTTTTGCGGCGATGATAGCCGTCGCCGTAGCATATTTTGTTTCGTATTTGTGCGGCGGCAAATCCATATACGACGAATCTTTGGATAAAATCATAGACAATCGTAAAGAAAAAGGGGAGAGCGAACCGCCTGTCGAGGACGAAGAACTTCTCTAAACATACCACAGCATCAAAGCGCATAAAAAAGCGTATTTTGGACATAATCGTTTTGTTCAAGAGGTTCAGATGCTGTATTTTTTTAGCGCTCTGTTATTGCTTATCGGGATAATAATACTTTTCAAGGTATTTATGCCCGTAGCCGAGCCGAATATGGAACTTACGGGCGTAATGTCGCTCGACGAAATAAAGGCAAGGGCGGTGGATATCGCCTTAAAGATGAGTTCTTCGCAAAGCGACTCGTCTTTGTCGTCGCATTTGATAAGAACGACGATAAAAAAGACGTATAAACTTTTGTGCCGTAAAGTCGGGCAAAAGAAATGCCTCGATTTCGAAAAGCGTATCTTCGACAATTACTACAAGATAGCCGAAATTGCCGAAAGACAAAAAAAGTTGACTGCGGCTTACAATAAACTACCCGGTTACAATAACCTGCCGCGCATATACCATATCGCCGACTTGATAGTAAAAGGTTGCGGCGGAGCGGTGGACGCAAACACGGTAAGGGAATGTGTGGAGGCTTTCAACGAAGTTTTGCCGCTCAAATTCGAGGAAACGGCAATGCTACCCGACGTCATCAACCTTGCCTTGCTCGAATATATAGCGATTTTTTGCGCGCGTTCGACTGTCATAAATGACAAGTTCGAGCGGGCGCGGAGCGATATCGAATGTAACAAAATAGATTTTTCGTTACTTTCGTACAACAGTTATGCGTATGCGTTCGTTAAGTATGCGGACGGGAATTTGCTTAAACGCTTCGACCGAATTTGCAACGACAACGGAATAAGCGCATATAAACGCGCCGACAATTTTTTGGCGGCGTGTTCGCGCTATTCGGGCGCGGTGGAGAGCGCCGTGAACTCGCTTTTCGAACTCCCGCCCAAACTCGACGAAACGTTCGTACTCGGCATATGTCCGCTCAATCGCTTTTTGGAAAGTTGCGACGATATAGTTTACAAGCAGTGTACGGTGGACACAAAGTTCGTTTACTTGCGCCGTATTGCTAAAAAAGCGAAAGAAAAGAACGAAATTTCTTATGCGGGCGAACTTGTAAACAAGGCGAAAGAACAGGGCAAGGATATCGCTTATTTTATTTTGCCTCGCCCGATGGGGAAGTTTGCGCTCATCGTATATATTTTGGTTTTGATAGGCTATACGATAAGCAACAATTTGACGGTATTTATGTATATTCCGCAGTTCAAATGGGCGGCGGCGATAATTTTCACCCCCATATCTCTTGCGCTCGTGCTTATGTTTGTAACGGGATTTAACGTGCGGATCTTTAAACGCAGATTTATGCCGAGGCTTCATTCTTGCGAAGGCGCGAAAACCATGATAGTTTTTCCCGTCCTTATATATTCCGTCCGCGAACTCGACGAAATGATAGACAAGATGCTTACCGTAAGTTGCGCTAATAATGAAGAAATTTTTTCGTACGCGCTGCTTATCGACCTTCCCGCGACGGCAAACGGAGTGGCGACGGATGACGAGGAGATAACCTCCGCCGCCATAAAGAGAATGGAAACCCTCGGCTCACGATACAATATTTTTATTCGTCGTCGAAGCAAAGTAAAGGGTGAGGACAAATTTCAAGGTTGGGAAAAAAAGCGAGGCGCGTTGCTTGCGCTCAATAATCTTATTCTCGCAGGCGAGAAAAGCGCCTTCGAACTTATACTCGGTAGCGGATATACAGGGGTAAAATACGTCATAACTCTCGACAGCGACACGATGATAAATTGCGCGCGCGAACTCGTCGAGATAATGGAGCATCCTTTCAACGCGGACAAGTCTGTCGTTTCGCTGAATGTCAAGACGTCGCCCGATTCGCTTCGAACTCCTTTTGCGGAATATATGTGCGACAGCGTAGGACTCAACAGTTACGGCAACTTCATTGCGGACGCGAATTACGACATTTTCGGCAGCGGCAACTATACGGGCAAGGGCATTTACAGAGTAAAAGAATTTACACAGAAAGTGGGGGACGTCTTTATGGAAAATCGCGTCCTATCTCATGATTTCGTTGAGGGTGCCATATCGGGTTGCGGGAACAGCGGCGAAAGCGCGCTCGAATCATACCCGAAAAATTTTTCGTCGTACCTATGCCGCAACATAAGGTGGCTACGCGGAGATTATCAACTTTTACCCTTTCTTTTTACGCGCATAAAGGACGCAAAGGGGGATTATAGGCGCAACCCCATACCCATAATAGGAAGGCTCCATATTCTCAATAATATCTTGCTCGGACTCATTCCTTTGAGTTCGGCGCTCTTGTTATGTCTGTCATTATTTGCAAAAGCGCCCTTTTGGTTGACCGCTGTGGCGTTTGCGTATAACTTGTTTGTACTGTTCGGCTCGCTTAGACTGCTTTTTACCGAACCGAAAAAATTGTGGTACGAGTTTGTGCGGCAACTTCTCGCGGCGGCGTGTTTGCCGGTCGTCGCGTATAATTATACGAAAGCGATAATCGTGACTTTATACAGACTTGCGGTCAAGAAGAACTTGCTCGATTGGAAAGTGTTCGCACATTCGGGCGGGAAGGTTTCCTTTTTGCCTAATGTGATAGCGACTGCGGTCTATGCGGCTTTTGCGATATTTGTTTCGTTCAAATGGACTTATGTCGTTATGGCGACGCTGTTCGCGTTCGGGATCTTGCTTGCGTTTTTGCTCGGCAGAGAGCGAAAGAACAAGAATAAACTCAAAGGCGACGAGGAGGCGACGCTGAGAAAAATAGCGGCGGACACTTGGTTATATTTCGAAAAACAACTGACAAGAGAAAATAACTATTTGCCGTTCGACAACTATCAGGAGGACGGCGGCGTCGGATACGCGCCGAGGACTTCGCCGACCGACATAGCGTTTATGTTGACTTCGCTCGTGTGCGCCCGAAAAATGGAATTTATAACTTCGCTCGACTTCGATTTTTACGGCAATAAAATTCTCGATTCGATCGAACGGGCTGACAAATGGCGCGGAAATTTGTACAATTGGCTGGATGTGTACTCGCTGAGGAGATGCAACGGCTATGTGTCGTCTGTGGACAGCGGAAACTTGCTTGCCGCTCTCGTGTTGCTTCGAAATACTTCAAGCGGAAAATTGGCTTCGAGAGCCGAAAAATTGGTTTTGACGACAGATATAGGAGCGTTTTTCGATGAAAGCCGAGGCCTATTGTTTATCGGTTACGACAACGACGGCAAGCGTTACGACCGCAATCATTACGACCTATTGGGGAGCGAGGCAATGCTTACTTATCTCGTAGGGATAGGAACGGGCAAACTCAAAAGCGGTTGCTTCAAAAATCTCGCCGCCGAGTGCGTCAAATACAAAGGCACGTCGTTGTATTCTTGGACGGGCGGCGCTTTTGAATATATGATGAGCAATATCTTTTTTGAATATTGCAAGGGCGGACTGCTGTATACCTCCGCAAGATCTGTCTTGAAAGCGAACATAGCATACGCAAAAAAGCACAAATTGCCTTTTTGGGGCGTATCCGAATCGCAATACAACGAGGTTGACGGCGAGGGTAACTATCAATACAAGGCGTTCGGCGTACCCGACATAGCGCTCTCTAACGAGAGAAGACGAGCGGTCGCTAGTCCGTATGCGTCGCTTTTGTTTTTGCCGCTTGCCCCGAAGGCCGTTGCCGAAAATATTTCGAAGATGTACAAGAGCGGAATGAAAGGCGAGGACGGCTTATACGAGGCTTACGACGACGGAGTGATCAAAACTTATATGTGTCATCATCAGGGTATGATCTTGGCGAGCATATACGATTATTTTTACGGCAACGACATAGCGTCGCTCATGGCTTCTCCCGATATGAAAGCCGCGTCGCTGCTTATAACCGCTTTCGAAATGCCGAAAGCCGCCGTAAAACACAGATACGAGATCCTTCCGCCGACGCCCGTATGCGCCGAATGTGTCGAACAAACTTCGCCGCCGACGGTAAGCCTTATGAGCAACGGAAGATATTCGGTGCTTATAGACGGCAATGGGAACGGCTATTCGATATTCGGCGACAAGTACGTATCGAGATTTTACAATTTCGACGGCGGATTGAAACTTTTCGCGTCGTTCGGCGGCGAGCGGATAAATTTACAACGTTCGGCATATTTTTACGACGGAGCGGCGGAATTTGTGTATAACGACGGCAAATGCGAAATAAGACAGCGCGTTTCCGTTCTGCCGACTATGGACGGTGAAGTGCGAAATATCGAGGTCAAAAATCTTACGACTTCCGACCTTACACTCTGTATCGAGTCGTATATGGAGATCGCGCTCAGTCCGCTTTACGAGGATCTGGCGCACAAAACTTTTTCGGGAATGTTTGTATCGACTTATTGCGACGGAGAAGTGCTTACAGCACGACGAAAGTCGTTCGTGCTCAAACATTATTTTGACGTGCCTGCAAAGTATCAAAGCAATAGGGCTGTTTTTGTCGGTCGAAGCAAGGGCGAAAGTTTCGGCAGAGTGCTCGACCCGATAGTTAGTGGTAAAGTCGATTTGCGTTTGTCGGCGTACGAAAGGCGCGAATTCAAACTGTACAACCTTGTAGGCGAAGAAAACAAACTCGCAAAGCAGATCAAATTGACCAAAACGGAAGGATTTTACCGTAAAATATTGTCGGGTTCGTCCGTTGTCACCAAGGGACTCGGCATAAATGCGAGAATGTGTCGCGTCATGAGCAAATTGCTTTACGGCTCGTCGCCGAACTTTACGGGCGGCGAATATCCGCTTGTTTATATCGAATCGAATGCGGTTACAGGGCGCATTGTCGGCAGACTGAAAATGCTGAAAAATCTCGCTCTGTGGGGAATGAAATGCAAAGTTGCCTTTGTGTTTTACGACGAAAGCGGCTTTTTGCGCCAGAGGCTTTACGACACCCTTGCGCCGATCGCCGATATGAGTATGCTTATGCTTATAAATAGGTTTGAGGACGAGGCGTTTGCCGCGCTCGCGAAAAGGTCGGCGACCGATATAGACGAAATTACGGTGGAGAAGTTGCCCGAACGCAAAATTTTCGGTTCGCCGTACCCTCGCGCAGAACTGCCGCCCGTAAGTTACGCGTTCGCGCTCGGCAAAGGCGGATTTTTGCAGGACGGCTCTTATGTTTTGCCCGTCGGCAAAAACAAGTTGCCGCCGCGTCCGTGGAGCAATATAATCGCAAACGAAAAGTTCGGAACTCTTATTACCGAAAGCGGAGGAGGATATACCTACTACGGCAATTCGCGCGAGTGCAAACTGACGGAGTGGAGCAACGACCCAGTATGCGACGGCTGTTCGGAAGGAGTCGTACTTTTCGAAAACGGTGTGGCTTGGAGCCCGACGTATTTGCCGGTTAAAGCCGACGCGGATTATCGCGTCTTGCATGGATTCGGTTACAGCGAGTTCGCTTGCGACTACAACGGTTTTTATTCGCGCGAACGGGAGTTTATAAAAAACAATACAAAATATTACGAAATAACTCTCGTTTCATCCATGGACTTCGAGCGGGAAGTGGAAGTAATGTTTTTCGTTTCGCCTGTTATCGGCGACTTCGCGTTCAAGACTTCGCGCAACTTGTCGGCGGAATTCGACGGCAGATTACTTGTAAAGAATTTGATTTCGGGAACAAGTTTCTTTATGGGTTCAGACAAAAAAATCGTTGATTATGTCTGTCATAAACAATCGTATGTTGATAAAAACGGCAATTTTTTTGTTCCAAACGGCGATTTCGGTTATGAATTCAAACCTGCGATAAAAATCAAACTTGCTGTCCCGCCCAAGGGATATGTCAGGGCTGTTTTCTATTTGAGCGTTGACGGCAATGTTTCGTTTGACAGCGAATTAATAATTCGAAACTGCATAAAGAAATATTCTTCGCTTTCGTGCGTGTCCGTTTCGACGGGGAACGCCGCTCTCGATTATCTTGCGAAGTGGCTGCCTTATCAAGTGCTGACGAGCAGATTTTTCGGCAGGACGGGCTTTTATCAAGCGGGTGGAGCGATAGGATTTCGCGATCAATTGCAGGATTGCCTTGCCGTATTGTATATAGACCCGCGACTTGTAAGGAAGCATATTCTCGATTGTGCCGCGCATCAATTCGAGGCGGGTGACGTTCAGCATTGGTGGCATCCGCCGCGAACGGGCGTGCGGACGAAGATAACCGACGACAGACTGTTTCTGCCTTATATAACCGCAGAATATATCGAATTCACCGGCGACAAAAATATTTTGAACGAGCGCGTTCCGTACCTTGAAGACGTAAAGATAGTCGGCAAGGACTATTACGGATCGCCCGCCGAAACGGTGCGTACGGGAACTTTACTCGAACATTGCCTTAAAGCGATCAAGGCTTCGGCGAAACTCGGAAAAAACGGACTTATGCTTATGGGCGGCGGTGATTGGAACGACGCCATGGATAAGGTTGGAGCGGAGGGCAAAGGCACGACCGTATGGGGCAGTATGTTCCTGTACTACGTGATCGACAAATTTATGCCGTACGTAAAGAACAAGAAGCCGCTTTATTCATTAAAGACCGTTTTGAGTGACGCCATTGCAAATGCCTGGGACGGCGAGTGGTTTGTACGTGCGTACTGCGACGACGGAACGGTGCTCGGCAGTAAGGACAGCGCCGAATGTAATATAGATCTTATCACGCAAAGTTTCGCGGTGATTTCTGGTTGTACGACCGAGAAAAGAGGGAAGTTGGCGCTTTTATCCGCCGCACGCAAACTTGTGGACACCGAAAACGGACTGATAAAGTTACTCACTCCGCCTTTGCAAAACATAAAGGTGGGATATATCGGCGAATATCCGAAGGGAGTAAGGGAGAACGGCGGTCAATATACCCACGGCGCGGTGTGGTTTATCATGAGCCTTTTCGAGGCCGGCGAATTCGAGTATGCTTATTCGCTTTTGAATATGATAAACCCCGTTAATCACAGCCGCAATGCCGCCGACGTCGCAAAATACGAGGTCGAACCGTATGTTTTGAGCGGCGACGTCTATTCATTGCCCGCAGGAAAAGGGGGATGGAGTTGGTATACGGGCGCGGCGGCGTGGTATTACCATGTTATAATAAAATATCTTTTCGGCATTAGTTTTCGCGGAGATGCGATAACCGTCGCGCCGAAAATGCCCGAATCGCTGAAAGAAGCGTCTTTTACGGTGACGAGAAACGATATAACCGTTTATTTCAAGATTGACAACAGCGAAAAAGAGGGAAATTGGTGCTTTTATGTCGGCGGCAGAAGTTACAATGTCAATACCATTGCGTTGACCGACGGTATAGATAAAAAGGAAATTATCGTCCGCCGTGTCAAGTAGCGTGCTCCAAAATTCCTATTTAACCCCAAAAAACGTTAGTGTAACGAAAATACCCATTAATCAAGCCCCAAAAAAGGCAAATGTGAACAAGAGTGTCGTGACTTTTTGCGCGAGATATAATATACTTTAAGCGAAAAAACTTGCTTGCAAGGATTGCGAGCGCAAGGAGGCACGAAAATGACATTCGGCGAAAAACTTAAACAACTGAGAAAGGCTAATGATCTTACACAAGAAGATTTGGCGGACAAAATTTATGTCACACGCACGGCAATTTCGAAATGGGAAACAGGCAATGGTTTTCCGTCCATCGACAGCCTGAAACTTATTTCA
This sequence comes from uncultured Clostridia bacterium, assembly GCA_947589465.1. Taxonomy (GTDB): domain Bacteria; phylum Bacillota; class Clostridia; order Christensenellales; family Pumilibacteraceae; genus CAG-552. The sequence continues at coordinate 35,831 of CANQAE010000002.1, read as the reverse complement.
AATTTTTTCCATGTCGGTATCGACGATTTGATTTCGGACAGCGACGTCGAAACGAAAAGATTGCTTGACGAAAAAAAGGCAAGACTTATGTACCTCATAGCGATCGGCTTTCTTGTCGTTTCGGTGGCTTTTACTTTGCTTGCGTATTTTCTTGTTCAACCGTATTTTACTGTCGGCGGAGCGATAGCCGCCGTCTTATACATAGTTTTTGGATTGCTTTCCAAGCCGCGTTATAAGCGCGCGTCCGCAAAAAAGATTATCGTGCCGTATGTGATTTCGCGCATTGTCGTCTTGTTGTTTGTAATAGGACTTATGATCTTTACCGTAATAACGTTAAAGTAACGGTTAGTCAATAAGCGTTTATGCGGAATTTTTCGGTGGAAACGGCAACAAAAATATTTAAATTTAGTATAATTTTCGAAAAAAAGGTAATAATTTATTGACATTTATTACAATTATATATATAATTATATTGATATACTCATTTTGGGTCAGGAGGATAAAAGAAAATGCTGTTTGCAAAACCGGAGTTCATAACTCTTAATAATCTAGAACTTACAAACAACGACCTGTTCGTTCGTAAGGAAGTCTTAAATCCGAGTAAAAAAACTATGGTAATAGTGAACGATACTCATAACGCCATATTTATTAAGGACGGTGCATATCTCAATACTCTCGAAGCCGGCAAATATCCGGTTCTTAATAAAGACGACAAAAACGTGGACAAGGTCGAATTCATTTATGTTTCCAAGACCTGCAAAGTCGAAGTAAAGTGGGGGACTCCCAACAGATTCGATATGCGCGATCCGCAGACCGATATACCCATCAAGATAGGCGTAAGAGGGACGTTCGAAGTACAGATCGGCGATCCGCGCAAAGCATATCTCGAACTGATAGGCGCAGACAAGACATACACGATCGCAAAACTTCAAGAGAGATTGCGAAGTCGTATGTGCAGCGAGATCCAGCCGATAATCGCTCGCGTAATGCAGGAGCGCAACCTTACATACGATCGCATCACGCAAAACAGCAAGGAAATTGCCGATTTGATAAAGCCCGAAATGGAGAAGATGTTCCGTCGCGATTACGGACTTACATTGTTCTCGTTCGTGATCGACGCCATTATGATCGACGATGAAGATATTCAAAAAATCGAGCACGAACTCAACCGCGAAAAGGAAGAAAGACGTCGCGATGAGATGAAGGCGAAAGAGGAAGAAGAAAAGCGTCGCGCATTCGACGAACAGATACGCAAAGAATACGAACTCATCAAACTCAACAAAGCCGCGGGCGACGTGGATTTCGAAAGACAAAAGTGGCTCGAAGAACTCAAAGCGCAAAATTACGAAAAGTATTTGCGTGCCGTCGAGATAGTCGGTTGGGAAAATTCGGGACATAAAGGCGAAGGTCCTCGCGGAGCCAATTTCTGTCCTAACTGCGGACACAGTTACGAACACGGAGCAAAGTTCTGCCCCGGTTGCGGCAAAAAGGTGAGCGACGAACCCGCCGTTTGCCCGCACTGCCGTAAGCCCGTTGCACCAGGAGCCGCTTTTTGCTCTAACTGCGGACAAAAACTTTAATCTTTATTTAAGGAGAAAATAAATTATGTGTTTCAGTCGTAAAGGCGAAAGGCAAAAGTTGCTTGACAACAAGCAGACCATTGCGGACAACGCCAATCAAATCAATGTTTTGAAAGAACTCGCGTCCTCCGAGCCCGATCTCGTAGCGCAACTTGACGACATACAGGAGATCCTCAAATATTTGAATCCCACCGTCAACGACGACGCGGTAAAATTCGACAAGAAGATAGCGGGTCTTATCGGCGACACCAAAATCGCCCTCAACAAAGCGGAAAAGAAGGAAGATTTTACAAAGGCTTACGATATGGTCAAGGAAATCAAATATCTTGCCGTTGAACGAAAGAACGTGAGAGAGCGCTGAGCGGAGAATAAACTATGTGGCCGTTTAAAAGTAAATACGATAAGTTGAAACGCGAGGACGTTGTCGCCGCTATTATCGACTTGGAAAAACAAGAATCAGATCTTGAAGAAACGATAATGAGCAAGATCCAGCAGATCAACGATCTTATGGAAAAGGGCAAAAACGAACCGAATCGCGATTTGAAACTTTTTTATGCGAAAAAACTCAATCATTTGAAAGAAGAAAAAGAAAACGACGTCAAAAGGGGTATGTATCTGCTTTACAACATACGCCTTATGAAAAAGTTGAAGGACGCCATCGACGACAATCAATTCTTCGTCAATGCGGGCAAAGTTTCGCTCGGCAACCTCTTGGGCGATCAAAAGGGACTTGCGAAATTCCTAAACAAGGCGCTCAACACAAAGGTCCGTGCCGAAGATGTTTTGACATCCGCCGACGAAACTTTCGCCGAGATTCAGGGCTCGTACGAAGAAAACCAAACTATTTACGGCGTGAACGACAACGACGATCAATTGCTCGCTATCTTCGAAACGGGAAGTCAACTCGACGAAGAAGTCGGAGCGGACAGCGAATCCAATGCGGCTAAACCCGCCGGTTTACAGGAGTAAGTTTATGTTTAAGAGCAAAAGCCAGAAAGAAATCGAAAAAAAGATGCTCATTCGCAGGACCATCAATGCGATGAATAAGCAGATAGACCTTTTGGAGGAGCAAAAGAAAGTCTTTATAGAAAAAGCAAAAGAGGCGAAAAAGAAAGGACTCGATTCTCAGTATAACCTTGCGCTCACCGGTTACAAGATGACGCTCGCTCAGCAAAAGCGCGCTCAGGAAATGCTATTGAATTTCGAGATCACTTCGCAAATGAAGGATATGAGCATGATGACTTCTCAGTTCCTCGGCGGAATGAGCGTTTTGAGCAAAGAAATGGCAAAACTTACCGACAGCAAGGAATTTTTGAAGGTCCAAGCCGAGTTCGAAAAGGCTATGGCGGGCGTGGAAACGCAGACCGAGCAGATGGACGTATTTATGGATATGAGCCAATCGTCCTTCTCGTCGCAGGCGTCCGCGGACAAGAGCATTACCGACGAACAGTTTGCCGCCATTGTGAACGAGGAAACATCGCAGGACGAAATGAGCAGCGACGATATCGACAAAGAACTCGCCGAGATCAGGAAGAAAATAGACAGCGAGGTTTGATATGGCGGATTCCGTAAATTATCTTGCAGAGCGTTTCGATATGTATTACGGTAAAGCCAAGGAGTTGCAGGCTGCGGGGAAAAACACTCTTGCTCGTCGCAACTATTTGCTTGCCGCCGAAATGATGATGAAACTTGCGGCTCAAAGCACGAAAGAACTCAAAAAGGCGCGAATGGACAGAGCGCACAGACTTGTCGAAATAGCCGAATCGCTCGATTGCGATCCGTCCGATTCTTTGCCGAAGCCTGCGCCCAAACAGCAACCCGTAAACAAACCGCAAAACGACGAGGGCGACGACGGCAAAGAGTGGCAAGGCGCGACGATCCCCGACATTCATTTTTCGGACATAGCGGGGCTCGAATCGGTAAAACGCACGATCACCATAAGAATGATCAATCCCTTGCGCCATCCCGATACTTATAAAGCATACAACAAGGCCACCGGCGGCGGCGTGCTTTTGTACGGACCTCCGGGAACGGGCAAAACCATGATAGCCAAAGCCATTGCTTGCGAAGTGGGCGCAACCTTTTATGCGATAAAAGGCTCGGACATCGTCAGCAAGTGGGTGGGCGAGAGCGAAAAGAACATAAGTTCGCTTTTCGAAGCCGCTCGCAAAGAAAAACTCGCGATAATTTTTATCGACGAAATGGATAGCCTTATAGGAATGCGCGGCGTCGATCAGCATAACGATAAACGCGTAAACGAATTTTTGCAACAGATAGACGGATTTGTGGGGCGTAACCCCAATCTTTTGTTGCTCGGCGCGACCAACAGACCGTGGGATATAGACAGTGCCGCAACAAGGTCGGGACGTTTTTCGCAAAAGATCTACGTGTCTTTGCCAGATGCGCCCGCAAGAGAATTTCTTATACGCAAATATTTGAAGAACGTACCCCTCGCCGATGACGTCGATATAGCCGAACTCGTAAGGCGCACCGAAGGGTACAGCGGCGCCGATCTCGAAGAACTTTGCGACAGAGCCAAAGATGAACCGCTTCTCAAAAGCATAGACAGCGGCGAATTGGTGAAACTTACGAAAGATGACTTCGAATACGCGCTCAAAAACGTACCGAGCACGATAAATCCGCAGGAAATGCTGAGATTCGAGCAGTATAACCGCGAAAACGGCGTAAAAGAGGAAAAGAATCGGGACGATCGTTCTTACGACAAACCGACGAGTCCCGCTCCGAAAGAGCCCGAACCTGCGCCGAAAACGACCGAATCTGCTCCGAACGAACCCGAACCCGCGCCGAAAGAAACAAAACCCGAAATAAAAGACGAAAAAGAACAAACTATAATCGTAAAAGAAACGGAAATAAAACTTTTGCCGGACGAAAAACCGCATATAGAATTTTTTATTCCGCAAAAATACGATTCGATCTACATCAGGTTGAATACGCATAATTACGTTTGTACGCCGAATATTTTCAATTGGGTGAGCGCCGAACTTGATGTTAATCCGGGCGAGTACGTCGTCGAAGTCTTTGCGGGCAAAAAGATAGGGCAATTTACCGTTCGTTTTACGGGCGGAATTCAGGAAGAAGATTACGATATTTGACAAACGATTCCGGATGCTTTTCAGTCCGGAATTGTTTTTGCGGAGGATAAATGGAAAATTCTAAACTTGCCGAATATTTCGGTAATATGATCGTCAAAAAAGACACTGTGGCGGAACAGTTCGCCTCTCTCAGTATTCCGTCGTTTATTCGCGACTGGTTTATTCGAAAATACGCGGATTCGGAGGGGAACGTCGATCCCGCTTTCGTTGCCGACAGAATAAAGGCAATTTTGCCGCGCAAAGATGATTGGAACGCGCTTCTCGACAAAATGATAAACACGGGTTCGACCGTAAAGTTTATGGCGAAGATAAAAGTCGATATAGACATCGGTACGTCGGTTGTCACGTTCGAGTTGCCCGACTTCGGTGTGACGGGTTCGGATACACGTATCGATCCCACCGTTTGGGCGGAAGTCAAGGATGATTTTCTCGATTGCAACGGAGCGGTGTGGGGAATAGCCGAATTTTATTACGGCAAAGTCACCGTAGGCAAAAACGAAATGGGAAAAATCAAATTGAAAAGTTTCAAATCTTTTCGTCCTTACAAAATAGATACCGAATATTACAAGAGGGCGAGAGCGCATTTCGAACTTGACGAATGGATAGACGTTTTGCTCGGCGCTATCGACTATAATGCCGACGGCTTCGAAAACGATGAGAAATTTATGATGCTGAGGAGATTGTTGCCGTTCGTCGAAAAGCGATTGAATCTTATCGAACTTGCCCCGAAGGGAACGGGCAAATCGTACCTCTTTTCGCAAATCAGCCGTCGCGGTTGGCTCAGCAGCGGCGGAGTTATGACGCGTGCGAAAATGTTTTACGATATGAGGCTCAAAACCGAAGGGCTCGTTATGAATTATGACTTTGTCGCACTCGACGAGATCGCCACTATCAAATTTCCCGACGCCGCCGAAATGCAGGGCGCTATGAAAGGATTTTTGGAAAGCGGCAAGTACAGCGTCGGCGTAAAGTCGGGTAGCGGCGATGCGGGCGTTGTGCTTCTCGGCAATATCCCAAATAGCAAAATGGACGTAAACGAAAATATGTTCGATAGACTTCCCGAAATTTTCCGCGAATCGGCTTTGCTCGACAGATTCCACGGCTTTATAGAGGGGTGGAAGATCCCGCGTATGAACGAAAGCAAGAAGGTGAAGGGTTGGGCGCTGAACTGCGAATATTTCGCTGAGATAATGCACGAACTGAGAAGCGATATTTCTTATCGCGCAATAGTGGACGATATCGTACTCGTGGAGCGCAATGCGGATACGCGCGACGTTACTGCCGTAAAGAGAATAGCGACCGCCTTTCTCAAACTTTTGTTTCCGCATTATCGAACTTCGGACGATGTGGACAAAGAACTTTTCGACAAATATTGTTTGACGCCAGCCGTAAGTATGCGTGACATAATTCGCAAGCAACTCTCAATTTTGGACACGGAATACAAAAAAGATATGCCCGAATTCGGTATAAAGGGGTATAGAGAGTAATTTTGAAGACCAAAGGAATGAAAAGAATTTGTTGTTTACTTCTTGCGATTTCGGTACTTTTGGGCGCGATCTTCATGACTGCGTGCGGCGACGGAGAGCATACTGTGGAATTTTATATAGGCGACAAACTCGTCCATACCGAACGAACGGTGAACGGCAGATTCGATTACGAATATAGCAGCGAAGAAAATTCGGGTAAAATAGTAACGTTTTTGGGTTGGTATCTCGATAAGGAACTTACCGAAAAACTCAATTCTTATTATGTCGACAAGGATATGAAGTTGTACGGCAAAATAAGCGTGTATACTCCGATGACTCCCGGATACGGCAATTGATTTTTTTCGTGCGGTTTCGTCAGTGAGGCGTTGAAATTTGTCCGCTTGGTTTAGGCTATTAGATTTGGCAATTTGCCCTCGCCGTTATTTCGAAATAAATATTGTTAAGAAGTACGAAAGGTCCGTTTCGAAAGGGCGGATCTTTTGTGTTGTAAAATTTTGATTTTTCGGGATTATGACAATATTTATGCTTGACTTAAATCAAGCCTTAGTGGTAAAATTCAGTGGTTGTCGAAAAAAGGCAACTTAAAGAGGTTAATTTTATGCTTGAACAATCTTTGAATGCTACGCTTATGAGCCTTGCAATCGCGATGATAGCCGGTCTGGTCTTGTCGCGAATCGTAAAACTCGTCAAATTGCCCGCCGTTACCGGCTACCTTATCGCAGGCGTTTTAATAGGACCGTTCTGTTTGGGTGCGCTCGGCAGACTTGCGGGAATTGACGGGCTGGGATTTGTTTCGAAAGACGTTGCCAACTCGTTCGGGATAATCTGTGACGTTGCGCTCGGATTCATTGCCTTTTCGATAGGAACGGAGTTCAGGCTCGAAGAAATAAGACACATAGGCAAAAAAGCGACCGTCATAGCCATTTTGCAGGCGATTACCGCGACGGTTTTCGTCGATGTGGTCATGATAGCGTTGCATTTCATAATGCCCGAAAGCCTGCCTTTGCCGTCCGCCATATTGCTCGGAGCGGTAGCGACGGCGACGGCACCTGCCGCGACCCTTATGGTCGTAAGGCAATACAAGGCGAAAGGTCCCGTAACCGATATGTTGTTGCCTGTTGTAGCGCTCGACGACGCGGTCGGTCTTGTCGTATTCTCGATATCGTTCGGCGTGGCGAGGACGATTTGGAGCGGCAACCTCGACGTCGTGTCGGTAATTCTCAACCCGATAATCGAAGTCGTTTTGTCGGTCGGTGTAGGCGCGCTTTTCGGCTGGCTGTTCAGTCTTATAGAAAAATGCTTCAAGTCCAATTCGAAAAGATTGTGTCTTGCGATAACTTTTGTGCTTTTTGCCGTGGCTGTTTCTTCGCTGAAAGTGAAGATCGGTTCCGTCGAAATAGGTTTTTCGTCGTTACTCGTGTGCATGATGCTCGGTTCTATGTTCTGCAACCTTTGCAAAGAACAAGCCGAGATCATGGAAAAAACGGACAAATGGACAGCGCCGCTATTCGTGCTGTTCTTCGTAATTTCGGGCGCGCAATTGGCGCTTGACGTATTTGCGCAATGGCAGATCGTCGTTATCGGTATAGTTTATGTTCTTGTGCGAGCGGCGGGCAAGTATGTCGGTGCGCTCGGCAGTTCTGCGCTTATGAAATGCGAACCTACGATAAAAAAATATCTCGGTATAACGCTGTTTCCGCAGGCGGGCGTGGCGCTCGGTATGTCGGCGATAGTTGCGGAAGCGGTACACGCGGGGACGATAGACGCTACTTCGGGAGAACTTGTTCAAAATATAACTTTGTTCGCCGTGCTTATTTACGAACTTATCGGACCGATGCTCACGAAACTCGCTCTTACGAAAGCGGGCGAAATAGTGCCCAAAGTTCAGGTCGAGGCTGCTTCGGACGATGACGACGAATAAATCTTTTTCTTGATAATAAGTCGTTGTGGGCGACAAAATCGCCTTATGTAATTGACATTTGCCGACGGGTTTGCTATAATATTGCTATGAGCAATAAACTGAAAAGAATTATAGCGATCATAGCGCTCGTTCTTGTAGTGGTGTTTACCGTTACGTTTATACTCTATTTGTTCGACTCCGATATGCTTAACGGCGCTATCGGAGATTTGGCGTTGTGGTCGGGTTGCTTTGGTATACTGCTTGCCGCAGTGTTGTACATTTCCCATTCGTTTCCGTCGCAACAGGTAAAGGACGAAGAACGCGAAAAATTGTACAAAGAGGCGGAAGAAGCGGAAGAAAAATCCGCCGCCGAAAAAGCGGGTGACGCGGACGAAAATTCGGATGGAACAGACGATAATTCTGACGGCGCGGACGAGGACGAACAAAGCGAAACCGCCGCCGGAAACGTCGAATCGGACGGCGAAAACGAGCCGAAAAAAGGACATTCGGAGGGCGAGGACGAACTTTCGTAAACGGAGAACGGTAAAGACCGGACGTGATTTTCAGTCATGATTTTCGGGCGCGATATTCGGGCGCGCTTTTCGGTCGCGAAATTCGGTCATGAAATTCGGTCACGCTTTTCAGTTTCCGATTGTTTCGCAAAGAATGGACATTGTAATATTTACGGCTGCCGCGATAATGCACAAAACCGAATACGGCGAAAACGACGCCGTGAATACGAGTATGAGAGCCGCCGACAAATATCCTTTGATACGCGACTTTTTGAGTGCCGATCTCACAAAAGAATTTTTGCGTTTTGCTCGCTTTTTGCACGTTGGTAGTATGTTTTGCTTCTTCAAAAACTCGTAAGTTTTTTTCTTATCGAGGACGGCAACCTTTGTTTCGTCGAAAAGTTCGAGATTTTTATCTACGTCGGCGCTTATTTCGGCGCAAAGCACAATAAGTTTTTTCTGTTTGCCGAGCGCGAAATTGTAAACGGCGTTCAACTTTTCGAGGGGGAATTTGCCGTAGAAATAGGGGTAGACGACGGCTCCGTTTGTAGTGACGCAATCTTGCTCGACCGTACCGTTTATCGCGTTTGCGATTTTTTCGAGAAGAAGCGTGCGATCCGCGGTCATCAATTCGCGCATAACCTCGTCGGTGTGTTTGAGTTTTTTGCGGGTAATATCTTTTTTTCGGTAGTAGCCGCGCAAAAGCATAGTGACGAGAAGCGTTATCGCCGTCGCCGCGAGGATTATTACATACAATTCTTTTATTGCATACCTGAGAGTGATCGCGCTGAGTAGCCATATCGCGAGGGAGCGCAATAGTTCATCGGTAAAATAAGCCAATTTCGACTTTTCCATACCGAATATTATTGCCTGAAATACCATAGATAAACTTATGAAAACACAAATTTTGCAACCGAATAAATACAATCTTCACCTTTGCGCCGAAGAAATTCGCGGCGGAGGGCTGGTGGCATTTCCGACCGAAACGGTTTACGGACTCGGCGCAAATGCCTTGGATGAGGAAGCGGTCAAAAAAATTTATATCGCAAAGGGTAGACCGAGCGACAATCCGCTTATTTGCCATGTCGCCAACGCTGAACAGATAGATAGAATCGCATATGTTACGCCGAGCGCGTTGAAGATAATTCGCGCCTTTATGCCCGGTCCCGTTACCGTCGTCTTGCGAAAAAAGAACGTGCCGAATGTTGTTACGGGCGGACTTGACACTGTCGGCATAAGAATGCCCGCTCACGAATGTGCGCTTGATTTCATAAGAGAATGCGGAGTCCCGATCTGCGCACCGAGTGCCAATACGAGTACTAAACCTAGCCCGACAAGGGCTGAACACGTTTTGCACGACCTCGACGGAAAAATTAGGTATATTCTTGACGGCGGGCAGTGCGGAGTGGGACTCGAATCTACGATAATAGACTGCGAAAACAATCTGCTTTTGCGTAAAGGCGGTTTGGAGATCGAGAAGATCGAGAGCGTAATAGGCAAACTCGGTTCGGTTAGCGATTCACCCGTGCCGCTGTGTCCGGGAATGAAATACAAGCATTACAGCCCGGACGCAGAGGTCATTCTCGCGCTCCCGTCGCTAAATATGCGTGACAGAATAAGGCAATTTTACGACAAATCGCCGCAAAAAACGGTTATTATTACCCGCGGCGGCGATTACGGCGACCGAAACGTATTCGACGTCGGGCGATCGTTAAACGATTACGCCCATATGCTTTTCGACGCTTTTCGGACTTTGGACGAACAAGGGTTCGAGCGTATTATTTGCGAGGGGGTACCCGAAGCCGAACTCGGTGCCGCGCTTATGAACAGGTTGCTTAAAGCAAGCGGCGGCAAAACGATATAAAGGAGGATAATTTTTATGGCTGCAAAAACAAAAAAAAGAAAAATTCTGTTTGTTTGTACGGGGAATACTTGCAGATCGCCTATGGCGCAGTTTTTGTTTAAGGATAAGTTGAGAAAATTGCGCAAGTTAAGTAAGTACGACGTTTCTTCGGCGGGACTCGACGTTTGTTCTGACGAAATGACGCCCGAAGCCGTCAAGGTACTAAAAGATATGAAAGTTAAACTTGACGCTTTTAAGCCCACTCAATTGACGCCCGAAGCCGTAGACAATTCAGATTTGGTAGTTTGCATGACGGACAAGCACAGAGTGGCGATCGTTTCGCTCATGGAACATACAGCCGACAAAGTGTTTTCCGCAAAGCAATTTACGGGCGAGGAGATAATGGATCCGTTCGGCATGGGAATGATGGCGTACGAAGATACGGCTTCGCAACTTAAAAGGCTGATCGACGCCATACTTGACAAAGAATTAAAAACCCGAAAGTAAAGTAGGTCAATTCGCTTGATTATTTTATGCAGATGACATATAATATGTATATACAAATTCGCTCGGAGGAATTATGATAGCATTGGCTTGCGACCACGCGGCGGTCGTACTGAAAAATACGATAAAAGAACATCTCGGCAAAAGAGGATTCGAAGTGATTGACTTCGGTTGTTTCGACGAGAAGTCGGTAGATTACCCCGACTATGCGCTCATAGTCGCAGAGCAGGTCGCGGAAGGCAAATGCGAAAAGGGCATTTTAATTTGCGGAACGGGGATAGGAATGTCGATAGCCGCAAACAAGGTCAAGGGCATAAGGTGCGCGCACTGTGCGGACACGTTCAGCGCGAAAGCGACGAGAATGCACAACGACGCAAACGTGTTGGCGCTCGGCGAGAGAGTGACGGGCGTCGGGTTGGCGCTCGACATAGTTGATTGCTTTGTCGACACTCCGTTTTCGGGCGAGGAGCGTCACAAAAGGCGTATAGACAAGATAACCGAAATAGAGAACAAATATTTCAAATAGGAAGAAATCAATGGAAGAAGTCATAAAACAAATCGAGATCGCCGAACGTGATGCCGCGCAACTTGTTGCCGAGGCTAATTCAAAGGCGGCGGGCATAATCGCTTCGATAGACGGAAAACTCGAAGAACTTCGCGATTCTTACGAGCAAAAACTCAAAGCCGATTACGACGCGATCCTAAGTTCGGCAAAGGCGAGAGTAAACAAGATGCGCCTCGAACAGGAAAAGATCGCCGAGGCGAAATGCAATAAGATCAAATCGGATGCAAGCGCAAAGATCAAGCCGTGCGTCGATTTCGTATATGACTTTATAATGAAGGAATACGCCGAATGATAGTAAAAATGAGCAGAATTCGTATAGTCGGGCTAAAAGCGGACTACGACGGAGTTATAGATATACTTACAAAAAGTAAACAGTTCGAATACAGATCTGCTCAAAATTCGGCAACTTCTTTTGATCCCCAAGAGATAGAAAACGCGAAGGTGGAACAATCGAACATCGCCTTTGCGATAGAATATTTGCAAAGACTCAACGACGAAGGTCGTGAGATGCTCAAAAGGAGCAAAAAAGGCAAATGCGAGAGTATCGACTATGTGCCATTTAAAAAGGAAAGCGTTCGAAAAATAATTACTTTCGATAAATTCGACGAGGTCGAACATAAGAAAGCCGAACTTTCGGCTGTCGTGGAGAAAATCAAAGAGTTGAGTTTCGAGCGGCTCGAATTGCAGACGCAAAAAGCCAAACTCGTCGAACGCAAAAAGTCGTTTATGCCGTATGTCGGCTTGCCTTTTGCGTACGGCGAAGTCAAGGATACCGCTCTTACGACGGCGACCTTGTATTTTTCGTCCAAAAAGGCGAAGATAGAAGATGAGTTTGAAAGTGCGCACATAGAATATTACGACGTCGAGGGCGGGACTGTCGCCGCGACGATATGCTTCAAGAAGGATTTCGAGCAATTCAATTCGGCGATGATGAAGAACGGATTTTCGAAATTTATTTTCGATACGCCCGATTCGGTGAGCGAGATAATAGCGCGTTGCGACGACGAGATATCGAAAACGGACGAAAAGGTGCGCGAACTTTTTGTCGAGGGGCTGAGTTATGAGAAATATTCGGTCGATCTTATGATATATTACGACCTGCTTTCGCTTCGAACTCAACAGCAAAACGCGCTTGCGGAGTCCAAAACGACTGTTTACACGTTTATGCTCGACGGTTGGGTCCCCAAGCAAAACGGCGAGGCGATAGCGAACGAAATTTCGCGTAATTATAGTGTGCATTGTTTGCTTACCGAGCCGAGCGCGGACGAAGAACCGCCGACGCTCGTCGTGAATAACGGGCTTGTCGCTCCCTTTGAAAACATAACGAAAATGTATACGGTGCCGGCATACACTGAAAAAGACCCGAATCCGCACATGGCTATATGGTACTTTTTGCTTTTCGGAGTAATGTGCGGCGACGTTGTGTACGGATTGATGCTTACGCTCGGCTGTATTTTGCTTTTGAAATTCAAAAAATTCGAAGCGGGAACGGCGAGTATGATAAAAATGTTTGCCATTTGCGGAATTTCATCCTCGTTATGGGGAGTGGCTTTCGACAGTTATCTCGGTTACGGAATAGGTTGGGGCTGGTTTGTGCCCATGGACAAACCTATGCTGCTACTCGGACTTTCGCTCGTCCTCGGCATTTTGCAAATAGCGTACGGTTATGTTCTCGGCATAATCAGATGTTTGCGCGCGCGCGATCCGATGGGCGCCATATTCGATATGGGGCTTATGTTGCTTGTGCTCGTAGCCATATCGCTACTTACCGCAAATATATTCGCGGGCATATTCTTGAACGGCGAATTCAATATGAGCGCGAATGTCTTGCCGACGGATATTTCGGCGACGCTCACGCAAGCGGGACTCATATTGTTGCTTGTTTGTATCGTCGGGATATTTCTTACGGCGGGCAGAAAAAGCAAAAGTATAGGCGGCAAACTCGGCAACGGTCTGTACGGAGTGTACGGACTTGTGAATCTTATATCCGATATATTGTCATATTGCCGTTTGTTCGGGCTTGGTTTAGCGGGCGGCGCGATAGCATATGCGTTCAATACGCTTTTGGCGACCGTGTTTTTCAGCGCGGGAACGGCGGTCGGGTTTGCGATCGGAGCGGTATTGTCGCTTGTACTTCACGTATTCAATCTTGCCATTTCGCTACTCGGCGCATACGTTCACAATGCGCGCTTGCAGATGCTCGAATTTTACGGCAAGTTTTTACTTGGGGACGGAAGGGAATTTTCGTACATTGGACAAAACACAAGGTACGTTAGATATTAGTCGCATTAGTTAGCGACTTTACAAAAAGGAGGATTTTAGGTTATGGGAATTGTTTACGGCTGCTTAGGCGCAGCGCTTGCGATCGTGTTGTCCGCAATCGGATCATGTATCGGTGTGGGCAAGGCAGGTCAGATGTCGGGCGGCTTACTCAGTAAAGATCCGAGTAAATTCACCCAAATGCTTATTTTGCAACTTTTGCCTGCGACGCAAGGTTTGTACGGATTCATAGTTGCGTTTATGGCGTTCTCGCAAATGGGACTCATAGGCACGACCGATTTCGTGTTTACGACTTCGCACGGACTTGCTTTGCTTGCCGCTTGCTTGCCGATAGGAATTATCGGTCTTACCAGCGCGATATATCAGGGCAAGGTCGTTATGGCGGGCATGGAAATGTGCTTCAAGCAGGACAAACAGACGGGACACGCATTGCTTATGGCTGTGCTTGTCGAGATCTTCGCGATATTCGCATTCGTCATTTCGCTTATGGCTGTGCTTGGCGTAAGCGGAATACCCGTGGAAAAACCGTTGGAAATTGCGCCCGATCCCGAAACGACAGGCGCGGTTCTGGCTATGTTGGGACTTTGAGATGAGCAAGGAATCCATAATCGAACAGATCGGCGTGCAGGCAAAGGCGGAGGCGGACAAAATCGTCGCCGCCGCCGAGGAAAATGCCAAAAAGCGAATTCAAGCCGCCGAAGCGGATCTGTCTGTCGAATACCAAAATCGCCTTGCCTCTCTCGGAGAGGAGGCGGAATTGTCGGTGGACAGGCAAAAGACGCTTTTGGGGCTTGACGCTCAAAAGGCCGAACTCAACGCTAAACGCACGACTCTCGACGACGTTTACGTTGGCGTCAAGACCAAAATCATGGCGCTCCGCGACGACGATTATCGTAAATTCATTGCCGCTCTCATAAAAAAATATGCCGAGAACGGCGATAGGGTAATTATATGCCAAGCCGATTCTGCGAGGCTCGACAAGGTTTGGCTTGAAGATCTCGCTTTCGATTTGCAGTTGGATCTGCGTTTTGCCGACGAATATCACGGCGACGTGGGCGGCATTATTTTGCGAAACGACAAATACGACAAGAATTTGACCGTTTCGGCGATAATAAACGAGGTGCGTGCGCTTACCGAAAGCGAAGCGGCGCGCAAATTATTCGGGTAAAAGGGTATGAGAAAGGACGCGGTTTTTTGCAATGCGGTATGCAAGGCAAACGAAGTTCGTTTGCTCGGCGGCGAATATATAAGTCGAATTGCTTCCGCCACATTCGACGATGCGGTCAAAATGTTGCACGACTACGGTTACAACGACGGAATTTTGGATCGCAATTTCGACGTAGACGATTTTATATGCAGAGAAGTAAATGCTCTTATTTGCTTTGTAAAAGAGTATTCTCCGACCGCCGAAGTCGAGGATTTTGTGCTTGCGCCCTTTTTGTTCAACAATATCAAGGCGGAGTATAAGGTGAAATCGGGCGGCACGACTTCGAGATTGTACGAAGTCGAGGGCGCGGAAGGAGTTCGTGACGGCGATTATTCGCGGCTCGACGAACATATCGCAAAGGCGCTTGTTTCGCTCGACGGCGAAAAATTCGATCCGCGCAAGACAGATCTCGCGCTCACCAAGACGATGTACGCGTACAGACTCGCAAAGGCAAAAAAATATCGTTTGCTTATGCGTTATGAACGCGCGGAAATCGACACTGTAAATATTGTTACGGCACTCAGGGCAGAAAAACTCGGCTTGTCGGATAGCGAGAAGGACGAACTTTTCATTGAGGGCGGCACGCTCGCGAAACCTATCGACTTGAACGATACGGGCGAATATTCGTTCGATCTCGGCGATATAACGAGGCTCGAAACGCAGATCGAAAATTATCTTTTGGGAATATTGCAAAGCGACGCGGGGAATATGGATTCGGTAGGACCGCTCGTGTATTATTTCAATCGCAAGTACGACGAATTAAAGACGGTAAAAATGATTTTGATATGTTTGAAAAGCGGTGCGCGACGTGAGATCGAGCCGAGAATCAGAGGTATTTTATGAGTTTGAACAAGGTGGCGGTAATAGGCGAAAAACAAATAGTTACGGCGTTTAGGGCTGTCGGCTTTACGGTATTTTTCGCGGACGCTCCGTCGTCGGCTACCGATATTTTGCGCGAACTCGTTAAGAGCGGGGAATATGCCGTCATCTTCATAACCGAAGATATAGCCGCGCAAATGCACGATACGCTCGAAATTCTGAAAAGCAGATCGTATCCGATAATAGTGCCTCTGCCGTCGCTCGAAAAAAACGGTTACGGTATGGAGTGTATCAAGAAGGACGTCGAAAAGGCTGTCGGCGTCGATATATTGTTTAATAAAGATGAATCAAGCAACGGAGGTGGCAAATGAAAGGAAAGATTGTCAAAGTTTCGGGACCGCTTATTGTGGCGGAGGGTATGGAAGGCGTCAAAATGTATGACGTGGTAAGAGTATCTTCGCTCGGACTTATAGGCGAGGTAATAGAATTACGCGGCGACAAAGCGTCCATACAGGTATATGAGGAAACAAGTATGTTGGGCCCCGGCGAAGAAGTCGAAAGTACAGATGAGCCGCTCTGCGTAGAACTCGGTCCCGGACTTATAGAGAGCATTTTCGACGGAATACAGCGTCCTTTGCCCGTCCTTATTCAAAAAAGCGGAGATAGAATAGCGCGAGGAGTCAAGGTCACCGCTCTCGATCACAAGAAAAAGTGGAATTTTATTCCCATCGTCAAAGTCGGCGACAAGGTCGAAGAAGGAGATATTTTGGGTTGCGTCAAAGAAAACGAGGTCGTCGAACATCGCATTATGGTGCCGATAGGCGAACGCGGCGTAGTGAAATGCATTACGACGGGATCGTTTACCGTTGAAGATACGATAGCCGTTCTTTCCACCGATTCCGGCGATAAAAAAATTACAATGCTGCAAAAATGGCCTGTGCGAATAGGCAGGAAATACAAAGAAAAACTTTCGCCGCACGTTCCACTCGTTACGGGACAGAGGGTAATAGATACTCTGTTTCCGATAGCGAAGGGTGGCGTTGCCGCCGTTCCGGGACCGTTCGGTAGCGGAAAAACGGTCGTGCAACATCAACTTGCCAAGTGGGCGGACGCCGATATTATCGTCTATGTCGGTTGCGGCGAACGCGGTAACGAAATGACAGACGTTTTGAACGAATTCCCGCATCTAAAAGACCCGAAAACGGGTGAGCCGCTTATGAAACGTACAGTTTTGATAGCAAATACGTCCGATATGCCCGTGGCGGCGCGCGAGGCAAGCATATATACGGGAATTACGATAGCCGAATATTTCCGCGATATGGGCTATGACGTAGCAATAATGGCTGATTCGACTTCGCGATGGGCGGAAGCCTTGCGCGAGATGAGCGGCAGATTGGAAGAAATGCCGGGCGAAGAAGGATATCCCGCTTATCTTTCGAGCCGCCTTGCCGAATTTTACGAACGCGCGGGCGTTGTCAAATTGCTCGGCAGCGATAATCGCGTGGGAAGTATAACCGCAATAGGCGCCGTTTCGCCTCCGGGCGGAGATATGTCCGAGCCCGTTTCGCAGGCGACGCTAAGAATAGTAAAAGTTTTTTGGGGACTTTCGTCCTCGCTTGCATACAAAAGGCATTTCCCCGCGATAGATTGGCTGGTAAGTTACTCGCTGTATTCACAAAATCTATCCGAATGGTACAACCAAAATGTAGGCGAAGAATGGAACGAATATCGCGCCGAAACTATGCGGATTTTGCAAGAAGAAGCGCGTCTTGACGAGATAGTTCGTCTTGTCGGCGTGGATGCGCTTTCGCCGCGCGACAGATTGACTATGGAAGCCGCAAAAAACATTCGTGAGGACTATTTGCACCAAAACGCTTTTCACGAGGTGGATACTTATGCCTCGCTCAAAAAGCAAAACAAGATGCTTAAACTTATATTGACTTGCTATCATCTCGGCATCGACGCTTTGCGCGAAGGAAAGGCGCTCGACGATATTTTGTCGCTGCCCGTACTCGAATCGATAGGCAGAAGCAAATATATCGAAGAAGTCGAAGTTGACGAAAAGTTCGCTCAAATAGAGTCGGAACTCAAAACTCAAATGGCGGCATTAAAGGCAAAGGAGATTTTTTAATGCAAAAAGAGTACCGTAACATAAAAGAAGTTGTTGGACCGCTCGCGCTCGTCGAGGGCGTAGACGGAGTAAAATACGACGAACTTGTCGAGATAGAACAGGCAAACGGCGAAATACGACAGGGCAGAGTGCTCGAAGTCAATCGCGACAAGGCGCTCGTTCAATTGTTTGAGCCGAGTCAGGGACTCAAAATAAGCAGTGCAAAAGCGAGATTTTTGGGACACGGCATAGAACTCGGCGTATCGCTCGATATGCTTGGCAGAGTGTTCGACGGAATGGGAAATCCCAAAGACGGCGGCGCGGAAATAATCGCCGAACGTCGTATGGACATAAACGGCGAACCTATAAATCCCGCCGCGCGAGATTATCCCGACGAGTTCATACAGACGGGCGTATCTGCGATTGACGGACTTAATACGCTCGTAAGAGGGCAAAAACTTCCCGTGTTCAGTATGAGCGGATTGCCGCACGCGCAACTCGCGGCGCAGATTGCAAGACAGGCAAAAGTTCTCGGCGCAGAATCGAAATTTGCGGTTGTGTTCGCCGCAATAGGAATAACTTACGAGGAAGCCGACTTTTTCATAAACGATTTCAGGCGAACGGGAGCGATAGAAAGGGCTGTGCTGTTCATCAATCTCGCGTCCGATCCCGCTATCGAGCGTGTGGCTACGCCAAAGATGGCGCTTACCGCAGCAGAGTACCTTGCATTCGAAAAAGGTATGCACGTTCTCGTGATTATGACAGACATAACCAACTACGCCGAGGCGCTGAGAGAGATCTCGGCAGCCAGGAGAGAGGTTCCGGGACGACGAGGATATCCGGGATATTTGTATACGAGCCTTGCGAGTTTGTATGAGCGCGCGGGCAAGATTCGCGGAAAAGAGGGTTCGATAACGCAAATACCCATTTTGACGATGCCCGAAGACGATAAGACTCATCCGATACCAGACCTTACGGGTTATATTACCGAGGGGCAGATAATTTTGTCGCGCGAACTTTACAAAATGGGGTGCGTGCCGCCCATCGACGTATTGCCGTCATTGTCGCGACTTAAAGACAAGGGCATAGGCGAAGGCAAAACGCGTGAAGATCACGCAGATACTATGAACCAATTGTTTGCGGCGTACGCGCACGGAAAAGAGTGCAAGGAACTTTCGGCGATACTCGGCGAGGCTGCGCTCAGTAAGGTGGACAAAATTTACGCAGAGTTTGCGGACAAGTTCGAAAAGGAATATGTTTCGCAAGGATTCGAAACGAACCGCAACATTGAGGAAACTCTCAATATCGGTTGGAAATTGCTTGCGCTTCTGCCGCGAAGCGAACTCAAACGTATCAAAGATAAGTTTATAGATAAGTATCTCGGAAAGGAGTAAAAATGGCAAGACTTAACGTCAATCCGACCAGAATGGAACTTAGACGCCTCAAAACCAGATTGAAAACGGCGGTAAGAGGTCATAAGTTGCTCAAAGACAAGTCGGACGAAATGATAAGGCAATTTATGTCGTTCGTAAAGCAAAACAAAGCGCTTCGGGAGGAAATCGAGGACGACCTCAGGGAAGCGTTGAAGTATTTTATGCTTGCGAGTTCGGTTATGGGCGAGGAGAACACCGAGCAGATCTTCGCTGTTCCGTCACGCAAACTCAATGTCGAAACGAGCATAAAAAACGTCATGGGGATAGACGTCCCGATGCTTAAAATCACGGGTATAGAAGGCGATTTGCCTTATGCACTTTGTTCCGTACCCGCGGATATGGATGTTGCCGTTTCCAAACTCACCGCGCTATCCGAAAAACTGTTGCTTCTTGCCGAGGTGGAGAAGACGTGCAATATGCTCGCCCTCGAAATAGAAAAGAACCGTCGTCGCGTCAATGCGCTCGAATATATTATGATCCCGCAACTCAACGAAACGATAAAGTATATCATGATGAAACTCGATGAAAACGAAAGAGCAACAATCATAAGGCTTATGAAAGTAAAGACAATGCTCGAAAAGAATGACGACGCTTAAAGAGCGAAAAACGCCTTAAAAAAAGCAAGATAATGCTTAAAGAGGAAAAAAATCCTTAAAAAGCAAATTTTGAAGTGATTATGTCTGGCATAAACAGTAAATAATATCCAAAATAAATCAAAATACAACAAAAAAACCGTCGGCTGAGCCGACGGTTTTTGCGAATAACTTCGCTTTTGGATCTTAATACATTCCGTCCATTCCGTTCATTCCGCCTGCGGGAACGGGAGGATTCTTTTCGGGGATATCCGCAACAACGCTTTCGGTGGTGAGGAATATCGACGCTACGCTTGCCGCGTTTTGGAGAGCGGAGCGGGTAACTTTGGTCGGGTCGAT
Source organism: uncultured Clostridia bacterium (assembly GCA_947589465.1). GTDB lineage: Bacteria > Bacillota > Clostridia > Christensenellales > Pumilibacteraceae > CAG-552. The sequence goes on along the minus strand of CANQAE010000002.1, from coordinate 15,546 downwards.
AATACCTTTTGCAACGATATCGCAATAGGTATTGTTAAGAGCATCGTAACCGAAGTTGATCCTGTTCTTGCCCTTGGAAATGATGTTGTTTATTACAACATTTCCGTCCATACCTGCATTGAGAGCGATCTGCTTTACGGGTTCTTGCAATGCTTTGAGAATGATCTCCGCGCCCGTCTTTTCGTCGCCGCTGAGTCCCTTGATAACTTTTGCTACGGCAGGCATCGCATTGATGAGCGCAACGCCGCCTCCGGGAACCATACCTTCTTCGACAGCCGCACGAGTAGCCGCAAGAGCGTCCTCTATACGGAGTTTCTTTTCTTTCATTTCGACTTCGGTAGCAGCGCCGACATTGATAACGGCAACGCCGCCCGCAAGTTTAGCAAGACGTTCTGCGAACTTTTCTTTGTCGTAATCGGAGGTGGAAACCTTCATTTGAGCGCGGATGGAAGCGATACGATCTTTGATTTCGTCGCTGTTGCCTGCGCCTTCGACGATTATGGTATTTTCTTTGTCTACCTTAACTTGTTTAGCCCTACCGAGCATATCGAACGTCGTATCCTTGAAGGTGAGCCCCATTTCTTCGCTGATGACTTGACCGCCTGTAAGAACTGCGATATCTTTGAGCATTTCCTTGCGTCTGTCACCAAATCCGGGCGCTTTGACAGCAACGCAGTTGAACGTTCCGCGGATCTTGTTTACGACGAGGGTAGCGAGCGCTTCGCTTTCGAAGTCGTCTGCAATGATAAGCAATTTGCTTCCGCTGTTTACGACTTGTTCGAGGATGGGGAGTATCTCCTGAATAGTGGAGATCTTCTTGTCGGTAATGAGTATGACGGGATTGTCGAGAACGGCTTCCATCTTTTCGGAGTTTGTTACCATATATGCGGATGCATAACCTCTGTCGAATTGCATACCTTCGACGATGGTGAGGTTAGTATCCATAGTTTTGCTTTCTTCGACTGTGATAACACCGTCTTTGCCGACCTTTTCCATAGCGTCTGCAATAAGTTCGCCGACTTTTTCGTCGCCCGCCGAAATGCTTGCGACTTGCTTTATGGCAGTTTTGGAGTCAACGACTTTGCTTATGCTTTTGAGATAGGCGACAGCCGCGTCGGTCGCTTGCGCTATACCTTTTTTGACGATCATCGGGTTTGCGCCTGCGGCGATATTTTTGAGTCCTTCGTGAATTATTGCCTGAGCGAGCACGCACGCGGTGGTGGTGCCGTCGCCTGCAACATCGTTCGTTTTTGTCGAAACTTCACGTACGAGTTGCGCGCCCATATTTTCGAACGGATCTTCGAGTTCGATTTCTTTTGCGATCGTCACACCGTCGTTCGTAATGAGGGGAGCACCGTATTTTTTGTCGAGAACTACGTTGCGTCCTTTGGGACCGAGGGTAATTTTTACAGTATCGGCAAGGATATTTACGCCTGTTTCAAGCGCCTTTCTTGCTTCTTCTCCGTGTTTGATTTGTTTAGCCATAATAAGCCTCCTTAATCGATTTTAGCGAGTACATCGCTTTGACGAATGATCGTAACTTCTTTTCCGTCTATTTTGAATTCGCTTCCGGCATATTTGGAGTACAAAATTTTGTCTCCCGGTTTAAGTTGCATAACAACTTCGTTGCCGTCTACCATTCCGCCGGGGCCGACTGCGATAACGCGTGCCATTTGTGGCTTTTCCTGATCTTTCGCAAGAAGTACGATCCCGCTTTTCGTGGTTTCTTCGGTGTTGACAGCCTCAACAACCACTCTGTCAAATAAAGGTTTGATTTCCATATTTTATTTGATCCTCCTTAAAAATCTTTTCTATGGGGCAAAAAAACCAAAATTTGTTAATTTGCTATTCCACGATATATTTTAGTACAATATAAACGGCAAGTCAAGCAAAATTTCAATATCTTTTGCTAATTTTTGGGCAAAAATCTTGCAAAATATAACCGATTTTGTTATAATTGAATCAATGACCGAATTTTACAAACGAGAGGTGTTTTATGGATAACAAATGGGATAAAAGATTTATGTGCCTTGCCGAACTTGTTTCGTCTTGGTCGAGTTGTTTTCAGGAAAACAGGCAGGTCGGGGCTGTGATCGTGAAGAACAAACGCGTTCTTACGACGGGTTACAACGGAGCGAGCAGCGGCATAGAAAGTTGCAAAGAACGGGGAGTATGTTTGCGCCGCGAACTCAATATTCCGAGCGGAACGCGCCACGAGATCTGCTATGCGACTCACGCCGAACAAAACGCGATTATTCAAGCCGCGAAACTCGGCGTCTGCATAGACGGAGCGACTTTGTACTGCACTCATCAACCGTGCGTGATCTGTGCGAAAATGATAATCAATGCGGGTATCAAAAGGATCGTTTACAAATACGGCTATCCCGACGATTTTGCAATGCAACTTTTAGACGAGGCAAAGGTCGAGATCGAAAAATACGAAGATTGATTTATGTATTCGTTATAAAACGCTTTTGTAAAGAAACCATATATAATAAAGGAAAAGAATTCGGTCGTCGCTTATTGAGATCGAGTTCGACAATATTATTTTAGTCGCTTCAAAGGAAGCGGTAAAATTCGTTTTTTGCATTTTCAAATGGACGCACCGAATTACGGATGCGTCCTTTTTGATACCTTCAAAAGATTCGCCACAGTCAAATACAAAAAAAGTTTAAAAAAAATTATAAATTGTGGATTAAAGTGGGTCAAAGTGGTTGACTTTCCCTAAATTATATGATATTATATCTGTACCATTCGATTTTGCATAGGAGGTCGGGATTGTGTTTATAGGGAAAGCATTCCATCAAATAGACGCAAAAGGCAGAATTCGTCTGCCCGCAAAGTTCAAAGAAGAACTCGGCGCAAATCCCGTCGTTATGCAAATGCCGAATAAGTCGTTGAGGGTTTATCCCAAGTCGAAAGCGGAGGAGATACTTAACGACCTGATGCAGAGAGTGGATTTTGCCGACGAACTCGGCGGCTTGGCACAATCGACATTCAGTTCGAGATGCGAGGTAGCCGAAGTTGACACGCAGGGCAGAATTATGCTCGCTCGCAATCACATAGAAGTTGCCGAACTCACGAAAGAAGTTGCCGTAGTAGGCGTTGTCGATCATTTGGAGATCTGGGACAAAAGCAGATGGGATGAACTCAACAACGGCGTCGATATGGCAGATATGTTGAAAGTATTCAGGAGACAAGGATGACGACATATCATATACCCGTTTTGTTACATGAGAGTATAGACGCGCTGAGAGTTAGAAAAAACGGAGTATATTTGGATGCGACTTTGGGTGGCGGCGGTCACAGTAACGCGATTTTGGCGCTCGGCGGCAAGGTTATCGGCATAGACCGCGATGAGGACGCTATCAAGGAATGTGAAAGGCGACTTGCGGGGTACGGCGATCGGTGCAAGATCATTAGGGCGAATTTCAAAAACGCAGACGAAATACTTTGCAACGAAAACGTTCAACTTGATGGCGCGATAATGGATCTCGGAATTTCTTCTCATCAGATCGACTGCGCCGAAAGGGGGATGTCTTATCGCCTCGATGCGCCGCTCGATATGAGAATGGACAAGCGTCAACTGCTTACGGCGGAGATGGTGGTCAATGAATACACGGAAGACGAACTCGAAAGAGTGCTGTTCGAATACGGCGAGGAAAGATTCGCTAGGAAGATAGCGCGCAATATAGTTAAGAGCAGAGCAAGATCTCCCATTCGCACGACATTGGAACTTGCTTCAATAGTTACGGCGAGTGTGCCGCAAAGCGTGAAACTTCCGCAAAGACGAACATTTCAAGCGATAAGAATAGAGGTAAACAACGAACTCAGGGGACTCGACAAAGCGATCAAGGACATTTTCGGGCACCTCGTGAGCGGAGCAAGACTGTGCGTAATAACATTTCACTCGTTGGAGGACAGAATAGTCAAGCAAACGTTCAATCTGTTGGCTGCCGATTGCATTTGCGACAAATCGTTGCCCGTTTGCGTATGCGGGCACAAGGCGGAAGGCAAATTACTTAAAAAGGTCAAGCCGTCAGCAAAGGAATTAAAAGAAAATTCAAGATCTTCGAGCGCAACGCTCCGGGTTATAGAAAAACTGTAATAAAAAAAAGGAGAGGAACATAATATGGTAACGGTAAAAAGAAAAATCAAAAACGATGTAGAAAGATACGGCGGCTATGGAGTCGAACTCAAAACTCCCGATGCGGATCCCTCTATCGACATAGGTGATTCTTTTAATGATTATCAATACAAAAGAGCGCAAGAAAGCGTAAACTATACATCTACCGCGACGGTCCCGCATACGCCCGCACCGCAAAAGCAACCGATTACCGAAAAGAAAGCCGAAACGGCGGAAAAAGTTGCCGATCCTACGCCCGATGAGTTTATGCCTCGAATATACAGCGAGAAGCACGAGGAGGAGCGAGAGCAGGAACAAACTCCCGTCAAGAAGCAAAAGATCGACAGCAGGACAAAGTTGGTGCTCGGCATATACGTTTCCGTAATTCTTATTTTGTCCGCGCTTGTCGTTGCAACGGGAATAGCGCTTTCGTCCACGGGGGCGAGAGTCGATTCGCTCGAAAGCGAACTCGATGCTCAAAATGCGATAGTTGCTCGTCAGATAGAGGAACTTACAAGACTCAGCGATGAGGACGCAATAAGAGGCAGGGCTTACGAGAACGGAATGGAAAGAGTGGAATCTTCGCAATCCATAGAATTGCTCCCCATGGGCGAAGCAAAGACTTACGAAGGAACAACTAATTGGTTCGACTCGTTTTGCGATTGGCTGAGCGGAGTCTTTGGAGGGTAATCTATCAAAACAAACAATTTATTTGTGACACGAAAGAGGTTATTGATTATGGTTATAACAATAGCCTTTTTATTTTGCGCTTTGACTTGCAGATTGTTTTATATTCAGGTTATAGAAGGCAGTTCGTTGCAAGTCAAGGCGGCGCAACAATGGTATCGCGATCTGCCGCTAAAAGCAGCGAGGGGACTGATTTACGACCGCAACGGCAAAATTCTCGCCGAAAACGAGGACGTTTATTCGGTCTATGTTCGCCCGAACGCCGTGACAGATCCACAAAAGACGGCTTCCGTGCTAGCCGAAAATCTCGATCTCGGTTACGAAAAGTTGTATACGCGAATTACCACTCAAAAGGTGAGCGAAATTACGGTAAAGCGTGCAGTAGACAAAGCAACGGGCGAAAAAATTCGCAAGTACGGGCTTGACGGCGTGTACTTTACCGTGGACAGCAAGCGCAGATATCCCGAAGATAATTTGTTGTCGCAGGTAATGGGATTTACGAATATAGACAACGTCGGGCAAAACGGATTGGAAGGATATTACGACCGCTACCTTACGGGTGTAGACGGTTTCGCTTATACCGCGACTGACATAAAGGGCGTAGAACTCGAAAACAGCGTGACGAAATACGTTCCCGGAATTCCCGGTTGCGATCTTACGCTTACGATAGACGCGAACATTCAATCGTTTGCCGAGTCCGCCGTAATGGACGCAATGCAGGAGTGGAACAGTAAGTCGGCGAGTATGCTCGTTATGGATTGTACGTCGGGGGCGATAGTGGCTATGGCGATAACGCCGTCATTCGACCTTAACAATATTCCGCGCGACGACATAGATAAACTCAACGCTCTTACGAAGAACAGTCTTATCGTTGACGTTTACGAACCGGGTTCGACGTTCAAAACGTTCACGGCAGCGACCGCGCTCGAAAACGGCATAGGCGAGGACAGAAGTTATTACTGCCCCGGATATCATATGGTTGACGGACAGAGAATAAAATGTTGGAAGTACATAGGACACGGCAGTCAAAAACTCGGCGACGGATTCAAAAATTCATGCAACTGCGTGTTTATGGATCTCGCGCTTTCGCTCGGAACCCAAAGATTGTACGACGGATTGGAAGCGTTCGGATTCGGGCAAAAGACAAACGTGGACTTTTTCGGCGAGAGTCGAGGAATTATAATGAACGAATCAAACGTAAAAACAGTCGATCTTGCTCGAATAGGCTTTGGGCAGGCGATAGCCGTGACGCCGCTTCAAATGGTGACGGCATTCAGCGCAGTTGTCAACGGCGGAATATTGTATGAACCGTATTTTGTGGAGAAAATAGACAGTTACGACGGCAAAAACGTCTATACTCATCGAAAAAAGGAAGTTCGCCGCGTAATTTCGAGCGAAACGAGCGCGAAAATGCGAAATTATCTCGGTCTTGTCGTAAGCGAAGGAAGCGGGAAAAAGGCTCAGGTCTGCGGTTTCGAAGTTGGCGGCAAAACGGGAACTGCGCAAAAATATGAGGGCGGCGGCATCGCTCAGGGCAAATACGTTTCGTCTTTCATAGGCGCGGCTCCCATAAACGATCCAAAATACGTCGCGCTCATGATAGTAGACGAACCGGGCGGCTATGTCTATTACGGCAGTATGACCGCAACGCCTTATGCGGGCGCGGTGTTCAAGAAGATAGCAGACTATATGGGTGTAACGGTAAGCGACGAACCCGCCACCGTCGAGATGCCCGAACTTACCGATTTCGCGCTCCTCGATGCGCTGGAAGAACTGAAACGAAGGGGACTCTACTACGAATTGGCGGGCGAAGGCACGAAAGTTGTGGGAACGGTACCGGTAGCGGGAACGATGCTTCCCGAAGGCGACGCGGTGCTTTTGCGACTCGGATGAGAAAAAGGGCGAAATTACATAATGCGAAAAAAGTCTTATTTTACCGCCCCGTTGCGTAACGAAGAAATGATGATTACAATAATAAAAGCAAGAGGTGCTTATGAAACTTAACGAAATTTTGGACTGTGATTACGAAACGGAGATCGAAAGTTTGTTTTTCGATAGTCGCAAAAAAGTTTGCAACGGGCTTTATTTTTGCCTTGTCGGGACACGCGACGGTCATGATTTTGCGGAGGAAGCGGTGGCAAACGGCGCGGTCGCGATAGTATGTCAAAGACCGCTCGACATAGACGTTCCGCAGATAATTAGCGACAATAGTCGCGCGACTATGACGAAAGCGGCGGCGGCTTTTTACGGCGAGCCGCAAGAAAAACTGAAACTCATAGGGATAACGGGTACGAACGGCAAAACTACGACTTCCTTTATCGTGAAAAGTATTCTCGAAAGTTACAAGAAAAACGTTGCGGTCATAGGCACAAACGGGATTTTTTACAAGGACGAAAGTTTTCCGTCCGCGCTGACTACGCCCGATCCGATCGAATTGTTCGAAACGTTCGCAATGTTGCTTGACAAGGGGGCGGAGTATGCGGTAATGGAAGTTTCCGCACACGCGGCGCGACTCAAAAAGGTCGAAGGATTGAAATTCGAAGCGGCGGCATTTACGAATCTCACGCAGGATCACCTCGACTATTTCGAAGATATGGAAGATTATTTCGAGGCAAAGAGAAGTTTTTTGAAAGGAAACAACAGGCGTGTCATAATAAATGCCGACGACGGTTACGGATTAAGGCTGCTCGGCGAAATTCCCAATGCTTTGAGTTATGGCTATGACAATCCTTCCGATGTTTTCGGCATAGACCTTTGCATGAGCGAGCATGGCTTGTCGTATGTGCTTAATCTGATGGATGAACTTATAGATATAAAATTCAGTTTGCCGGGTAGGTTCAATATGTACAATACTATGTGCGCGGCGGCGATCTGCTATTCGCTCGGCGTACCCGCCATAGTTATCGAGGACGGGATAAAGCGATTGAAAAAAGTGGACGGCAGGTTCAACATTATAAATACGACTTTGTGCAGTATAATAATCGACTTTGCGCATACCGACGACGGACTCAAAAACGTGCTCAATGCCATACGCGAATTCGCAAGCGGAAAAATAATAACCGTTTTCGGGTGCGGCGGCAATCGCGATAGGTCGAAAAGGGCGAAAATGGGGGCGGCTGCCGCAAACGGAAGCGACTTTGTAATCGTCACTTCGGACAATCCGCGGTTCGAGGACCCTATGGAAATAATGGTCGAGGCGGAAAAAGGAGTGGGCGATCGTCCGCATACTCTCATAGAGGACAGAAAAGAAGCGATAAAATTTGCTGTAAAGACGGCAAAAAAGAACGATATAATACTTATAGCAGGCAAGGGCGCAGAAAAATATCAGGAAATACGCGGTGAAAAAATTCCTTACAGCGACGAGGATTTTGTTATGCAACTTGTTGCGGAGGAGGGAATTTGATAAATACGATAGGAGCGCTCGCCCTTTCTTTTTTGCTGACGGCTTGCATTATGCCGTTTTTGATAAGACTTTTAAGGCGGCTCAAATTCGGACAACCCATACTCGGATATGTGGACAACCATTCCTCAAAGAGTGGCACCCCCACCATGGGTGGAATAGGCTTTTTGATAGGGATAGCGGTGGCTTCATTCATATTCGGGATGGACAGAATAACTTTGATATGTACGGTCGTGATGCTCGGCTATGGAGTGGTCGGGTTTCTCGACGATTTTATCAAGATCCGCTATAAGCGCAACGAGGGGTTGAAACCTTATCAAAAAATTATTTTTCAACTTCTTATCGCCGCCATCGTTTCGATGAGCGCGTATTACAATTCGAGCAAAATATCTTTGATCTTCGGCAGTTGGGATATCGGTTGGTTTGCGATCCCTCTCAATATTTTTCTCTTTCTTTCATTCACCAATTCGGTCAACCTTACCGACGGTCTTGACGGACTTGCGTCCTCGGTAATGCTCATAGGCATTGTATTTTTGGGCGCAATCATAGCAATAAGCGAGTATGTCGGCGGACAAGCCTCGTCGCTACCCGTTTTGTGCGCGGCGATAGCGGGAGGAATGATGGCGTTTTTGATTTATAACGGCAATCCCGCGTCAGTTTTTATGGGGGACACAGGTTCGCTTGCACTCGGCGGTGCGTATGCCGCGATAACGATTTACAGCGGACAAGTTGCGGCGGCGGCGCTAACCGGAATAATGTTTGCGGTAAGCGCAATATCGGTAATAATACAGGTGTTGCACTTCAAGAGGACAAAGCGCAGAGTGTTTCTTATGGCGCCGTATCATCATCATCTCGAACGCAAGGGGATCAAGGAGAGCAAGATAGTCGCTATCTATGCGGGGGTGACTTTCGGCGTGTCGGTCCTCTGTTTGCTGGCGGTATTATTGTGTAATAATCTGTAAGCGGCGAGCATAAAGTTATTGTATGGACAATAACTTTTTCGGCAAAAGAGCGCTCGTGGTCGGTAGCGGGATAAGCGGTAAAGGCGCCGCGCTCGCTCTCAAAAAACGGGGGGCTCTTATTTATTTTTACGAAAACGACTTTCCCGAAAACATCGACCTTATCGTAATGAGTCCGGGCGTGCGGGAAGATAAGTTCGTCGAGTACGCAAAGAGCAAGAATATAGACCTTATCGGCGAAATAGAACTCGGCTTTTTGCTCGATCCCGCGCCGATAGTTGCGATAACGGGTACAAATGGCAAAACTACCGTGGCAATGCTCGCAGGCGATATGCTCGCTCGAAGCGGGTTTAATACCAATGTTTGCGGAAATATAGGCAAGTCGTATGCCGCAGGCGCAGTCGAGCCGCACGAAATAACTGTACTCGAAGTGAGCAGTTTTCAACTTTTGACGGTAAAACAATTCGCGCCCCAAGTTGCGGTCATAACGAACATAACCGCCGATCATCTGGACAGGCACGGCAATATGCAAAGTTATACGGAAGCGAAAATGAACATTTGCCGCAGGCAGTCGCCGAACGGATATTTGATAACGACGCGGGAGATCGCAACGCCGGCGCGAGAGAATACGAAAAGCAAAATAATAACTCTCGGCGACGAACTCGTATGCCGTGACGGCGCGCTCTATGTGTTCGGCAAAAAGGTGGTCGGCATAGAGGAACTTGCGCGTCGTGAGGAGCATAATATAGCCGACGCGCTGTTTGCTTCGGCGGCGGCGATCGTTTCGGGCGCAAGTTACGAAAGCGTTCGCGAAACGCTCGTAAATTTTAAGGTTGCCGATCATCGCCTTAAATTCGTAGGCAATTTCGGCGGCAAGAATTATTTTAACGATTCCAAGGGTACGAACATAGGCGCGTCGCTTGCGGCTGCCGCGAGCATGACTTCGTCTACCGCATTGATAGCGGGAGGACGAGGAAAAGGATATGAATTCGACGAACTTTTTTCTGGACTTCCGTCAAACGTAAAATACGTAATAGGCATAGGCGAGGTCAAAGACAAGTTGATGGAGGCGGCAAAGAGGTGCGGCTACGAAAATTTCATTTTGTCCGCCGACCTCGAAGAAGCGGTCGAAATCTCTAAAAAACTCGATGTGCAAAATGTGCTTTTGTCCCCCGCGGCGGCGAGTTTCGATCGCTACAACGGTTATGATGAGCGTGGCAAACATTTCGAGAGGCTTATCCGTGGTTAAGAGGGAAGGAAAATTCGATTGGATACTCTTTGCGGTCACGGTAATTTTGGTCGCCTTCGGAGTGGTCATGGTATATTCGGCGTCGTCGTACAGCGCGCAGATCAATTACGGCAATAAATATTTTTTTATGTACAAGCAGATCTTTGGCGGAGTACTCGGTATTGCCGTCCTGATGCTTATGAGCATAACCGACTATCGGGTGCTCGACAAAATTCGTTACATAATACTTGCCGTATCGATCATCTTGCTTGTACTCGTATTTATACCGGGAATAGGAATAGAGAGTTACGGCGCGAGGCGATGGATCAATCTTCCGTTTTTTTCGATGCAGGCGAGCGAAGTTTCCAAATTCGGGTTTATAATTTTCGCATCTTCGTATATGGCGAAACATCACGAAAAGATGACGACTTTCAAAGGAATATTGCCGATATTGCTTGTCGGCGGCGTAATTTGCCTACTGATAATTCTTGAACCGAATATGTCGATAACGTTGTGCGTTATAATGCTCATGTTTACAATGCTTTATATAGGCGGGGCGAGAATAAAACATTTCGTCATAATGGCGATACCGGTCGTGGCGCTTGTACCGATACTTATTTTGATCGAACCATACAGATTGAATAGATTAATGGCGTTTTTGGACCCGTGGCAATCTCCGCTCGGCGAAGGATATCAATTGATACAGTCGTTTTATTCGCTCGGTAGCGGAGGATTGTTCGGGTTGGGACTATTCAATTCGCGACAAAAATATTTGTTTTTGCCTTTTAGCGAAAGCGATTTTATTTTCAGTATAATAGGAGAGGAACTCGGACTTTTCGGCTGTATTTTGGTGGCGGGCGCGTTTATGCTGTTGATTTTTCGCGCCGTTTTGATCGCGCAAAAGGCTACCGACAGATTCGGGTGCTTTCTTGCGAGCGGGATAGCCGCGATAATCGCTATTCAAGTGCTTGTAAACATTGCCGTGGTTACGGGGTCTATTCCGCCCACGGGATTGCCATTGCCTTTCATTAGCGCAGGCTCGACTTCGCTCATAGTATTTTGCGCAGGCATAGGAATTTTGGAAAGCATTTCCTTGCGCAGTCACAAGAGTACGGAAGTGCTTGTATCATTGAAAAAAGAGCGCAAAAAGACCAAAAAAGGAAAGAAACGAAAAAAATAATATTCCGACCGCTTGCCAAAGAAAATTTTATATATTATAATATTGTTATGGCAATGTTCAAAAAGACAGCCCAATATTTAAAGAGGTCGTTTGCGGTACTTGCTTTGATTGCAATTGTGCCGTCGCTCATAATCTCGTTTTTTGTTAGGCCGTTTGCGAATATTACTGTTTTGCCGACACTTTTCGTGGGGCAGACTGACTATAACTTTACCGATATATTTATGAATATGTTTTCCTCGCTCAACAGTAACGGTTTTTGGGTGGGGTTTGTCGGATATATATTGTTTTTTGCTTTTCTCTGGCTCGCGGGAGTAAGCGGAATTTGCATAGTCGAAAAGCATTTGCGAACGGGCGAATTGTCGCCGGTGCCGAGTAAAAATCAATTTTTCTCGTATTTTATGCCCATGTTTTATACGTTGTTAATATGGGCGTTTATGTATTTGCTGTCCACCGTGATTCAATCGGGGCTTATTTCGCTTATTCATTATGTATGCGGCGAAACGCCCCCGTCCGTACTCGATTGCATATTGAGTACGCTTATTGCGCTTGCGATCTTGGCTCTCAACATATTTTTGGTTATTCATTTTATGTTTTTGCCGCCGATAATGGTGAATTACGGATACGGACTGCGCGAATCGTTTGTTCAGTCACAGCGACTGACATACAAAAATTTGCGTTCGCTGTTTTTCGGTTTGATCGTGCCGATATTGACGCTTGTACTCATAGAATACTTATTGTCGCTGCTGACTGCTCTCGTGAATATCGACCAGACGGCGAGATATTGGATAGATTACGCTATAACCGCGTTGTTCCATATGCTCGTAATAGTTTATATAATTTCTTATGATACGATAACTTTTTTCGAATTGAACGGGTTGGAACGCCGCGATTTGAAGCAATACCGAGGCTGATTTTATGTCTATAAAAAACGCATTGAAAATTTTATTCAACAGATTCGAGATAGTGGGCGAGATACTGCTGTTTTTGCTGATATTGGCAATTGTGGTATGCGGCTTGGGGGCAATCTACGTGCAACCTATAATAAGAGCATCGATCGACCTTGATTTGAACAAATATCTGCTTGACTTCGTAAATTCGATCTTTTCGCAAAGTTCTTTGGACGTCATCATAGATAAGGGAAAGGAAATACTTTTGCTCGTAAAGCATATTTTCATAGGCAAAGAAGGAGTGATATTTTCCACTTTCATCGTGCCGTTTTTGTTTTTCGTGACATTTAATTTGTTCAGTAATATGTACGAACTTCCGCTATGCAAAGTTTTGGAAGCGCGAATGTCGTCTAATGCGAAAATTTCGCTTATTGGCAATGTCATATCGCTGTCGGGCAAGTCTGCGCTGTATGTGCTTGTAAAGTTACTGTTCACGATCATATGCGATTCGATAATTTGTTTGGCTATGTGGGGTGTGTACGAATTGATGGTCGCGATAGACGCGCCGCTGCTTATTCCGTTTGCCGAAGTTTTCGTTGTTTTGATTTTAATATCTTTCCGCAAATGCTTTACCGTCAATTGGAATCAAAACATAATAATAGGCGAAAAGAAGATCTTTCCGTCGTTTTTCGATTCGGTAAAGAGCGGATTCGGACATTTTTGGTATACTTTTTCAAGTTATTTCGTATGTTGCCTTATGGCGCTTGTTCTCAACAGCCTCATGGCGCTTCTTACTTTCGGAGTCGGGCTCATAATATCCATACCTATGACAATGCTGTTTTTCAAGACGTTGGAAATGACGGCTTATTACAAATGGAACAAAAAGCGCTATTATCTCGACGGGCATACGATAATAGACGAACAGGAAGTTTTGACAGATAAACTCGATTAAAAAACTTTGATTTGAAAATTTCGTTATGAAATTAGCCGTCGCGTTTTTGCGGCGGCATTTTCGTACAAAAAATGCGTTACCGATACGGCAACGCATTTTGTATTTGATTTATTCTCGGAATTTAGCCTATTACTCTTGCTTTGAGAACACCTGCAACTTTCATGAGTTTGTCTGCCTTGCAACCGCAAATCTCTTTGACGTCTGCAATAGCATAACCGTATGCACCGCGGTGCGCTTCCTTTACGTCGGTAACGTCCACATCGTTTGCGGTAAGCAAATTCTTGATATCGGCAACGTCTTTGGTGCAAACGCAAAGGCGTTTTCCGTTTGTGCGTTCCTTTGTGAGGGCGGGGTAGTTGACCGAATTTACGATATTTCCGTTTTCGATGTAATCAACCATTTGCTTTGCAGCCATATGAGCGCAGTTGTCCTCTGCTTCGGGAGTGCTTGCTCCAAGGTGCGGAGTAACGATTATTCCGTCTACGCCGAGCACTTCTTCGCACGGGAAGTCGGTAACGTATCTATTGACCTTTCCGCTCTTTACGGCGGCTACGATAGCGGTGTTGTCCACGAGTTCTCCGCGAGCGCAGTTGAGAATGTTTACGCCGTCTTTCATCATAGCGATCGTATTGGCGTTGATCATATTTTTAGTGCTTTCAAGGTAGGGAACGTGGATCGAAATAAAGTCTGCTTCGCGATAAAGATCTTCGAGCGAAACCATTTTGACGTCGCCGAGCGCTTTAAGGCGTTCGGGAGTAATTCCGGGGTCATAACCGATGACTTTCATACCGAGCGCCATAGCGGTTTGAGCGAGTTTGCTTCCGATAGCGCCAAGACCTGCGATACCCAAAGTCTTGCCGAATACTTCGCCGCCGATAAACGCCTTTTTGCCGTCCTCGACTTGTTTACCGATATCTTCGGTACCTTTGAGGCTCTGCGCCCATTCCATAGCGGGGGCGAGTCTTCTGCCGCACATGAACAACATACAAGTAGCAAGTTCCTTAACGGCATTGGCATTTGCGCCGGGCGTGTTGAATACTACGATACCTTTGTCTGCACACTTGTCAAGCGGAATGTTGTTTACGCCTGCGCCCGCTCTTGCGACGCAGAGGAGAGAATCCGCGAGAGGATAGTCATGCATTTTGAACGAACGGAGAATGATTCCGTCGGGTTCGGCGCAATCCTCGGTAAGGGTATAAGACGAGGGGAAAACCTTGTCCGCAACTTTACTGATCTTATTAAGTTTTAAAATTTTAGCCATAAACGACTCCTTAAATTATTTGTTTTCTTTTTCGAATTTAGCCATGAAATCGACGAGTTTCTTTACGCCCTCGATAGGCATAGCGTTGTAGATACTTGCGCGCATACCGCCGACGAGTTTGTGACCTTTGAGGGTAACAAGACCTTCCTGAGCCGCTTCCGCGATGAATTTCGCGTCGAGTTCGGGAGAGGGCGAGAAGAACGGAACGTTCATAAGCGAACGGTCTTTTTTGTTGACTTTGTTTACGAAGAACTTGGAATTGTCGAGATAATCGTACAATATCTTTGCCTTTTCTTCGTTGCGTTTCTGCATAGCCGAAACGCCGCCCATCTCTTTGAGGTAACGGAACACTTCCATGGCTACATAGGTAGACCAGCAGGGCGGAGTATTGTAAAGGCTCTTTTGGTCGATTTGAGTTTTCCATTTGAGCATGGTCGGGCAGAGAGGACCGTCTTTCGGGTCAGTCACAAACTTCTCTTGAAGGTCTTTACGTACGATAACAACGGTAACGCCTGCGGGCGCAACGTTCTTTTGAGCGCCGCCGTAAAGAACGCCGAATTTGGAAACATCCATTTCTTCGCTCAAAATGTTGGAAGAAACGTCGCCCACAAGGGGAACTCCTGCGGGAGTTTCGGGGATCTTGGTATATCTGGTACCGAAAATGGTGTTGTTTACGCAGATATGAACATAGTCGGCGTCGGGTCTAAAAGACTCGGGAGTTGTTTCGGGGATATAGGTGAAGTTCTTATCCTCGCTGCTTGCAGCCGCGCGCGCGTCGGTAAACTTTTTCGCTTCCTTGTAAGACTTGCTGGAAAAGTTTCCGGTAAGGATATAGTCGGCTTTGCCGTTGGTGTGAAGGTTGAGGG
>CANQAE010000001.1 GCA_947589465.1 uncultured Clostridia bacterium | reverse complement strand
CCCCTCATGCCTATTATTGACAAAAACATACCCCCTCGTACATGAGGGGGTATGTTTATTTTCTGCTTGCTGACAAAATTCCTTTTATTTTTAGCGGCAGTTCGTTTTTCTTCGCCTGTCAACGGCTCATACCGCTAACGGCGTTCCCCGATCACGAATTACCGACTTCCGCCAGGAGAAAACGGCGTTCGGGCGTGATCTCGCCGTAGCCGTCGTATGACGCTTCCGTGTCTCCGGGCGCCGTTACGGTTAAATGAAAACGTCCCGTGTTAGCCTTCTCCGAAAACAAGCCATTCCCATCGGTGACGTCCGGTGTCAGACAGTATCCGCCTTCGCCGCTTTCGGGTTCGTAACACAAAAAGACTTGGTACCCACTCAAAGGCAGTCCTTCCCGAACCACGGCCACCGCGACATGAAGCAAAGGCATGAGGTCTCCCTGCTGCGCGTCGGTAAGTTCGATCATATCCCGCTTTTTTGCAGCGGTAAGGAGCACAATGCCGTAATCGACCGTTTCGGGAACTTCGGCGATCTGCACGAGATAAGAGCCTTCTTCCAATTTGGCGGTCGCCTTTCCCGATTCGATCGGAACCTCCGCCGCCTTTTTCCCCGTAAGATCGTAAAATACGGCGTTTCCATTCGTTTCCCATGCGGAGTGGTTAAGAATGGTGACGGTGTAGTTCTCTCCCGTTTCGGGGGGGTTCTGCTGTCCGCTTTGGCAGGCGAAGATTATACTGCCCACAAAAGCGAGGATTAAAAGCAAACTCACGGTCTTGATTTTTTTCATTTGGGCCTCCTTGCTGCCTCACGGAGAGATTTGCGCTTTGTCGGCTCGAAGATGGCGGGCAGAGTTTCTGTCCGCTTTCCGCACGAAGCCACCGTTGAAGTTTTTTGCGCGTTCGCGGGGTCGCGGTAATTGTTGAAATAATCGAGGATAAATTCTTCGAACTGACGGCTGTTTCCGATCCCGTTGATCTTGATGACGACGCCCTCGCTGTCTGTAAATACGATGTTCGGGGGCGCGTGCAGGTTATTCTTCTCAATGTCAAACCAACGGAAGAAGTTGAACCCACTTGGCTCGTTCCCGACACAGGCGATAAATTCTTCGGGATAGTTCTTGTTTTCCTTAAATCTTTTAACGTCATCGCGGTCCTCGTCGTTCATAATGTCCACCATGATGACCTGTATTTGGTCCTTGTAGGGCTGCAACGTTTTGTCGTATGCCTGTAAGAATTGATCCATGAGGGCGGTGCAAGAGGTACAACCCGTCCAGAATAAATCGAACATGACGAGTTTCTTTCCTTTGATGACATCCGAAAGCCAACGGTCCTCGGAGTAGTCGTCGCGGTTGTAGCAGTCGCGGACGAGAAAGTCATAGACGGGCTCGCCAAGGTCGATGAGATCGCTTTCGGGCTTTATTTCCTTGTGGTTATTTTCCGCGCGAGATTCTTGCCTTACGCCTGCGGTGAGATTGACCGTCACAAAAGGACCCCCCGGTTCGAGCGGGTATTCGTTCAGATCGGTCCGGAATCCGCCTCGCAGTCCTTCGACCGTCAACCGATTTGCTTCTTTGGGAAGGGTGATTTTTGTGACGATTCCATCCGCATTGAAAGAATTCAACTCACGATCGCCCTGATAGACGTGGAAGCAGATTTCTTTGGGATATTGATATTCGCGCCCCGAAACCCGACGCAAACGAATCTCATATTCGATGTTGTTCTTTATGCGAGGAATGGTACCCGTTTCACCTTCTTGATTACAGCGGACGCAGCGCAGTACCTTTACACCTTCGGACGAACTTGTCGCGAGTGTTTTGACCTCGTAATCTTCATAGAGATGTCCGAGCGGTGGGAGAATATCGTTTTCCGTTTCGTTGCAACGCAGACATTGGTGCGTTTGAAGTCCCGAATCGGTGCAGGTCGGCTCTCGGAGACGTTTGAGTTCCTTCCAATCGTGGCCGAGGGCGGGTGCCTTTTCTGGCTCCTGCTTTCTTCCGCAATGGTAGCGGCAGACATAGCGCATAATTCCGTCCGTTGTGCACGTCGGTCGAACGACGTATTCGATTGCGGTGAACTCATGTTGGGCTTTGGGAAGAATTATGCTATGGCGAGTCATGCAGCGTGTACAATAAGTATGGGCTCGTCCTTCGTCCATACAAGTGGACATATAATCGTAGAATACGGTGCCCGAATAGTCGTGGCCGAGGGCGGGAATGGTCGTTTTTTCGCGCGTTTGCCCGCACCGCCGACAGACTGCCGAGGCGCTATACCCCTCATCCAGACAAGTCGCGGGAACGACCTCGCCCTGTTCGTCCCATTCGTGTTCGAGTGCGGAGATCACCGTTTTGACCGTCTTACCGCAGCGCGTACACTCGCTCTGTTTTTCTCCATCCGCGGTGCAGGTCGGCTCTTTGGTCGTCCTTTCCTCGCCGAAACTGTGTTCGAGCGGGGCAATTTCCTCAATCTTAACCGAACCGCAGCCATGGGCGCAGGCGGTCTTTTTAGACCCCGCTTTTTCGCAGGTTGCATCTTCGATCACGGCTTCTCCGCTGTAATCGTGGCCGAGAGGTGGAATTTCCTCGTTTCTGCGCGACATTTCACACCGCCGACAGACTGCCGAAGCGCTGTAACCCGATTGGGTGCAGGTCGGCGCGACATAGCCCGCGCCCTCCTCGAAATCGTGGCCGAGCGCTTTTGTCTTGTCGAGATAGCGGTGAGAGGGGTCGTGCTTGCACACAAATTCGCTCTCTCCGTCCTCCGTGCAGGTAGCGGCGGTTATCACGCGTTCTTCGTAGTTATGACCGAGCGCGGGAAGTTTCTGCGTTTCGCTCGCGCCACATTCTGCGCAGACTCGGCTTTGATAGCCGAGTTCTTCGCACGTCGCTTCGGTGTAAACCACCCATTCTCCGTAATTGTGAATGTGTTCGCCTCCGTCTTGCGGACTGCAAGCGGCGATCACCGCGATGGCGCAGACGCAGACAAGCGCTGTTATCAAGTATTTTCCTAATCTCATCTCGTATCTCCCTTCAAGCCTTGGTCGGAATATATTGTCCGATCATGTCGGCAAGCGCGGACGCTCCGCCCACGCGGACGAGGTTGAAGTCTCCGTCGAGATAGACGGCATGGGGGACTTTTCGCTCGTTCGGCACATTATTGAAAATCCTGCCACCCTTCGCAACAGTAATAAATTCGTCGGGAATGTGATGCGTTTTTCGGTACTCGTTGATGTATTCGGGAGAGTCGCCCGTCGTATCCACCATGATGACGAGCAACTTTTCTTTTACGGCGGCGGGAAGGGTCGCATAGAACTTGACATGTTCCTCCAAGAGCGCTTCGCAGGGACTGCAAGCAACGTAGAAAAAGTCTATGTAGATGAGTTTTTTCCCCGCTGCAACGTTGTAGAGTCGTTCGAACTCGTCCGCCTTTTTACTCGTGTCTTTGACGAGGAAGTTGAACATCCGCTCTCCTTGCTTCACGGGATGAATTTCGGGATCGTGATCGGGATTGTTGCGCACTGTGATCTGTGTGAACGGTTTATCGGCGGTCATGGCGACCTGTCCGCTAAGATAAGCGTCGTCTATGTTATCCAACCTGACGAGATAACTGCCGCGCGGGAGCATGACTTCCGTGTGCATGTTTGCATCTAAAATTTGGATCAGCATACTGTCCTGATAGACGAGAACCTGATTTTTCGCCGACATCACGAAGTTGCACCCCGTTTCGGTAACGACGTCTATGGTATAAAGGAGATCGTTACCCTTTGCATCTCTTGCGCCGCAGACTGTGCAGCGGCGGAATTGACCGTTCGCGTCCGTCTGCAATTCTCCCCAAGAGTGGCCTTTCGAGGGAATGGGTTTCGTTTCCTCCGCGCCGCACGTTTGGCATTTGACGACGGAAAGACCTTGCGCGGTGCAGGAAGCAGGCGTTCTAACAGTTTCCTTGCCCCAGGAATGCCCCGTTGCGGGAATGGGAAGGGTCTCGCCGCCTGCGCCGCAGCGTATGCACTCGTCCGTGCGCTTCTCGCCTGCTTCCGTGCAGGTGGCCTGCCGCAAAATGGTTTCATTATTCCATTGGTGGCCGAGGGCGGGAACGGACGTTTTTTCTTCAAAATTGCAGACACCGCAACGGCGGACGGATTTTCCCTTCTCGGTACAGGTGGGGGCGGCCGTTTCTACCGTTTCTCCCCAACGGTGTCCCGTTGCGGGAATTGGCTTCGTTTCTTCGTACCCGCAATCTTCGCAGCGGCGGACTGACTCACCCGCCTCCGTGCACGAAGCCGCTCGTTCTATCTCCCATGCTGTAAAAAGATGGGTATGCGCAGGGTCGGGTTGCGCCGCGCAGCCTAAGGAGATTACGGCCGTCAGCGCGGCGATGATTGCCATGCTTCCGAATTTTCTCATTTTCATCTTTTTGCCTCCTTTTCTTTTCATGCACCTTTAAATTTAGGGCATCAAGAACGTGTTATATTTCAAAATGCGGTTTAAGCGTTCCTCGATCATTCCCCCCGTCACCTCGAAGATGTAGCCTCCGTTGTCAATGAATACGTTGGTCGGAACGCCCTTGATACCGTGATAAACTATCTTTTGATAAAACTGTTCGTTCTCCTTGTCACATACGACGTAGAATTGGTCTGCAAGGTCGCCGAACCAATCTTCCGACCGCAAAAAGCCCATAATTGAATCCGCGTTGTCGGCCATATCGTAGAGGAGAAATGTGAACTTATCCCCGCTCTCCCGATATATTTTCTTGAATATCTCGCATTCTTGTTGACAGTAGAGGCAGCCGTTGTAAAAGAACGACATCACAATCATGCGGTTTTCCTTTAAGAGCGCGCCGAGGGTGGTATTGCCCTTGTTGACGCTGCGGATCTTAAAGTCGGGCAAGACCGTGCCTTCTTCGATCTTCACGACCTCTCCCGAAACGGGATGGCAGACAAGACGAATATCGAGGAGAGGAGCGCGATCGCTGAACGTATAGTACGGTTTGTATTCGAATCCGCGTGGGATCTTGCTCAATTCCACGCGATATTCCCCCGCGGGAAACCGAAAGTCCTTCATGTTGTACTCCGTCTCCGAAGATGTCGCGCCTGGTGCCAACGGCAAATAATTGTCGTAGAGAACCTGACCGCCGCTGTCTGTCACCTTGATCCACGGGTAACCGTATATCTTCCGTCCGTTGTGGCGGTTGACCCTGATGCGATATGTTACAAGCCCGTCTGAATCTGGGATCCCTGTGATTGTCCGATCGGAAGGCTCCTCAAACAAGACCTCACCGCCTTGCTCTGGCTTTTGTTCGGGCGTTTGGCTTTCCCCTCCGCTCGGCTTTTGTTCGGGTGTTTGGCTTTCCCCTCCGCTCGGCTTTTGTTCGGGCGTTTGACTTTCTCCTCCGCTCGGCTTTTGTTCGGGCGTTTGACTTTCTCCTCCGCTCGGCTTTTGTTCGGGCGTTTGGCTTTCCCCTCCGCTCGGCTTTTGTTCGGG
The DNA here is from genome assembly GCA_947589465.1 of uncultured Clostridia bacterium. Classification (GTDB taxonomy): domain Bacteria; phylum Bacillota; class Clostridia; order Christensenellales; family Pumilibacteraceae; genus CAG-552. The sequence continues at coordinate 84,292 of CANQAE010000001.1, read as the reverse complement.
CGTTTGACTTTCTCCTCCGCTCGAACTTCCTCCTCCGATTGGCTTTTCTCCCTCCGAGGGGACCTTTTGCGGTTCGGCATATTGGCAGACGGTACAAACGCCGCTCTCAAAGACATGTGCTTCTTTGTTGGGGGAAATGTCGCCACAAAGCGGCCGTTTCCAATGGGTGGTAGCGTCAAACATCCAATCTTCCGCATAGATGTGCTCATGCGGAACCGCACAGGAAACAGCGCACAAGGCCAACAACAGCGCAACGGTCATTAAAAATCTTCGATGTTTCTTCATCCTGATCTCCTCGAAAGCGGATATTCTCCACCATCCCATTATATGGCTACTAATTGTAAAAATAATATCACCTTCCCCCCGAAAAATGCAAGCATTTACATATTTTTTTTAATAAAGGAAACTGTCGTTATGGTATCCGTAAATCATTAAAAGCATTTTGCAAAATCGCAATCATTGATTTCTGTTGATCGCCATATGCTCGTTATTCGTTTTTTATTTTCGTTTTCATTGGCGACCGTGAACCGCCGACCTATTGAAGCCGAGGAGCGAAGCGACGAACGCCACGGAGCGTAGCGGAGTACGAGAGTGAGCAAAGCGGACGGAGTATTACGAATAGGTTGCGCAGCAACCGCTGAGTAAGAAGAAGGTCGGCAGGTCTCTTGCGTCTGTAATTGTAAAACATACCCCCTCGTAAATGAGGGGGTATGTTTTGGAGCTACTGGGCGGATTTGAACCGCCGACCTATTGATTACGAATCAATTGCTCTACCAACTGAGCCACAGTAGCATACTTATTAAATTGAACCCGCCGACCTGCTGCTCTGCCTCGTCGCAACGAGCGCTTTTAAGGCAGTCTCGCGCTATAAGGCGCAAGCCGTGCCTTTTTCGCTTGTTGCTCCTCTCCCACCGAAAATCAAGTTTTCGGCGGGGTCCCATTAATCAATGAAGCGACGAACGCCGCGAGCATCGCGAGCATTACCAATCAATTGCTCTACCAACTGAGCCCTCAGCCGAGCAAGGCGAAGCCGCCGCGAACGCCACGAGTCGTAGGCGAGTACAGTAGCAGATTCCCGACAGACGGGACAACGCGTCCCCATAAGTTTTTGCGAAATGGGGTGCGAAAACAGCAAATTTAACTTATGCCATACGAACGGGCAAAATCAAATACATGAAATCTTCGACCGAACTGCTCGGCACGACTATACACGGACTTACGGGATTCGTGAACTTGATAACGATATTTTCGCAATCGACGAATCGAAGAAGTTCGGTAAAGTAGCGCGCGTTGAAAGCGATGGCGAGATCGTTGCCGAGGAGTTTGACCACGATTTTCTCGTTGATATTGCCTATTTCGCTGTCGGCGGAAACTTCCATGACGTCCTCTTTGATATCGAACTTGACGAGGTTGTTTTTGTCCGTGCGCGCAAGCAAAATGGCACGTTCGAGCGCATCTTCAAACTGCTCCTTTGGCAACGTAACGATAGTATTGAAGTTGTGCGGAATGATGTGTTTGTAATTCATAAAGTCGCCGTCGAGCAAACTTGCATAGATTTTGGTATGGAGCAAGTCAACCATTAGGTAGCGCTTTTGAATATACACGGTAACGGGATCCAAAGAATCCTCGATAAGTTTGGCGATCTCGGTAATGCTTCGCGCGGGCACGACAGCCGACATCATGGCAGTTGTCCCCTCGATGGGCTTAACGCATTTCGCGAGGCGGTAGCCGTCGAGCGCAACGCCTGTAAGCGTATTTTCTTCGATTTCGAGATTTACGCCTTTAAGAAGGGGTCGCGCGTCGTCAAGACTCACCGAAAACGCGATCTTGCCGATAAGATCCTTGAATTCGTTTTTGATAATGACGAAATGCTGTGCGTCGGCTACGTCGGGCATGACCGGGAAATCGTCCGCGGGTCTGCACGCGAGCGCGCCTTCGTTGCCTTGATATCTTATGAGCAATTTGCCACTTTCGTTAAGCGTGAGTTCGATTTGTTCGCGGTTAAGTTTTTTGACGAACTCGGCAAAGAACCTACCTGGGACAAGCGTTTCTCCCTCGATCTTTATGTCTGCGGCGATGCTTTTTTCGATAAACAACTCCTGATCGGTAGCGGACAACGTCAAAGCCCCCCCTTCTGCTTTGAGTTTGATACTCTCCAAGACGGGGTTTGTGGTTTTGGTGCTTACCGCTTTAAATACTTTGCCGACCGCGTCGGACAAATCGTTTCCGTTACAAATCAGTTTCATATCGTCACCTGAGAAAGATTATACACTTTTTTTGACGCTGTGTCAATGCTTTTGACCCACTGAAAAAGAAAAATAAATTAATTTTAGATATCGCGGAGATACTCGTCCACAAGGCAATTGACTTTTTCGAGCGTATCCGCCGAATTGATTTCGTTTTTGAACGTTTTCATGCCTCGCTCCCCTTTAAGATAATAGGCAAAGAACTTGCGAACGGTGGAAACGGCATAACGGCTGTCGAAATACTCATTGAGATATTCCAAATGCTTTTTTATGAGCGGATATTTTTTTTGCGGTTCGCCGCCCTGCAACAACGAAAAAATGCTCGGATTGGCAAGCGCCCCCCTGCCTATCATAAACGCGTCAGCATACGGCTCGCGTTCCTCGAATGAAGCCTCGTCCGTAATGTCGCCACTGAGCGCAACGGGAATTTCGAGCGCGTCCCTGACCTTGCCCACGATCTCGTAATCGGCAAGCCCGCCGTACTTTTGCGCCGTGGTCCGCGCGTGAACGGTAACGAGCGCCGCTCCCGCGTCCTCCAAAGCCTTGGCGAACGGAACGGCGATGTCTTGCCCTTCGTAAAAGCCCGAACGGATCTTTACGGTCACAGGTTTGCCGCTCCGCGCGAGCGTCGCCACTATCGCGGCAGCCTTTGCGGGCGAATTCAGAAGGGCGGACCCCTCGCCGTTTTTCACCACTTTATTGACGGGACAGCCCATATTTACGTCAAAAATATCGAACTTGTCAAGCACGCCGAGCGACAAAACCTTGTCAAAATCTGCGGGATCGGAGCCGAATAACTGCACACATGTCACCACTTCCGACTCCGAAGTGCGAAGCATTTCGAGCGTCTGCCTGTTCTTGTAGCACAAGCCTTTTGCGCTTATCATTTCGGTCACGGTGAGCCCCGCCCCACATTCCGCGCACAGTCTGCGAAAGGCGACGTCGGTATATCCCGCGAGCGGAGCGGCGATCAAATTATTTTTCAGCGTGATATTGCCTATTTTGAGTTGCTTAATCGACATTTGCCGCTCTTATCGCCTCGCCGCAATAAATTTCCCTTTCGCTTTCCGTAAGCGCATTGACGTCCTTTCCGTCCTCGGTGACGAGTTTTTCGAACGCTTCGTACACCTTTTGAACCTTTTTAACGGTGTCGAGCAAAATTTGTTCGCAATTCAAATTTGCGTTTTGCGCCGCCCAGACTACGTACAAAAGCAACTTGCCGAGGGCGCGCGTCGCTTTATCCTCGTTGTCGGCGCAAAGCAAATCGCCCGTTTCTTTTGATATTTTTTGGCGCAGATCGTCCGTTTTTTGACCCCATCCCCCTTTTTGAGTACGTTTGACCGCCTTTTGCGCGCGAAGCAATGCGGGGAAAGAGAGCGGAATGTCGTTGACGGCAGCCGCGAACGTTTCTTGTTTCTTTTCTTTCATTTTGTTGCGTTCCCACACGGTAAGCGCGCCGTCCGCTCCCTCCGCCTTGTCGCTACCGAATATGTGCGTGTGCCTGCCTATCAATTTGTCGTTGAGTCCTTTCACCACGTCTTCCAAAGTGAATTCCCCGTGCCTGAACGCTATATCGCAATGGAAAACGACCTGCAACAGCACGTCGCCGAGTTCCTCTATCATGCCGTCAATGTTATCGTTTGTGATGGCGTCCACCGTTTCGTACGCTTCTTCCAAGAGGTTGATGCGAATACTCTCGTGAGTTTGAGCCTTGTCCCACGGGCAACCGTTCGGCGCAGTAAGCCTCGCCATGATGCGCAAAAGATCGGCAAACCCAGAATTATTGCCGCCGTGCGCCATAACCGCCGTGTCGCAAGAATATTTCTTTTGCCTGTCGAGATCTTCGAGGGCGATAGTGCGGCAATGCGTCGCGTCGCAAAGCGTTATTTGGGCGGTTGCGTCATAAAATCTGAGCAAAAACAATTTGACGTCGCCCGCAATGTTGGCGTCGTCTATGTTGTAAACGCATATCGGCATGAGCGGATCGGGATAAAATCCATCCCGTATGTCATACGCGCCGATGTACGTACAAGAAGTCGCAGGCTCGATATTGAGATCGAACGGGCCCGCCACTATGCGCACCTCGGTCCGCTTTTTTAGTTCGATGACCGAACTGTCCTTGAATCCATCTCCGTCAACGCAATAGACGAGTTTTGGAAATGTTTTGTTAAGTTCGAGCAACCTTTCGGCGATCATGGCGTTGAGTTTGTCGAAATCTTCGGCTTTCTCGTAAAGATCGTCCATAGTGTCAAATTCGCGACCCAGCCCCCTGCAAGCGGGAGTCGTTCCCGTCCTCACAACCACCTTGTCCGCGCCGCGTATGCAAGCCATTCCCCTATTGGTAACGCTATCCGGCAAAAAGCCGAGTCCCACAACCGTAATCATAAAGAATCTCCCTAAATTTCAAATTACCCTTATATTTTAGCATATTTTTCCAGCCGAAAGCAATCATTTGAAGGATAATTCGGGCGGCATTGCAAATACTACAATTGCAAGGAGGAATGATTATGAAAAAGCAAAAGCTGATTTCGGGTGAAATCGCACCGTGGTCGGGCGAATACAATGTAGTTTCGTCGAATGGCAGAGTCGTAGGTACGGTAAACGTATCCAAGGGCGACAGAATGCCCCCTACGCAAAGCAGTGGCGACCACTTCGAGTATGCAGAGTAATCTAATGCCTGCAAAGAGAGACGTATCTTTTGATACGCCTCTCTTTTTGTAATAAAAAACAGCACTCCAATCAAGGAATGCTGTTTTTATTAAAAGTGTTGTTATTTGATTATCTTTGCAACAACGCCGGAACCTACCGTACGTCCGCCTTCACGAATAGCGAAACGGAGTCCTTGCTCTACGGCGATAGGATGGATAAGCGAAACGGTCATAGATACGTTATCGCCGGGCATAACCATTTCAACGCCGTCGGGCAACTTGATCGTACCGGTAACGTCGGTCGTTCTGAAATAGAACTGAGGACGATATCCGTCGAAGAACGGGGTATGACGTCCGCCTTCTTCCTTTTTGAGGACATAAACCTCTGCGGTGAAGTCGGTATGCGGGGTGATCGTACCCGGTTTTGCAATAACCTGTCCACGTTCGATATCCTTACGCTCGATACCGCGAAGAAGAATACCTGCGTTGTCGCCTGCTTGTGCGAAGTCAAGGGACTTACGGAACATTTCGATACCTGTTACGACCGAGGTCTTTGTTTCTTTGATTCCTACGATCTCAACGGGTTCGGATGTCTTGATAGTACCGCGTTCTACACGGCCCGTTGCAACAGTACCACGACCTGTAATGGTGAATACGTCCTCGACGGGCATAAGGAACGGCTTATCCGTATCTCTTACGGGCGACGGGATATATTCGTCGATAGCCTTCATAAGTTCGAAGATGCAAGCGCAATCGGGGCTGTCTGCATGACCTGCCTGAGCCGCTTCGAGCGCTTTGAGCGCCGAACCCTTGATGATCGGGGTGTTGTCGCCGTCGAAGTTGTAACTCGAAAGGAGTTCTCTTATTTCCATTTCGACGAGGTCGAGAATTTCGGGGTCGTCTACTTGGTCAACTTTGTTGATGAATACGACGATCCTGGGAACGCCTACCTGACGAGCCAAAAGGATGTGCTCCTTGGTTTGCGGCATTGCGCCGTCGGTAGCGGCAACGACGAGGATCGCGCCGTCCATCTGTGCGGCACCGGTGATCATGTTCTTTACATAATCGGCGTGCCCCGGACAGTCAACGTGAGCATAGTGACGGTTTTCGGTCTGATACTCAACGTGAGCGGTATTAATCGTAATACCTCTTGCCTTTTCTTCGGGAGCCTTATCGATTTCGTCATAACGCATTTTTTCTGCCAAACCTTTTGCGGCGAGCGTCATGGTGATAGCGGCGGTCAATGTGGTCTTACCGTGGTCAACGTGTCCTATGGTACCTACGTTTACGTGCGGTTTCGAACGGTCAAATTTAGCCTTAGCCATTTTAAAATTCCTCCAATTAATCTAATTTTTAATAATAAATGATTTTCTCATTAAAGAGAGGTTTTATACGCGGAACATCCGCCGCATAAAAGTCTCTTTAATTATACAATTTTTTTTAGAAATAAACAAACGTTTTAGGGCGTTTTTTTTGTAATTTTTAATCTTTCTTGGCTCTTTCGCCTATAATTTTCTCGCTGATGTTGCGAGGAACTTCGGCGTAGTGGTCGAAAGTCATCGTGTAATCGGCTCTGCCTTGGGTGAGCGAACGCAAAGTCGTCGCATAACCGAACATTTCGGAAAGCGGGATCTCGCTGTGGATCTCTTGCGAACCGTTGACGAGTTCCATACCCAAAAGGTTGCCGCGACGGGAGTTGATATCGCCCATTACCGCGCCGAGATAATCTTCGGGAGTGCTTACGTCCACTTTCATTATGGGTTCCATGAGCACGGGGTCGGCTTTGCGCATACCCTCTTTGAACGCCATGGAGCCGGCGATCGAGAACGCCATTTCGGACGAGTCTACTTCGTGATAACTACCGTCATAAACGGTGACTTTGAAGTCTACACATTCGTAACCGGCAAGCACACCGCACATTCTCGCCTCTCTTATACCCTTGTCGATAGCCGGAATGTATTCCTTGGGAATAGATCCGCCCACCGTCTTGTCCTCGAACACATAACCCGAACCGGGTTCGAGAGGTTCCATATAGATCTTGCAGTGTCCGTACTGACCTTTACCGCCCGACTGACGCACGTATTTGCCTTCGACGTCTACGCGTTTGCGAATTGCTTCGCGATAAGCAATCTGCGGCTTACCTACGTTGGCTTCCACCTTGAACTCGCGGAGCATTCTGTCTACGATGATTTCGAGGTGAAGTTCGCCCATGCCCGCGATAATGGTTTGTCCCGTTTCCTGATCGGTATACGTCTTGAAAGTCGGGTCTTCCTCGGCGAGTTTAATAAGCGCCATGGTCATCTTTTCCTGACCTGCCTTGGTCTTAGGTTCGATAGCGACGCGAATAACGGGTTCGGGGAATTCCATACTCTCCAAAACAATCGGATGGTCGGGATCGCACAACGTGTCGCCCGTGGTCGTATCTTTCAAGCCGACAAAAGCGCATATGTCGCCCGAATAAACCTTTTCGATCTCGGTACGGTTATTTGCGTGCATCAACAAAATACGACCTATACGTTCTTTCTTGTTCTTGGTCGAGTTAAGCACGTACGAACCTGCTTCGAGCGTTCCGCTGTAACAACGGAAGAACGCGAGTTTGCCTACGAACGGGTCTGCCATGATCTTGAACGCAAGTCCCGCGAACGGCTGATCGTCGCCCGTGATACGCTCCTCCTCCTTTCCGTCGAGGGTCTTGCCCTTGATGTTGGGGATATCGAGCGGGGACGGCATATAGTCAACGATTGCGTCGAGCAACTTTTGAACGCCCTTGTTCTTGAACGAACTTCCGCAAGTAACGGGGTTGATCTTCATCTCTATCGTAAGTTTACGGATAGCCTTTTTGATTTCTTCTTCGGTAAAGTCCGCGCCCTCGTTCTCAAAATAACGTTCCATAAGACTGTCGTCCGCTTCCGCAACCGCTTCGAGCATCTTGGCGCGATATTCCTGCGCCTGTGCCTTGTATTCGTCGGGGATCTCGGTTTCGTCCATTATGGTGCCGAGGTCGTCCTCGTAAATGTCCGCCTTCATGGTAACAAGGTCTATAACGCCCACGAACGTGTCCGCAAAACCTATGGGCAACTGTATTGCCACGGGGTTTGCCTTCAAACGGGTGCGCATCATGTCCATTACGTTGAAGAAGTTTGCGCCGTCACGGTCCATCTTGTTGACATAAGCCATACGGGGAACTCCGTACTTGTCCGCCTGTCGCCAAACGGTTTCCGATTGGGGCTGAACGCCGCCGCGCGCGCAAAATACCGCTACCGCGCCGTCGAGAACTTTGAGCGAACGCTCTACTTCCACCGTGAAGTCAACGTGCCCCGGAGTATCTATAATATTGATACGCGTATACGGCTCTTTGCTGCCCGGACTGCGATCGACTCTCCACTGGGTGGTCGTTGCCGCCGAGGTAATGGTTATGCCGCGTTCCTGCTCTTGCGCCATCCAGTCCATAGTGGCTGCGCCCTCGTGAACTTCGCCTATCTTGTGAACTTTACCGGTGTAAAACAGTATACGTTCGGTAGTAGTGGTCTTGCCCGCATCAATGTGCGCCATTATTCCTATGTTTCTTGTGTTTTTAAGGCTGTACTGTCTTTCTGCCATATCACTACCTCGCTCTTACCAACGATAATGTGCAAAAGCCTTGTTTGCTTCCGCCATTCTATGCATTTCTTCTTTCTTCTTTATGGATGCGCCCGTGTTGTTGTAAGCGTCCATAATTTCGCCCGCAAGTTTTTCTTTCATAGTCTTTTCGGGTCGTTTGCGAGCGTACAAAACGATCCACCTTATTCCGAGGGTCTGTCTGCGTTCGGGTCTTATTTCGATGGGAACCTGATACGTAGAGCCGCCCACTCTCCTCGCCTTTACCTCCAATACGGGCATAACGTTTTCCATTGCATGGTTGAATATGTCCATGGGTTCGGTGCCGAGTTTTTCTTTGATAATATCGAAAGCGTCGTATACGATCGATTGTGCGATACCTTTTTTGCCATCCATCATGACCTGATTGGTAAGTTTCGTGATTACCTTGCTGTTATAGATCGGGTCGGGCAAAACGTCGCGCTTTGGAACTCCGCTTCTTCTTGGCATAATTTAGTCCTCCTTTTTTATTTTTGATTGAAATGTGCGACGTTATTTGGCTCGTTTCGCACCGTATTTAGAGCGCGCTTGCTTGCGTTTCGCCACGCCCGCCGTATCCAGCGTGCCGCGAATGATGTGATATCTCACACCGGGCAAATCCTTCACTCTGCCACCACGAATAAGCACGACGCTGTGTTCCTGCAAATTGTGTCCGATTCCCGGAATATAAACAGTACCTTCCATCTTGTTTACGAGCCTTACTCTCGCTATTTTACGAAGCGCCGAGTTGGGCTTTTTGGGGGTGGTGGTGGTCACCGAAAGGCAAACACCGCGCTTTTGCGGATTGTTTTCGAGTATAGGACTGAGCGACTTATACTTTACTTTTTCCCTACCCTTACGGATCAACTGATTAATCGTTGGCATTATTACTCTACCTCCTTTTTAGATAGTCTCGCCCGCTTCGGCATTGCGCCCAAGAGGACTTTGCGCTTAAAAAAATTCGCGCAACGATTATTTTACAATATCTCGGCGGCAGTTGTCAAATATTTAAGGGGGGTTAATCGGAAATTCAACGCAAGAAATTTGAGAATATGCACATAAAAACGGCGATATTCGACCGAAAGTTTTCCCCATTCCCCGAAATATGCAAAAAAACGCTTTTGTTTTTTCGATTTATATGCTAAAATAATAAATAATAAAAACCATATGAGGTGACATTATGGACATAGCCAAATTCGTATTTGAGGCTATCGACGTAGCCTTCAACAAAAAGCAAAACAAAAGTATGCGCATAGAGGGCGCAGACAAGGTCGTTATTACCAAAGACGTGCTTTACAGCGACAACGATATCAAGACATGCCTGCTCGACTACTATTACATACCCAAAAAACACGGTCTGTATCCCGTGCTTTTCAATATCCATGGGGGCGGATTTATGGCGGGCGGCAAGCAATATCGCAAGGCTCTGTCCACTTGGTTCGCCGCAGACGGATTTTTCGTCGTGAACGTCAATTACGGACTCGCGCCCGAATGTCATTTTCCCACACCCATTAGGCACCTTATCGCCGCTCTCAATTGGGTGGTCAAGTTCTCAAAGATCTTCCGCCTCGACCTATCGAGAATGGCGGTCTACGGCGATTCGGCGGGCGGATATTACGCCGCCATGCTTGCCGCAATTTGCACGAACAGCGACCTCGCCGCCGCCTTCAAAGTCAAGCCGCGAGCGGCGTTTTCGGCAGCCATACTCAACTGCGGACTTTACAATATAGAGTACTCGCTCAAAAACCGCACCGCCCTCGGTCTAAACAAGAACGTTTTCGAATCGTACACAGGCATAAGCGAAGATGAATTCGGGCAGTACGAATATAAGGATTTTTGCTCGCCTATTCCGTTCGTAAACAAGGATTTCCCCGCAACGTTCATCGTCTATGCCGAAAAGGACTTGTTCTGCGGCGGACAATACAATTTTATGATAGACGCCCTCGAAAAAAACGATATTTACTACGAGAGTTATCATACCGTATCAATGAAACGCAACCATTGCTTTTCGCTCGAATGGACAAGCCGCGAAGCCAAGGAAGCAAACGCGCTCATAAAAAAATTCGGAAAAAAACTTATGGACGGCGAACTCCCGCACTACCAATCCCAAACCGACGTGCTTATCCGCGAATGTGAAAAAAGTTGACTTTTCGCACGGCTCGGCATAGCCGACAGATAAAATAACAAGCGGCATAACGTTCTTTAATCGTTATGCCGCCTTTCTTTTATAATATTTTTCCCTATACCTACATTTCGTCGATCATGGCATTGTAACTGTCGAGTACGGCGTCTATCACGTCGTCGTCTATGACAAGTTCGTATTCGTCGCCGTCGTCCTTCTCGATGATCCTAAATACCAAAGCCTCGTCCTCGGCAACTCCTTCGAGTTGTTCGACGGGCTGCATAATGGCGTAAAATTCGTCGCCGAGCGCTATTTCGCTCACTATTTCGAAACGTATGTCCTCGCCTTCTTCGGTGGTAAGCGTAACGACGTCGTCCATCTATTTCTCCTCCGTAACGGCAATATGCGTTTCGGCAAGTTGCTTGGGCGTAACGTAGTTGGGCGCGTTCATAAGCAGATCGCGCGCGTTCTTGTTCATGGGGAACGCTATGACTTCCCTTATGCTCGGCTCGTCGCACAAAAGCATGACGATACGGTCCACGCCCGGCGCTATACCCGCGTGCGGGGGCGCACCGAACTTGAACGCATTGTAAAGCGCCGAAAATTTATTTTCTATTACATCTTTGCCGTAACCCGCGATCTCGAACGCCTTGACCATAATTTCGGGATCGTGATTGCGGACGGCTCCGCTGCTGAGTTCTATGCCGTTGCAGACGATATCATACTGATATGCAAGAATATCGAGCGGATCTTTTGTCATAAGCGCTTCCATTCCACCCTGCGGCATCGAGAACGGATTGTGGCAAAATTCTATTTCGCCAGATTCCTCGCCGATCTCGTACATCGGAAAATCCACTATCCAGCAGAAACGATACACGTCCTTTTCGAGAAGATCGAGCCCCGTCCCCAGCAATGTACGTGCAATTCCCGCTCGCTTTTGCGCGTCCTGCAACTTGCTCTCGGCGACGAGCGCGACAAATGCGTTTGCGTCAACTCCGAGGCGAGCCTTCCACTTGGCAATGTTATCGGCAACGAATTTCGCTATGCCGCCCGCAGGCAAACCGTTTTCGTCGAGTTTGAACCAGAACAAATTTCCGCCCTCGGTTGTTGCTTTAAACTCCTCGACGGTCTTGTCGATCCACTTGCGCGGAACGCTAACGCCAGAAACGCAGATCGCCTTGACGTGCTTCAACATGATGGGGTCGAAACCGCAATTTTCGCATAGATCCGTCATATCCTTAATTATGAGCGGGTTGCGAAGGTCGGGTTTATCCGAGCCGTAATCTTCGAGCGCGGTGCGGTACGGGATTCGCTTGAACGGTGCTCCGTCAACTTTGCGCGTAGTGAATTCGCGGAAAAGGTCGGGCAACACGTCTTCGAGTATTTCGAAAACTTCTTCCTGACCCGCAAAAGCCATTTCCATATCGAGTTGATAGAACTCGCCCGGCGAACGATCGGCGCGCGCGTCTTCATCTCTGAAACACGGCGCTATTTGAAAATATCTGTCTATGCCGCTCGCCATAAGCAACTGCTTGTACTGTTGCGGTGCTTGCGGCAATGCGTAAAATTGTCCCGGATAAAGTCTGCTAGGCACTATGAAGTCGCGCGCTCCTTCGGGCGATGAACTCGTAAGTATGGGAGTCGTGATCTCCAAAAATCCCTTTTCGGTCATTCTGCGCCTTATCGACGACACGATCTTACTGCGCAAAACTATTTTGTCCTTTACCACGGGATTGCGCAGATCCAAAAATCTGTATTTGAGCCTTACGTCCTCGCGCGAAGCAAGCGAATTGGCTATTTCGAAGGGCAATTGCTCGGTGCATTTGCCGAGCACTTCAATCGATTCGGGGTCTATCTCGATAAGTCCCGTAGGCAACGAAGGATTGGGGCTGCTTCGCAAAATCACCTTGCCCGTCACCTTTATGGTGGACTCGCGCGGAATGTTGCGCACCTGTTCTTTCGTCTTTTCATCGCTCACGGTCACCTGCGTGATGCCGTAAAAGTCGCGCATTACGAAAAATATTACCGAGCCGAGATCGCGTATGCCCGCAAGCCAGCCGCACAAAGTTACCTTTTTACCGACGTCTGCTTCGGTCAATTCATTACAATTATGTGTTCTCATATGTCACCTGACCTTTTGATTCGAATATGAGTATATTAAAAAACGGGCGAAAAGTCAATCGTTTTAAACGGGTGTATGCGTTTATTGACAAATATCTTTGCATTTGCTAAAATATAAATAAGGAGAAACTATGCGACAAGACAATCCCCTTGCAAAAAAAGACAACGATATAAGAAACAAAAAGACCTTCGTTTCGGGCGTCGTCGCCATGTGCGTCAACGTCGCGCTCGCCGTCCTCAAAATAGTCTGCGGCGCGCTTTTCGGCGCTATCTCGATAATAGCCGACGGACTCAACAATTTGAGCGACTGCGGCAATAACGTCGTAGTCATTGTCGGAGCGAAAATGTCGGCAAAACCCGCCGACAAAGAACACCCGTACGGGCACGCGAGAGGCGAATATGTCACAGCCATGGTAGTCGCTTTCTCCATACTCGTGCTTGCCGCCGAACTGCTTTTGGAATCTGCCGAAAAAATTTACACGGGCGCAACAGCCGAATTTTCGACGATCTCTATCGTCGTACTTTCGGTCGGCATAGCGGCAAAACTCCTCATGTTCTTTTTCAACCGCCGAACGGGCAAAAAATACGAAGCCGAAATCCCCCTCGCCATTGCCGCCGACAGCATAGGCGACGCGATCTCGTCCGCGCTCGTATTGATCGGGCTTATCGTATCTCATTTTTCGGGCTTTTCGCTCGACGGCTATATCGGCTGTCTTATTGCGCTGATAATTGCAATAAGCGGAATAAAGATAATAAAACGTACCGTAAGCGAACTGCTCGGCGAAAGTCCGAACAAGCAACTCACCGACGAAATAAAGCGCACGTTGCTTTCGTACGAAGGCGTATTCGGTATTCACGACCTTGCCGTTCATAACTACGTCAACAAACTTTACGCGAGCGTACATGTCGAAGTCAACGCCGACATAACCGTACTCGCCGCACACGAACTCATAGACAAGATCGAAAAAGATTTCGAACAAAACACCGACATTTCGCTAACCATCCATATGGATCCAGTAGTTCTCGACGACCCTGCCGCCTCGCTTGCAAAGAGCAAGATAGAGGACGTTCTGTCTTCGCTTGACGGCGACTTTAATATGCACGATTTCAGATACATAGCGGGCGTAAAACCAAAAGCCATATTCGAGATCACCGTGCCGTACGAAAAAAATACGGCGGAATCGCAAAAAGCAATTGCCGCCGCTCTCGATAATGCGCTCGGTGAAAATATGACATTTTCGTTTACCGTGGAACACGAACTCATTCGTTAAGCCACGAAAAACGCTATACAGGTATGCAAAACCCCGCTTGCTTCGTACTCGTCACGACCGTAACAGAGCCTCATGGCTCCCGATCGCGGCAACTGCTCTATTGCAAATCGAGGTATTCGTCGTAAGTTATGTCCCTGTCGAAAACTTTCGTGCCGTCAATTTCGATGATACGGTTCGCCACCGTTTCCATAATTTCCTGATCGTGCGAAACGAACAGCATCCCGCCCTTAAAATTCGTCATGCCCTTATTGAGCGCGGTAATGCTTTCGAGATCTAGGTGATTGGTGGGTTCGTCCATAATGAGGAAGTTCCCGCCTTGCAGCATCATTCGCGCGAGCATACATCTGACCTTTTCGCCGCCCGACAAAACGGACGCTTTTTTTAACGCTTCCTGACCCGAAAACAACATTCTGCCAAGCCAGCCGCGCAGATATTCTTCGTAATGGTCCTTGGAAAATTGATCTATCCATTGTACGAGCGTAAGGTCCACTCCGTCGAAAAAGTTGTCGTAGTTTTGCGGAAGATATGTGGGGATTATCGTCTGCCCCCACTTCACCTTGCCCGCGTCGGGGGTTTCAAGTCCCATAATGCAATCGAACAGCATCGAAATATTTTGACCGTTACGGCAGACGAAGCCTATCTTGTCGTCGCGTTTAAGTCTAAAAGACACGTTTTCGAAAAATCCTTTTTTGGTAAGTCCCTCGACTTCGAGTATCTCGTTGCCTATTTCGCGTTCGAACTTGAATTCGATGAACGGATAGCGACGGCTCGACGGCTGTATATCTTCGAGTTTCAACTTTTCGAGTTCTTTTTTTCGGCTCGTGGCTTGGCGCGATTTGCTGGCGTTCGCACTGAATCTCGCTATGAACTCTTGAAGTTCTTTCGCGCGCGCCTCAACCTTTTTGTTCTGCTCCTTGCTCTGCTTCAACAAAAGTTGCGAACTTTCGTACCAAAAATCATAGTTGCCGACGAAAATCTTTATTTTTTTGAAGTCAACGTCGCATATGTGGGTGCAAACCTTATTGAGGAAATGGCGGTTGTGGGAAACGATGATTATTATCGCGTCCTCCATAGTCATTATATAGTCTTCGAGCCACCTCACGCTCTTTACGTCGAGGTTGTTGGTCGGCTCGTCGAGAATCAGAATGTCCGGCTTGCCAAACAAACTCTGAGCAAGCAAGACCTTGACTTTGATTTTCGGATCGACGTCCGCCATCAAAGCGCCGAACAGCGCGGGATCGACTTTGAGTTGATTAAGAAGCGTTTCGGCGTCTGCCTCGGCTTCGTAACCGTTGAGTTCGGCAAATTCGCCTTCGAGTTCTGCGGCGCGCACGCCGTCCTCATCGCTGAAATCCTCCTTGGAGTACAGCGCGTCGCGCTCGGTCTTTATTTCCATGAGCCGCTTGTGACCCCACATAACGGTATCCAGCACGGTATATTCGTCGCAAACGTTCTGGTTTTGCGCAAGAATACTCATTCTCTCGTCCTTGTCGATAACGACCTCGCCTTTGTTTGGTTCTATGTCGCCCGACAGGATCTTCAAAAACGTGGATTTGCCCGCTCCGTTCGCCCCTATGATGCCGTAGCAATTGCCTTTTGTGAATTTGAGATTTACATGGTCGAACAGCACGCGGCTGCCGAACTGCAAACTGACGTCGTTTACTGCAATCATTGCTCCTCCATTAAAAAAGCGGAATCAAATTTCGATCCCGCTTTTGTTTTTACTCTGCTTTGAACGGCAACAACACCATATATCTGGCGCGTTTTATTGCCGTCGTCAATTCTCTTTGATGCATTGCGCATACGCCCGAAGTACGGCGCGGAATTATTTTACCTTTTTCGGTAATAAAGCGGCGAAGTTTGCCAACGTCCTTGTAGTCGATATGCTCAACCTTGTCCACGCAAAATTGGCAAACCTTTTTCTTTTGGACGCGTTTCGCCTTTTTGGTTTTGTCGTCGCCTTCAACGACTTTGTTAGGCACTTTTTTATCCATAAATTTATTTTCTCCTTGATTTTAGAATGGCAGTTCGCTGTCCTCGACGGGTTCAAGTTCCATCGCGGCAGGTTTGGTCGAACGCGCGGGTCTGTCTGCCGCAGTACCCTCGCCCTTGGGAGTAAGGAATTCGACATCGTCGGCAACTATTTCGGTAGCATTCCTCTTGTTGCCGTCCTTATCCTCGTAATTACGCGTTTGAATGGAGCCGCTGACGCATACTTTACTGCCCTTGGTCAAAAATTTCCCGCAGTTGTCCGCAAGTCCGCGCCAAGTAACTATGTTCAAAAAGTCGACTTCACGCTCGCCGCTGCTGTTGGTATAGTTGCGATTTATCGCTATCGAGAATCTGCAAACCGAGATTCCGCTTGCGGTCGTCGTATGTTCCGGATCTCTGGTAAGATTACCCACCAAAACGCATTTATTCATAATTCACCTCTTATTTTACTCTTTTGCGGTTATCATAAATCGTAAGATCTCGTCCTTTGCAATGCGCATCTGGCGCTCCATTTCGCGCGGAAGATCTGCATTTGCAGTGAACTCCATCAGTACATAATAGCCTTCTGTCTTGTAATTTACTGCGTAAGCAAGTTTGCGACTGCCCCACTTGTTTACGGTAGCCTCGCCGCCTGCGGCGGTAACAAGATTCTCGAATTGGGAGATGATCTCCTCTCTTGCCGATTCTTCGAGATTGCCGGCCAGAATATACAGAACTTCATACTTCTTCATATATTCCACCTCCTTTTGGTCTAATGACTCCCTTGCGGGAGTAAGGATTGCATTTAGCCTACAAATTATATCATAACCAAATCTTTTTTGCAAGCAATTTAATATATAAATTCAAACTTTTAATAAGAAGGCATAAAAAAAGAAGGCATAAAAAAAGAAAAGGTTGCGCACCGATAAATCGTTTTTCGCACAGTTCAAGCCCGAAAGCGAACAATAGAACCTTTTCTATTTTCCATTATAAGTGAAACTGTCTGGGAAGTAGCAAATTTAAGAGAAAAATAATTTTCAGTTCAAATATTGCTCGAAAAATTGTTTGTCGTCGTCATTACTCAGAGAATCATAACTGAACTGATCTATCGAAATAGTCATTTTCGTTTCTGCGGCATACTTTTTAAGGTTATCGAGTACGATTTGATTTATGTCGGTGTTTGTGATTTTCAGCGAAACAAGCGTTTTAGCCTCTATCGAATCATCAATTAAATCCATCAGCCAAGTTATGAATTGATTGCCGTCGGCTATGGAATTATCATAAACTTTACCGCCCGTAAGCCAAAGATTTTTTGTTGTGGTTATAGAAGTAGTATATTTAGGCATTGTAAAGCAAGGCGTAATTAAACTGTCGAAATTGCAACCCGCAAACGCATAATCTCCAACAGTACGGAGCGACGACGGCAATTTTAACTCTGCCAATTGACCGCATTTTTGAAAAGCATGAGCCTCTATTTCGGTAATTTGTCCCGCTATATAAATCTCTTTCAGCGACGTGCATTTGTTGAAAGCGCTCTGCGGTATTACGGTAATTCCCGTACCCAGGTATATACTTGTAAGCCAATCGCAACCATAAAAATATCCTTCCGTCAACTCGGTGATATCATCGCTTAGATACAACTTTCCGTTTTCATTCAACGTTATGAGTTCAGTAGCGTTTGGTGGCAATTTATCGACCACGGTCGCGCCGTCTTTGAATTTTTGTTTGGCTTGTTCTTCGGGATCGTCGGGACCGACGGGAATATCGGGGTCGGCGGTAAGTTGCGACAATCTAATGTAACCTTCGCCGTCGAGCCCTACAAGAGAATTCTTCCACGCCGCGACGATCTTGTTGTCAACGTCGAGAATTACCAATTTATTTACACTTTTGGAATAGGCAAGTTCCCAGCCTTCGGTCTGCAAGGCATAACTGTCTTTCAACTCGCCGCCGGATATTTCGCCGACCGACAACATCGAATTGAGTTTGTGCATTGTTTGGATGTCCGAGGATTTGCGTGCACTACCGACGACGGACAAAACCGAAGGCACCGTCACTGCCGCGAGTATGCTGATCACGGCAATAACGACAACCACTTCTACCAATGTGAATCCTCTTTTGTTCCTCATAATATATTCCTCTATTCCCACATTACGCGACTACGCAAATGAATAAGATTATTTGAGAATTATCGACAATTTCTAAGAGCGCCTTCGTTTTAAATGTCGTTTTCAACGAGCATGAGCACACCCGCAATAACGTTTACGAAAATCAACGTGCAAATTTTGAACCCCATCCCCACATTAATATTATTTTCGGCACATTTCCAATAATGTATCGTCATGGGCAATACCCAGCAGAGCGGAAGCAAAAAAGCAAATGCGGCTGTGACGCAGGAAAGTAGCATAAAAACCTTAACGACGGTTCTCAGTACCGATTTGTCGTCACTCGCCTTCACTTGCGCTTCCGTAAGACAGCCGCAATGAGGGCAAACATACGCCTCGTCCATAAGTTCGGATCCGCAGTGCGAACAATATTTCATACTATGCCTCCGTATATATTGTATAACGCGTACAATAATTTGTCAAGACTTTAACGAAAAAAAGGCGATCCCGAATGACGGGAAAGCCTTTTTTTGTTTATTATTCTATTGATTGCCGATTAAAGTACGGTGTCGGGATCGGTATATTCCATCTTGTACAAGTCTGCAACGGGTTTGCAGGTAAGTTTGCCGAGATGGGCGTTAAGACCGAGTTTAAGACCCGGATCCTCTTTGAGAGCCGCACGATAACCCTTGTTTGCGATAGCAAGACCATATTTCAAAGTTGCGTTGTTGAGCGCAAGCGTCGAGGTGCAGGGAACTGCGCCGGGCATATTGCCTACGCAATAGTGAATAACGCCCTGTTCCTCGAATACGGGATTGTCATGATAGGTAACGTGCGAAGTCTGGCAGGTACCGCCCTGGTCGATCGCAACGTCCACGATAACGGCGCCCTTCTTCATGAGCGGCAAATATTCCTTGCGGATGAGTTGCGGAGTAGCGGCTCCCGGAATAAGTGCGCAGCCTATTACGAGGTCTGCCTTTGCGATCTCCTCTCTTACGGCTTCGTCTGTGCTGTAAAGAGTGTGAACTCTGCCGGCATAACGAGTATCCATTTCGGTAAGAGCGTCGAGGTTTACGTCTACTGCGGTAACGTTTGCGCCAAGACCGACAGCCATTGCAACGGCATTACGGCCTACAACGCCTGCGCCGCCGAGAACAAGAACGTTTGCGGGAAGAACACCCGTAACGCCGCCGAGAAGGCATCCTCTGCCGCCGAACGGCTTTTCGAGGTATTTCGCGCCTTCCTGAACGGAAAGACGACCTGCGATCTCGCTCATCGGTTTAAGGCACGGAAGCGCGCCCTTCTTATCTCTTATCGTTTCATATGCGATTGCGATAACTTTGCGATCGAGGCAAGCCTTGGTAAGAGCCTTGTCTGCCGCAAGGTGGAAATATGTGTAAAGGATCTGTCCTTCGCGCATAAGTTTATATTCTGGTTCGAGAGGTTCCTTGACCTTGATGATCATTTCTGCCTTTGCATAAACGTCCTCAATGGTGGGAAGGATCTTGCAGCCGACTGCCTTGTAAGCCTCGTCGTCATAACCGGATCCCACACCTGCATCGTGTTGGATATAAACTTCGTGGCCTGCTTTTACGTAAGCAGCCGCATGATGAGGAGCAAGTCCTACTCTGTACTCGTGTTTTTTGATTTCAATAGGTACACCGATTTTCATTTTAATTTATCTCCTTTAATAAGATATTTAAAGTATAATACTAACTCGAATTTAAGTAAACTGATTTTGCCCCTTTTCGGCAATTTTTAAAAAATTTTTTTGCCTTTTGCGCTCCGAAAACGCTTATGAACTCTCTTTTGAGAAGCGAAAACAGCAATCGAGTATGCGTTCCATAGCGTTCCGTCCGCGTATTTCGCTTTTTATCGCCCGTAACGCTACCGTCCGTGATTTTCCGTTTTTTACCGTCCACACAAGACAGGCGACGAACATAGACGTTTTACTCGCCGTCCGCTACGGCACGAACTCGATTTTGGCGTTGCAATCGGCTTGCCAATCTCCCCAATCGTCGGGCGCGTTCGAAAACCCTTCGAAAAGGATCGTTTGCGTGTCCGTCCAATGCTTGAACGCGGCGTTGCCTATAAGGACGACGGTATTCTTTATGACGAGATCAAGGGACGTGCAATCCTCGAAAGCGTAACTTTCTATGTATTTTACGTTACCCATGTCCACTTTTCTCAACGACGTGCAACACGAAAACATTCCCATGCTTACAGTGTCGAGATCTGTCGGCAACGTTATTTCCGCGAGCGACGACGCGTGCGCGAACAAATACGCTCCCACATTCGTCAGCGAGGACGGCAATGTCACCGCCGTCAGTTCAACGCAACCGTCGAAGCAATGATCGCCGAGCATTTCGGTGCCTTGCAAAACGACGACCTCGGCAAGCGAAGTGCAGTTCGCAAACGCATAACCGCCCACCGACTTGCACGTTAGTTCCGCGCTTTTGAGGGCGGTACAGCCGTAAAAGCACCTCTCGCCCATAGTGGTCACCGAATTCGGAACGGTAATTTCGCCAAGCGAAACGCATCCCTCGAACGCCGAGATCCCCAACTTTGTCACGCCGTCGAGCGTAACGACCGAAAGATTCGAACAATTCGCAAACGCGAAATTGCCGAGTTCGGTTATGTTTTTGCCGAGGCGAATTTCTTTTATGTTATCGCATCCCGAAAATCCGTTTTGAGCGACGGCTGTCACCATAGTCCCGTCTATCTCGTCGGGAATTGTTATGTCACTCAATTTGTCTATGTCTGCTCCTTTGCTCGCCACGAGTTTCCCGTCGCGTTCATCAAACGCTATCACCTCGTACATGAGCGGCGAAACGCTTATGTCATGCGAAATATTCCATTTCGTACGCCCGCGACCGTACTCGTCGGTTATGTTCTCATCGAAGTATCTCCAACCTGCGAAAACTTGTCCTCCTTGCGCTTGCGGAACGGGCAATTCGAAAGGCTCGCCGAACGTCACGACTTCGTTCTTTCGCCCGTCCGAAAACGATACAATGTAAGAGCGTGCCCGCCATTTTGCATACAGGGTGGTATTATTTTCGATATTCGCCTGTTCGTCGAATGCTACCTCACATTCCTCGTCGTAAAACCAACCGTCGAAAATATATCCCGCTTTTCTTGGCGGCGACGGGAGTTTCAGCCTTGAACCCGTCTTAACCTCGACCGAGGATATTTCGTTCCCGCCGCGCGAATTGAACACGACGGTACACAGTTTGTCCGTCGGGAGCAAAAGCAATATCGTGAGTAGCGCGAGGGCGACTACTGCTATCGGGACAACGATCAATATGATTTTCTTCTTTCTTTCCATAGTATACAAAAAGCGTCCCATCGTAGGGACGCTTGCTGATATTAAACCAACTCAATGATCGCCATTTCCGCGCCATCGCCGCGACGGAACCCGATTTTGCTGATCTTTGTGTATCCGCCATAGTTGTTATTGTTGTCCTTGGCGCGTTTATCGTACTTGGGCGCATACTCGTTGAAGATCTTCTCTACTAACGGGTGCTTGATATTGTGCGTTCTTTCCCTGTACGATTGCTTGCTTTCTTTTTCCTGACGCATTTCGGGAATGTCGTACAAAACGCGCATTATCGCACGACGCGCAGCCAACTTTTGCGGACCGTCGTTTACGAGTTCGACCTTAACGTCTTTGCCGTTCTCTTTGCGTTCAACGACTTTCTTTTGCGTGTCGAGGTAGGTGCGAATGGCTTTGGTCAAAAGTTTCTCTGCCATACGAGCCACTTCCTTCGCCCTCTCGTAAGTTGTTTCTATGCGACCGTACCACAAAAGAGTGGTCGTTTGATTTCTTAAAAGTGCCATTCTTTGGTCGGTAGGTCTACCTAATTTTCTTTGTTCCATTGTTGTTCTCCTTAATCTTCGTTGCTTTTGAGTCCCAAGCCGTAAGCGCGCAACTTGCCGATAACTTCGTCAAGCGATTTGCGACCGAGATTGCGGACTTTGAGCATATCGTCTTCCGTCTTTTTGGTCAAATCCTCTACCGTATGAATGTTGGCGCGTTTCAAGCAGTTGTAACTTCGAACCGACAAATCCATATCTTCTATGTTCATTTCGAGAATTTGCGTTTTGGGACTGTTTTGAGATTCTATAAGAATTCCCATCTTGGAAATCGTGTCGCTGAGCGAAACGAAGATCCTGATATGGTCTTCGATCGCCTTTGCGGCGAGCGAAAGTACGTCGCGTGCCGACAAAGAGCCGTCCGTCTTGACCTCGATGGTAAGTTTATCGTAGTCGATGCTTTGCCCGACACGAGTGGTGGTGACCGAATAACTTGCCGCTTTCACGGGCGTGAATATGGAATCTATCGCTATATAACCTATCGGTTGCGAAGCGTCCTTGTTGTTTTCGGCAACCACATATCCGCGTCCCTGCCCGACAAAAAGTTCCATATTGAGTTTGGCGCCCTCGTCGAGAGTGCAAATATACAGATCGGGATTGAGAATCTCTATTTCGGGATCTTGCTCGATATCGGCGGCGGTAACTATCCCCGGCTCGCTTTTCTCTATTCGCAAACTCTTTTTGATGTCACGGTCGCCGTAATTGGCTTTGAGATTGAGTTGCTTGATATTGAGAATAATGTCCGCAACGTCTTCCTTTACGCCCTTAATTGTGCTGAATTCGTGACTTACACCGTCTATCAAAATGCCCACAACGGCTGTACCCGGCAAAGCCGACAAAAGCACGCGTCTTAGAGCATTACCCAAAGTTATACCGTAACCACGTTCCAAAGGCTCTACGACAAACTTCCCGTATCTGAAATCTGCGCTTTCCTCTAATGTGATTTCCGGTTTTTCGATTTCCATCATTTATGAATCTTCTCCTTATTAGGTGGATTTTTTCCAATTATTTGGAATACAACTCTACAATAAGCTGCTCGTTGATGTTAAGATCTATATCTTCGCGCTTCGGCAATTCGATTATTTTGCCCACGAACGTTTCGGTATTGAATTCGAGCCACTTGGGCATAACGATCTTTGCGCCGCGCAACTCCTTGAACATCGCGTTGTCCTGCTTGTTCTCCTTTATTGCAATTTCGTCGCCTGCCTTAACTATGAAACTCGGAATATTGACCGTTCTGCCGTTTACCGTGATATGTCCGTGGTTTACGATCTGACGCGATTGAGCGCGGCTCGATCCTATACCCATACGATAAATCACATTGTCAAGACGACATTCGAGCAACATAAGCATATTTTCGCCCGTAACGCCCTTGATGCGCGTAGCGCGGTCGTAGTACGAACGGAACTGCTTTTCGAGCAACCCGTATGCGCGCTTTGCCTTTTGCTTCTCACGAAGTTGCACGGCATACTCGGAATTCTTTTTCCTTGCCGCTCCGTGCTGTCCGGGCGCAACCGGTCTGCGTTCCATAGCGCATTTTTTGGAGGTGCAACGTTCTCCTTTCAAAAAGAGTTTTTGTCCTTCTCGTCTGCATTTTTTGCAATCTGCACATGTGATCTTAGCCATAATCTACTCCTCCTTATACTCTGCGGCGCTTGGGCGCTCTGCATCCGTTGTGCGGTATGGGCGATACGTCGGTGATAGACGTAACCGTAAGTCCCGCTACTTCCAACGCGCGAATGGACGATTCACGTCCCGAACCCGGACCTTTTACAAACACGTCAACGCTTTTGAGTCCGTGTTCCTTTGCGGTAAGGGCTGCCTTTTCGCAAGCCTGTTGAGCCGCAAACGGAGTGGACTTACGCGAGCCTTTGAAGCCCAAAGCGCCTGCGCTGCATTGAGTTATGGCATTGCCTTGATCGTCCGTGATCGTAATAAGCGTATTGTTGAACGAGGATTGGATATGAACCTGACCCTTGTCTATATTCTTTGTGATCTTTTTTCTGGTTGTGGTTTTCTTTACTGCCATTTTGGTGCCTCCTACTTATCCTTCTTGGATCTGCCGACCGTACGCTTCGGTCCCTTGCGGGTCCTTGCGTTTTGTTTGGTGCTCTGACCTCTTACGGGCAAACCTTTTCGGTGACGCACGCCCCTGTAACAGCCTATTTCCATAAGCCTCTTGATATTAAGGGCGGTTTCGCGATGGAGATCGCCTTCGACCTTAACGTTGTGTTCGATATAATTTCTGAGAGTATTGACCTGTTCTTCGGTAAGATCTTTTACTCTTATGTCCGGATCAACTCCGGTTTCTTTCAAAATCTTGTTTGCAAGAGGTCTGCCTATGCCGAAAATATAGGTAAGTCCTATTTCGACGCGCTTTTCTCTTGGCAAATCAATACCAGCAATTCTTGCCACGATTTTTCTCCTTTTAAAAATTAAGTGTAATATATAAGCAAAACGCCGCCTTTACGCACGCCTGGAATGATGCGCGCGGAAACGAGGCGAGAATAGTCTTTTTACTAACCTTGTCTTTGTTTGTGGTTGGGGTATTTGGAACAAATTACCATAACCTTGCCGTGTCTTTTGATGACCTTGCATTTGTCGCACATCGGTTTTACAGAAGTCCTTACTTTCATAATAATCTCCTATTTTATCAGTTTTTGTTTCTATAAGTGATTCTTCCCTTTGTAATATCGTAGGGAGACATTTCTATCTTGACGGTATCGCCTTCGAGAATCTTGATATAATGCATACGAATTTTGCCCGAAATGGTGCAAGTGACTATATGCCCGTTGCTTAATTTGACTTTGAACGTCGCGTTGCGCAAGCACTCGACCACTGTGCCTTCGGCTTCGATATTATCTTCTCTTGGCATTGTTTTCCTCCGCGGATCTTATTTGCGCGGCGATTGTCAAATCGTCGATCGCATCTGTCTTGCAAACGAATTTAAGATGTTTGCGCCTCTTTTGTTTGGGGTTGTCGGTATGTCGGTATTTGCCGTCCGCCACAAGCACGAAATCTTCGTTGAGTTCGGCAACGACCACATACAGCCTTCCGCCGTCGTGTCCCGCGAGGCTCACAGCCATATCGCCGACACATAATTTAACATCGCTCAATTTACCCATTTTGCTATTATACCACAAATTTCAACTCTTGTAAATCGAATTTCGGTTCCTATTTTTTACAAAGTCAAAATTTCGACACCGTTTTCGGTAATTACGACCGTATTCTCGTAATGTGCGCTGGGACTGCCGTCGCAAGTCCTGCACGTCCACCCGTCGGCATCGATCTTTACGTGATAGTCGCCGAGAGTGATCATCGGTTCGATCGCAAGAGCGTATCCTCTTTTCAACACGAATCCCGTCCCTGCCGAACCGTAATTCGGCACGCTCGGATCTTCGTGAAGTTTACGCCCGATGCCGTGACCCACCATTTCGCGAACGACTCCGTATCCGTAACGTTGAACGTAACTTTGTATGGCGTGCGATACGTCGCCGAGCCTACCGCCCTCTTTTACGAATTTAAGTCCTTCGAAAAACGATTGTTGCGTAACTTCTATTAGTTTCTTCTTTGCGGCGGACACCTCGCCTACCGCGAAAGTTCGTGCCGCGTCGCCGTGAAATCCGTTTTTGCACGCTCCCACATCGACGCTGACTATTTCTCCCTCTTTGAGCACCTTTATGGACGGAAACCCGTGTACCACCACATCGTCGACCGATATGCACGTTGCAGCGGGGAAGCCGTGATAGTTCTTAAACGACGGTATTGCGTCGTGCGAACGTATTACTTCTTCCACAACGGCATTGAGTTCAAGCGTCGTGATGCCGGGTCTTACGAACCGTTCCGCCTCTTTCAACGCCTCGCCCACTATCTGCCCCGAAATTCGCATGAGGGCTATTTCTTCATCGTTTTTTATCGTAATCATAAAGCGCCTTTTTTATCTTCTCGAAAACTTCGCCTACGCTTCCGTTTCCGTCGATATCCTTCACCTTGCCGACCGCTCCGTAATGATCGAGAATGGGCAACGTCTGTTCGCGATAAACTTTGAGTCGCTCCTCGACTATTTCGGGCGTGTCGTCGGTGCGCATCGTAAGCGTCGCGCCGCAATCGCAGACCGTCGTCGAATGTAACAATTTGTTGTAACTTCTGCCGCAAACGGGACAAACCATTCTGTTCACTATTCTGCTTACGACGAGTTCGTCGTCAAGTTGCAAATTGATCACGACGTCTATATCGGTGATCTCGTCGAGCATCTTCGCCTGAGCGAGAGTTCGGGGGAATCCGTCGAGAAGATATCCGTCGAGTCCCGCGATCTCCCTGCCCAGAAGTTGCATTACGACCTCGTCCGGGGCAAGTTTGCCGCGCTCAATGTAATCGAGCGCGACCAGCCCTATCGGTGTTTTTTCTCTGATGTTTTTACGTATCAAATCTCCCGTCGAGATATGAGTAAGACCGTAATACGCGGATATTTCGCACGCTTGGGTGCCCTTTCCCGCTCCGGGAGGACCGAATAAAACTACCTTCACGATGAATACTCCTTATCTTATTTAAGGAATCCTCTTGTCCTTTTCATCATAAGCAAGCCTTCGAGTTGCTTATTGAGTTCCAACGCTACCGAAACGACTATCAAAAGTCCCGTCGCGGTAAATGCGTTGATAAGGTTCATATTGGTTATTACACCCGCATTGCCGAGTGCTTGGAAAATTACGGACGGAACGATCGCTATTATCATAAGGAACAATGCGCCGAAGAACGTAAGTCGCTTTGACACTTTGTTGAGATATTCCGCCGTGAATTTGCCAGGTCGTATTCCCGGTATCGAGCCGCCGTACTGTTGAAGATTACGCGCTATTTCGTCGGGCTTGAACTGTATGGTCGTATAGAAGAAACTGAACGCCATAATGAGCAAACCGAGCAAGACGAAGTACGCTATACTGCCCGTGCCGAGGTAGCGATTCCACCAACCGTAAAAGGTGTTCGGATTCGCCAGATCCGCTTGACTTGCGAACATTCTCGCGATCATCTGCGGGAAGGTCAAAAGCGCCGTCGCGAAGATGATGGGCAATACGCCGTTTGCGTTGATCTTAATGGGTATGTTGCTCGACTGTCCGCCGTACTGTTTGCGACCCTTGACCTGTTTTGCGTAATTGACGACGATCTTTCTTTCGGACATGTCGATGAATACGATAAACATGAATATGAGTACCACAAGTACGAGGAATACGATAAGTCCTATAAGAGCCTGCGTTCCCTCGGTACCGCCGGCGGTGTTGCCTTGCGCTATCTGCGAAATGGAGTTCACGATCGCAAGACCTGCCGTCGAAATAATACCGACGAAGATTATGAGGCTTATGCCGTTTCCTACGCCGATCTCTGTGATTCTGTCACCCAGCCACATAGTAAACATCGAACCGGCTACCAACATTCCCGCTACGAATATCGCTACGAGAGTCGTGTCACCGCTACCGAAAATATTGGAGGCAAGTCCGTTGTCTGTCTGTACCCAACTTATTGCAATACCCGTCGCCTGTGCTATGGCAAGCAAAAGTGTGACGACCTTTGTGACTATCGAGATCTTCTTTCTACCGTCCTCGCCCTGACGCGACCAGCGTTCGAGCGCGGGAATGGCTACCGTCAACAACTGAACGATAATCGACGCGTTGATGTACGGTGTGATTCCGAGAGCGAGCAGTGCGCCGTTGTTGAGCGCGTTACCGCCGATCTGCGACAACAGACCGAGCAAAGTATCGTCTGCGCTGACGAGCGAACCTGTACCTATTCCCGGAATGGGTATCCAGCAACCCAATCTGTAAAGGAACAAAAGACCGATCGTAATAAGTATTTTGGTTCTTATTTCTTTGTTTTTGAATGCATTGACGAGGGTTTTGAACATTACAACACCTCTGCTTTGCCACCGATTTCTTCGATCTTTTTCTTTGCCGACTCTGTAAACTTGCAAGCCTTGACGGTAACTTTCTTGGTGAGCGTTCCGTTACCTAAAACTTTAAGTCCGTACTGCTCGATTTTCTTGATAAGTCCTTTCTCTTTGAGGATCTCGACGGTTACTTCGTCGCCGTCATTGAAATTATCTTCGATGACGTCCAAATTAATGACCGAATAAACCTTCTTCCAGGCGTTGTCAAAGCCGCGCTTCGGCAATCTGCGCGCAAGAGGCATTTGTCCGCCTTCGAATCCTACGCGAACGCCGCCGCCGCTACGTGCCCACTGTCCTTTGTGACCCTTTGTAGAGGTTTTTCCAAGCCCCGAACCGATTCCGCGTCCAACTCTTTTGGGAGCGGTGCGCGCGCCGGGTGCAGGAGATAAAGTGTGCATTTTCATTTTAAATTTCCTCCACCTTTACAAGATGTTTTACAACGTATATCATACCGCGAACGGCTTCGTTGTCCTCTCTAACCACCGAGGAACGGATCTTGCCGAGGCCGAGCGCCTCTACCGTCCTTTTTTGCTTTTCAAGACAACCGTTGGTACTCTTTATTAAAGTAATTTTAAGTTGTTTTGCCATATCGCACCGCCTTAACCGAGGATCTCGTCCACGGTCTTGCCGCGGAGAGAAGCAATCTTTTCGGGAGAGCGCAACGATTTGAGTCCCTCGAAAGTTGCCTTTACCGTATTGATGGGATTACGCGAACCGTAACTCTTGGTGGTAATATTCTTGATGCCCGCAAGTTCTACGACCGCTCTCACGCTGCTGCCTGCGATAACGCCTCGACCTTCGGGAGCGGGCATGAGCATAACGACGCTCTTGCCGAATCTTCCCGTCGTTTCATGGGGTATCGTGCTTTCGCCTATTGCGATCTTTATCATATTGCGGCGGGCTATCTGCTCGGCTTTCTTGATCGCTTCGGGAACTTCGGCTGCCTTTCCTGTGCCTATTCCAACGCTGCCGTTGCCGTCGCCGACTACCACGAGAGCCGCAAAACGCATATTGCGTCCGCCTTTTACGACCTTAGTTATACGATTGACGCCTACAAGCCTGCTTGTAATTCCATCGTCCTGTTTAACGACTTCCTGTTCTCTCTTTGCCATTATTAGTCCTCCTAAAATTCAAGCCCGGCTTCTCTCGCGCCGTCCGCAAGTGCCTTTACTCTGCCTGTGTACAGATAGCCGCCTCTGTCGAAAACGACCTTCTTTACGCCTGCTTCGATGGCACGCTTTGCTACAAACTCGCCGACTGCCTTTGCGGCTTCGGTCTTGGTCATATTCTTTACATCGATCCCCTTCGCTATCGTGGAACCCGAAGTTATCGTAACTCCCTTGACGTCGTCGATGACCTGTGCGTAAATATGCGAAGTACTGCGGTAAACGCAAAGGCGAGGCATTTCGGCGGTACCTTTGATTTTCGCCCTAATTCTAAGATGTCTTCCGGTTCTTACACCGTTTTTGTTAATCTTGTTTATCATAATGCTCTCCTGTTATTTACCTTTCTTGCCTTCTTTCATAACTACGACTTCGTCCGTGTACCTTATGCCGTATGCATGATACGGTTCGACAGGCCTCTTGGACTTGATCGTCGCAGCCGTCTGACCGACAAGTTCCTTGGATACGCCCGAAACAACTATCGTGTTCTGATCCGGGCAAGTGATTGTTATGCCTTCGGGAATGATGAAGTCCACCGGGTGGCTGTAACCTATATTGAGCGTCAATTTGTTGCCGCTGACGCCTGCTTTCCAACCTACGCCGTTTACGGTAAGCGAACGCGAAAACGGAGTAACGACGCCGACAACCATATTGTTGATAAGTTGACGGTACAAGCCGTGCTTGCTCTTTACGCTCTTATCCTCGCGCGTTCTCTCGACGTGGAGTTCGGCTCCTTCGATCCTGATATTTATGTTTTTGTCTGCGATGACCGTGCTCAACGTACCCTTGGGACCTTTTACGGTAACGACGTTATCCTTATAGTCCACGGTGACGCCTGCGGGTATCGCTACGGGTAATCTACCTATTCTTGACATATCGACCTCCTACCAGATATAGGCGAGAACTTCGCCGCCTATCTTGTCGGCACGAGCCTGCTTGTCGGTCATAATGCCCTTCGAGGTGGATATAATCGCTATACCCAAACCGTTGAGTACCTTCGGAAGATCCGCATAACCGCAATATACTCTCAATCCCGGTTTGCTGATTCTTTTGAGGTTGGTTATAACCCTTTCGTTTTTCGCGCCGTACTTTAAGGTAATATAAATATTTTTGTGTCCGTCTGTTTCGACGATTTCGGCGCTCTTAATATATCCTTCATTTACGAGAATATCTGCGATCGCCTTCTTCATCTTGGAATTGGGGACGGTTACGGTTTCGTGCTTTGCCGTCAAAGCGTTTCTTATTCTTGTAAGCAAATCGGCTATTGGATCATTTATTACCATAACTTACCTCCTACCAACTCGACTTCTTGACGCCGGGAATTTCGCCCTTGTACGCCAATTCTCTGAAACAAATTCTGCAAATACCGTACTTACGCAAAACCGCATGCGGTCTGCCGCATATTTTGCAACGCGTATATGCGCGCGTAGAGTATTTAGCCGCTTTTTGTTGCTTATTTATCATTGCTTTCTTTGCCATAATCTTCTCCTTTCCCTTAATTCCTAAACGGCATTCCGAGTTTAGTCAGAAGCGCCTTGGCTTCTTCGTCCGTCTTTGCGGTGGTGACCACACAAACGTCGAAGCCCCTAACTTTTTCCACCTGTTCGTACGGAACTTCGGGGAATATGATTTGCTCTTTTACGCCCACGGCATAGTTTCCTCTGCCGTCAAACGACTTGCCCGATATGCCGCGGAAATCTCTTACTCGCGGAAAAGCCACCGAAACGAGTTTGTCGAAAAATTCGTACATCTTGTCGCCTCTGAGCGTGACTTTTATGCCTATCGACTGTCCCTCGCGCAGTTTGAAGTTCGCAACCGACTTTTTGGCTTTCGTGAGCACTGCTTTTTGTCCTGCGATCGCTTCGAGTTCGTTCATAGCCATCTGGACGCTCTTGCTGTTGTCTTTTATATCGCCGAGTCTCATATTGAGAACTATCTTGTCAAGTTTGGGAACTTCCATAATGTTTTTGTATCCGCGTTCCTTGACAAGCGCCGGTACGATCTCCTCGATATACCTTGTTTTAAGTCTGTTTCGTTTAAGTTCAGCCATAACGTCCCTCCGTTAATTCTCGCCATCTTCGGCTTTCGACTTGCGCGTGCGCTTTACTCTGCTTGTCGCGCTTGTCTTGTCTGCCTGTCGTGCGCTTTTCTTTTTGGTGTCTTGCTTCTTTTCGGGCTTTTTGGAGTCGATATCGAAACCGCATTTTTTGCACTGACGGTGATTCTTTCCGTCAACTTCCATAACGCCTATACGGGTGGGCTTCCCGCAAGAGGGGCATACGAGCATTACATTGCTTATGTCAATGCTACCTTCCGTCTTGATTATTCCGCTCTGCTCTTGCGCCGAGCGACCCTTGTGATGTCGGGAAACCATATTGAGATTTTCGACCTTGATACGGTTGGTCGCGGGGTCTACCGCCAAAACCTTACCGGTCTGACCCTTTTCCAAGCCGACCATAAGAATGACCGTATCGCCTTTTTTGATTCTTAAACTCATACCTTCCCTCCTATATAACTTCGGGCGCCAAGGAAATGATCTTCATATAATCCTTGTCCCTGAGTTCTCTCGCTATGGGCCCGAATATACGCGTGCCCCTCGGTTGCTTCTGGTTGTCTATTATGACCGCCGCGTTGTCGTCGAAACGAATGTGGCTGCCGTCGGGTCTGTTCACGCCCTTGTGGCTGCGAACGATGACCGCTCTTACGACGTCGCCCTTCTTGACGGTACCGCCGGGAGTCGCGCTCTTGACCGAAGCGATTATCACATCGCCGATATTGCCCGAACGACGGAAGGAGCCGCCGAGTACTCGTATACACATGATTTCTTTGGCGCCGCTGTTGTCGGCTACTTTCAAATATGTCTGTGGTTGTATCATATGCGTTCTCCTTATTTAGCCTTTTCGACAATACGGTTGAGCCTAAAACATTTGTCCTTGGACAACGGTCTTGTTTCTACTATCTCGACTATGTCGCCAATGCCCGCTTCGTTGTTTTCGTCGTGCGCCTTGAATTTCGTAGTCGTGTTTATCGTCTTTTTATACAGGGGGTGCTTCGTCTTGTCGCGAACTGCAACGACGATCGTCTTGTCCATCTTGTCGCTAACGACTATGCCTACCCTGACTTTTCGATTATTTCTTACTACCGGATCTGCCATAATGCCCTCCATTACGCCTTCTTCGCAAGTTCGCGCTCGCGAATAACGGTCTTTACTCTGGCTATGTCCCTCTTGCATCTTTTGAGTTGCATGGGGTTTGCCAGTTGTCCTGTTGCGTGGTTGAAACGCAAATTGAACAATTCCTGTTTAAGTTCTGCGAGTTTCGCCGCAAGTTCATTGTCCTGCAAGTCTCTGAAAGTAACTTTCATTATGCGTCAACCTCCTTTTCGGTAACGGCATCGGCGTCTGCGCTCACGAGTTCTTCCTTGCGTGCGAACTTGCACTTGATCGGAAGTTTGTGCGCGGCAAGTCTCAATGCCTCTTTTGCTGTCTCTTCGGGTACGCCCGCCATTTCGAACAATACCCTGCCCGGCTTAACTACCGCTACCCAAAATTCGGGAGCGCCCTTTCCTGAACCCATACGGGTCTCGGCGGGTTTTTTCGTAACCGGCTTGTGGGGGAATATGTCTATCCATACCTGTCCGCCACGCTTTATATATCTTGTCATTGCGATACGGGCCGCTTCTATTTGATTGGATTTTATCCAACCGGGTTCGAGCGCAACAAGACCGTAATCTCCGTATGCGATAATGTTGCCCTTGTTTGCCTTGCCCTTCATTCTTCCGCGATGTACTCGACGTCTTTTTACTCTTTTAGGCAATAACATTAGTGTTGTCCTCCTTCTTTAAGTTGAGGAATGACCTCTCCTTTGTAAACCCATACCTTGATACCTATCTTGCCGAACGTGGTGTTTGCCTCAGCCTTGGCATAATCGATATCGGCACGAAGTGTTTGAAGCGGGATCGAGCCGTCGTGATAACTTTCGCTACGTGCGATCTCGGCTCCGTCCAATCTGCCCGAAACCATTATTTTGACTCCCTTGGCGCCGCTGCGCATAACTCTGCCCATTGCCTGCTTCATGCTGCGA
The DNA here is from genome assembly GCA_947589465.1 of uncultured Clostridia bacterium. Taxonomy (GTDB): domain Bacteria; phylum Bacillota; class Clostridia; order Christensenellales; family Pumilibacteraceae; genus CAG-552. Next base: position 51,143 of record CANQAE010000001.1, on the reverse strand, counting down.
CGGAACGACGCGCGCTTTTCAAGTTGAGCGGCTATGCCCTCGGCAACGAGTTGAGCGTCCATATCGGGGCGTTTCACCTCGATAATGTTGATGTGAATAACTCTGCCTGCGGCAACTACCTTCGTGAGTTCCTTTTTGAGTTGCTCTACTCCCGCGCCCTTGATGCCGATAAGCATACCCGGTTTGGAAGTGAAGATGTTGATGACTACCTTTCCCTGAGCCCTTTCGATAGTGGTCTTGGAAATTCCGTAAGTATAATACTTATTCTTTATGAATTCGCGAATCTTGTGATCTTCGACAAGGAAATTCGAAAATTCTTTCTTGTTTGCATACCACTGAGCGTCCCAACCTTTTATTACGCCTACTCTCAGTCCGTGGGGATTAACTTTTTGACCCATTGTTATCTATCCTCCTTTATCGTGTCGAGCACTACCGTAATATGGCTGGTGCGCTTGTTTATGCTGTGAGCCCTACCTTTGGATACGGGGTTCATTCTTTTCAAAATGGGACCCCCGTCCGCATATATCTCAGCAACATACAAGTCGGAGCGCGACAGATTTTGCTTGTCTGCGGCATTTGCGGTCGCCGACAAAATAAGTTTGCGAACGACTTCCGCCGAAGCGTTGGGTATTGCTTCCAACATTGCTATCGCTTCGTTGACGGACTTGCCTCTTACGACGTCAAGCACGACTCTAACTTTGCTCGGCGATATTCTAACATATCTTGCGCGTGCAAACGGACGAGTTTCTCGCTTGGTGGAATTTCTTTCTTTTTTGATTTTGGTTCTGCTTTTCGATTCCATTTCGTTTTCGATATTAGCCATTGCCGTTCTCCTTATTTAGCCTTGGTCGTCTTTTCGCCGGCGTGTCCCTTAAATGTGCGTGTGGGAGCAAATTCGCCGAGTTTATGACCTACCATTTCTTCGGTGCAATATACGGGGACGTGCTTGCGTCCATCGTGTACCGCTATCGTCTGCCCGATAAATTCGGGGTAAATAGTAGAACTTCTCGACCAGGTTTTGATAACCTTTTTGTCTGTCGTTTCCATCTGAGCGCAAACTCTCTTAAATAATCTTTCCTCTACATAAGGACCTTTTTTCAAACTTCTACTCATAATTTACCTCGCTAATTTATGCGTTTAACAATAAACTTGTTGCTGTTCTTGTGCTTGTTCCTCGTCTTGTAACCGAGAGCCGGCTTACCCCAAGGAGTAACGGGACCCGGACGACCGATGGGAGATTTGCCTTCGCCACCGCCGTGGGGGTGATCGCAGGGGTTCATAACCACACCGCGGACGGTAGGTTTGATACCCATGTGGCGTTTTCTGCCCGCCTTGCCGAGCGAAACAAGTTCGTGATCGAGATTGCCGACCTGACCTATCGTAGCCTTGCAAGTGAGAAGTATCATTCTCATCTCGCCGCTCGGAAGTCTGAGGGTGGCATACTTGCCTTCCTTTGCCATAAGTTGCGCCGCCGCGCCCGCAGTCTTGACCATCTTGCCACCGCAACCGGGCTGCATTTCGATATTGTGTACGAGCGTACCTACGGGAATGGATGCGAGCGGCAACGCATTGCCCGTTTTAATGTCGCAATCTGTACCCGATATTACCACGTCGCCGACTTGAAGTCCCAAAGGAGCGAGAATGTATCTCTTTTCTCCGTCCGCGTAGTGAAGCAACGCTATATACGACGTGCGGTTGGGATCGTACTCTATGGTAGCGACCTTTGCGGGAACGTTGTCCTTGTCGCGCTTGAAGTCGATGATACGCAACTTGCGGCGATTTCCTCCGCCGATATGACGAACGGTTATTCTGCCGTAACTGTTACGTCCGCCCTTGCGGTTTATACTTTTGAGAAGCGATTTTTCGGGGGTCTCGGTGGTAACTTCGCTGAACGAACTTACCGTCTTGAACCTTGTGCCCGGAGTAATCGGCTTAAATCTTTTTATACCCATATTGTCCTCCCAATTAACCTAAACTCTCAAAGAATTCGATTGCCTTACTGTCTGCCGTAAGTTGAACGTAGGCTTTCTTTATGTCCGAAGTATAACCTTGCGTACGTCCCTGTCTTTTGAGTTTTCCTTTGATATTTACGGTGTTGACCTTCGCCACTTTCACCTTGAAAATTTCCTCGACGGCACGCTTTATTTCCGTCTTGGTGGCGTTTATGTCCACTTCGAATCCGTATTTCTTCATTCTTATGCCCGAATAACTTTTTTCGGAAGTGATCGGCCTCTTTATAACGTCATAAACGTTCATTCTTTATATGCCTCCTCGATTTTTCTTATTGCGGGCACCGTCAAAATGCATTTTGCGTTGTTGACGAGATCTCTTACGTTAATCTGCTCTGCGGGAAGCACGCTGACATACGGAATGTTGTGCATTGCCCTCAAAAGCAAACTGTTGTCGCCGTCGACCACGATGAGAACTCTGTTGCGTATGTCGAGCGCTTTGAGTATAGCAGCCGCTTCCTTCGTCTTGCCCGTAACGTCGAACTTGTCCACCGCTATCATATTGCCGTCGCCGAGTTTTGCGCTGAGTGCGCTTTTGAGCGCAAGACGCCTTGCTCTGACATTGACCTTTTGCGAGAAATCTCTCGGCTTCGGTGCGAATACCACGCCGCCCTTTACCCATTGCGGAGCCCTTATGGAGCCTTGACGGGCATGACCCGTATCTTTCTGTCGCCACGGTTTGCGGCCGCCGCCTCTCACTTCGGTTCTGGTAAGCGTACATTTGGTGCCTTGTCTTGCGTTGTTTGCCTGCGCTACCACGACCTGATGAATGAGCGACTCATTATACTCTGCGCCGAATACGCTTTCGTCGAGTTCCATCTCTCCGGTCTGCGCGCCTGTTTGATTGAAAACTTTGATGCTTGGCATACCTTCCTCCTAATGTTTAACGGCTTCTTTAACCGTAACCAATCCGCCCTTGGGGCCCGGAATCGCACCCTTTATGAGAAGTACGTTGCGTTCCGTATCTACCTTTATTATTTTAAGGTTCTTAATCGTGACTCTTTCGTTACCGTAATGACCCGCCATATGCAAGCCCTTGATGACCTTGCTGGGAGTGCTGTTCGCACCCGTGGATCCGCGTTCGCGATGAACGGGGCCTGTACCGTGAGTCATCTTCAAACGATGTTGATTCCACCTTTTGATCGCGCCTGCGAAACCGCGACCTTTCGTAACGCCGATAACGTCTACCATGTCGCCGTTCGAGAAGATGTCGCATTTGATTTCGTCGCCTACTTTGTATTTGCCGCAGTCGTCAAACCTGAATTCTCTCACATATCGCTTGAAGCCAACGCCGACCTTCTTCATCTGTCCCGCTACCGGTTTCGTAAGTTTACGCTCCTCGATGTCCTCGAAGCCGCAAACCACCGCGTCGTGCGTGTCCTTGCCTTTGACCTTTATTCCCATTACTACGAGGGGACCTGCCTGAACTACCGTCGCAGGTACCGCCAAACCCGTTTCGTCAAATACTTGCATCATACCGAGTTTTTTGCCCAATATCGCTTTTTCCATATCTGTTCCCTCCGATGCCTTATAACTTTATCTGGATATCTACGCCGGCGGGTAAATCCAACTTCATCAACGAGTCAACCGTCTTTGCCGAAGGACTGTAAATATCGATAAGTCTTTTGTGAGTTCTCAACTCAAACTGCTCGCGCGAATCCTTATCTTTATGGACCGCGCGAAGTATTGTAACTACTTCCCTGTCTGTGGGCAGCGGAATGGGTCCGCTTACCTTGATACCTGTCTTTTTGGCTGTCTCGACTATGCGAGCCGCGCTCTGATCGATCAGGTCGTGATCATAAGCCTTAAGCTTGATTCTGATTTTCTGACTTGCCATTTTAACCTCCATAGCAATCGACTTCGAACAACTCCGTCGTGTGTGTCAAACTCGCCTTTTTATATGAGCCTTTCGGCTCTCTCTCGACGCTTCGAAGTCCGCACGGCTTTTGCCGCACTTGTCCGCCTGAGTTCTCCGCAATAATGCTAATTTTTATTGCGGTAACCTCCGACATCAACCCGTGGCGAGCATACTGCGCATAATGCACAGCCTACCTATTATAATGCTTTTGTCAAACATTGTCAATGATTTTACAGTACTTTTTTAGAAAATTTTTAATTTTTTTGCCGTCGATATCGACAAAAAGTTGTTTTTCCGCCTCAAAACGTGCTTCCCACCACGCCCAAACGCGTTCTCCGCCCCGAAAAAACGTGTTCTTCACCGACAAAACGTGCTTTCCCCCTCCGCAATACACGCACCTTGCTTTTGCAGGCTCGTCCTTTCGCTTGCCGCTCCTCTTTCCCTTTTGCCGAGCGAACATGGTGAGCGGCACGGAGCGAAGCGAAGTACAAATGCAAGTGTCCGTGTTGTCCTTTTTCTCACCGACGCAATTTTTCGATTAATTATTGACCACACCCCTTTTTTCGGTTTACTTTTTTATATTAAGGTGTTATAATTCAAGCATAAAAATAAGAGGAGAAATCATATGAAGAAGTTTTTCAGTGAATTCAAAGAATTCATTTCCCGCGGAAACGTGATGGACCTTGCAATAGGCGTCATTATAGGCGGGGCGTTCAGCGCCATAATCACTGCGCTCACGAACAACATTTTGATGCCCATTATCAACTGGGTGTTGCTGCAACTCACCGGTGGCGAAGGTCTTAACGAGATATTTACGTTCCTCGACAAGCAATTCGTGCTTGACGAAGCGGGCAACCCGACGAACGTCATCGACCTTGCGAATTCGATTTATATCGACTGGGGTGCGTTTATCACCGCGATAATCAACTTTATACTTATCGCGCTCGTACTTTTCCTTATCATCAAAGCGATAATGCAATTGAAAGGAATCGGCAAAAACAAGTACGGCGAAACGATCACCAAGGATGAGTACAAGAAGATGATCAAAGAGGGCAAGACCAAGGAAGAAATCGCAAAGATCGACAGCGAACGCGTAGCCCAAAAGAAAGCCGAAGAAGAAGCAAAGGCGGCGGAAGCGGCAGCCAATACCACAGAGGCTTTGCTCAAAGACATAAGAGATCTTTTGAAAAATCAAAAGTAACTGCCAAATGAAATTCGAAAGCGACGGAGAACATCCGCCGCTTTTTTCATACCTTAAAAATATGTCGTTCGCTTATTCCTATTTATTCTTACAAAAATTATATCTCTCCCTTATTCCGCTTTTACTTTCACAAAATTATATCTCTCTCCTATCTCGCATTTATTCGCACAAAAATCTATCCGCTTAATTCTGTTTGTCATCGCGACCTTGCTTCTTCTTGCTCGAATTCTCTTTTGAAAACTTTTCTTTGACCGCGGTGAGTTCTTCCTTGAAATTGCTCAAAAGTTTGAACGGGAACATAAAACCGGGGTGCTTGTCGCCTATCTCGGTCACCTTGTCGTACAGCGTTTCTTTGAGTTTTTCGAAATGGACGATAACATTGTGTTCGGCGGCGAATTTTCTGATACGCCCCGTAATGCCTATCGAATGTCCGAGGTCAACGAGGAAAATTCCCGTGACTATCCCCACCACAAAGGCGAATTCGATATGATGCACGAACCAAGTTACAGCGGCGATCACGGTACTGTCCTATGACGAAGTAAAAAAGCGCCGATACGACCAGCCAGAAGAACGAGAACAGCGGGCAAATCAATCCTTGTATATTCCCCCACCTGTCCGAATAATCCCACAGTCTTATCTTCATGCCCTTAATGAAAATAAGTCCCGCTATGTATTCTATTAACGTCATTGTTAGTCCCATAATGAGTATGATGATCACGGCGTCGAGCCACTCTTGTCCCGTATGGATCGGCAGAAGCGAAATGGCGTACAGTCCCACCACGCCGAACCCGTACAAAGGCAGATACGGACCTGTAAGAAATCCGGGGTTTATCCACTTTTTTGCCGTGAAGAAACGACGGAACAGCACTTCGAGGATATATCCCGCCATGCTACCCGTAAAAAACAAAAATATCGCAACCAATACCCCGTCTATGAAACTCATTTGTTCCTCCTTTGTTTCCGTCACATAAGCGGAGCAAACAGCATAAGCACGGACGACGCCAACTTTTGATACCATTTAAGGCGCGCCGTCTTTGCGTCTATGCTCCTGCATTTGTAAAGCGTATTGTCGAAATCGACTTTCATTTGCGAAACGGCTTTTGTCTTATACATCCAGACCGCACATTCGAAATGATGAACAAGGCTTCGATAATCGAGGTTTATCGTCCCCACTATGCCGATCGAATCGTCGGCGACGAAAGATTTTGCGTGAATAAATCCCGGCACGAACTCGTAAATCTTGACCCCATCCTTAATTAATCCGTAATAACTGCTCTTTGTCATAATGTTGACGAGTTTTTTGTCGGGAATACCGGGAGTGATAATTCTGACGTCCACTCCGCGTTTTGCCGCCGCTTTGAGCGCTTTCGTGATATGATAGTCTACTATGAGATACGGGGTCGTGATATACACATATCTTTTCGCCTGATTGATAACGTTGAGATACGCTTCCTCGCCCACCGTGTCGTTGTAAATGGGCGCGGGACCGTCGCCGAACGGCAACACGTATCCGTCCTCGCGGCGATTGGGCGAGATAGAAAGATATTTGTCGAAGTCGATCGTCTGACCCGACCAGACCGCGAACTGCCGCAAGAACATGAGGGTGAAGTTCATGACCGCCTCGCCTTTGAGCATAACTCCCGAATCTTTCCAATAACCGAACGGCGACGTTACGTTGATATACTCGTCGCAAAGGTTATAGCCGCCCGTGAAAGCGACCTCGCCGTCTATGACGGTTATTTTGCGGTGGTCGCGGTTGTTGTGTATTGCCGTCACGAGCGGAGTGAGTTTGTTGAACTTAATGCAGTCTATACCCTTTTCGGTAAGAATGTCGCAATAGTTGTGTTTTATCCTGCCCGAACAGCCGAAATCGTCGTACATGACTTTGACCTCTACGCCCGCAAGGTGGCGCTCCAAAAGAATATCGAGGATCTCGCCCCACATTTTGCCGTCCTCAATGATGAAATATTCCATGAATATGAACTTTTTGGCTTCTTTGAGCCGCTCTTTGAGGCGAACGAACGCTTCTTCGCCACTCGCGAAATATTCGGTATCGCAACCACGCCAAAGCGGCATATGGGTGGCGTTGAAAAGATATTTCGCCTGAGTCGCGGCAATGGGGTCCTCGCTACTTAAAGCGTCTATCGTTTCATCGCAAAGCACGCCGTATTTTTTCGTTTCTTCCAAGACCTTGACGAACCTCTTTTTTCTACTGCGCCTGAGTCGCGGATAGCCGAACAACAGATAGATAACTACGCCCATTATGGGCATTGCGAGCAAAACCACTATCCAGGGGACCTTGTATGACGCGGACATATCGCGGTTTATGACTATTATCACAAAGAACACGCCTATGACGGTAAACGCCAACGATACGTACAGATAACTCGTCGCAAGCCAGCCGAAGATATAAGTGTAAATAAGTACTTGCAAAAGAATCGCAAGCAGCGTCAACGCGGTTCTGCTGAACAATTTCTTGATGAACTTCATACCCCTCCTTAGTGTGTGCAAACGCTCGCAAAATCAAATATCCTTTTCTCGTATTACGTCGCGTCTAACCTTATACCTGCGCCGTTTGCCTTCGACTTCGCCTATCCCCGAAAAAACGAAAGCGAAAAGCCGATCTATCTGTTTTTTCGGTATAAGTTTAACACTTAACTTGGCGGTTTGTCAACACGAAACTCGCATATCCGTTTTTTTCGGTCATAATTATTTTTTATAAACATTTGTCTTGACAAATCGGGGCGAAAACGTATATAATATGCGAGAGCCGATTTTTAAGGAGTTATTATGAATTTAGCCGAAAAACTTGTCGAGTTGCGCATTGCCACAAGGGGCGCAACAATGTGCGAAAGCGTCAACGGAAAACCAAAAAACACCCTTTCGCTGAAAACAAAAATACTCTTTTTACTCAAAGACAAGAACTTGCCGCCGCTTGACATTATGACGACTTTGCACCTCGCAAAGCCAAATCTCGCATTGCTTACCGGCGAAATGGCACAAGAGGGACTTATCGTAAAAGAAAAACAAAACTACGACAAGCGCGCCGTCTATTACTCGATCACCGACCAAGGCAAAGAATATCTTAACGCAAGACTATCCATAATAGAGGCGTCGCTCAAAAAAGCGTTCGACGACGAAGAATATGCCAAGGCTTATGCCGCTTTGGACGAAGCCGTAAACGTTTTGTCATTCCTTTAAGGAGTTATTATGAGGATCTACAACACTCTCACCCGTAAAAAAGAAGAATTCGTTCCCATAGGCAACACGGTCACCATGTACTCGTGCGGTCCCACCGTCTACAACTACGCTCATATCGGCAATATGCGCGCCTATATCTTTATGGACAGCGTAAGGCGCGTCTTGAAATACAACGGCTATACTTTGAAAGGCGTTATGAACATTACCGACGTCGGGCACCTTTTGAGCGACGGCGACGAGGGCGAGGACAAGATGGAAAAGGCAAGCCGCGAACAGAAAAAATCTGTTTACGAAATAGCCCGAATGTACACCGAAGCGTTTATGACCGACCTCGAAAAACTCAATATCGGCAAGCCGGAGATCATAGCAAAGGCGACCGACCATATAGACGATATGATCGATTATGTGCGTAAACTCGTCGACCTCGGCTACGGCTACGAAACGAGCGACGGAATTTACTTCGATATTTCCAAATTCCCCTCGTACGGCAAACTGAGCGGACTCGACCTCGAAAATCAAATAGCGGGCGCGCGCGTTGACGTCAACGACGAAAAACGTCACCCCGCAGACTTCGCTTTGTGGAAAAAAGCCCCGAAAGAACATATCATGCAGTGGCAATCGCCCTGGGGTATGGGCTACCCCGGTTGGCATATCGAATGTAGCGCGATGAGCAAAAAATATCTCGGCGACAGATTCGATATCCATACGGGCGGCGTCGATCATATCCCCGTTCACCACGAGAACGAGATCGCGCAAAGCGAGGCGCTCGAAGGGCATCAAACGGTAAACTATTGGATGCATGGCGAATTTATGCAAGTCGACGGCGGCAAAATGAGCAAGTCGCTCGGCAATACTTACACCGTCGCAGACCTCGAAAGCAAAGGCTATTCGCCTATGACTTTCAGATATTTCTGCCTCAATACCCACTATCGCAAGACGCTCAACTTTACTTTTTCGGCAATGGACGCGGCAAAAACAGCCTATTCGCGTTTGCTCACACTCGTAAACGAGCATAAAAACGGCACCCATCCCACCACCGACGAAGTTTTGAAGAAGTATCGCGATGAATTTTCGGCGGCGATAAACGACGATATCAATATTCCCCTCGCCCTCGGCGTGCTGTGGAATATGCTCAAAGAACCTACCTCAACAAAAATTTACGACCTCGCGCTCGACTTCGACAGAGTGTTCGGGCTGCGCCTCGACGAGCAGCCGAAGATCGAAGTTTCGCCCGTGCCCGAAAACGTTATCGCCCTGTGCGAAAAACGCCTCGCCGCTCGTGCCGAAAAAGATTGGGCGCTCAGCGACAAGTTGCGCGACGAAATTTCAGCGCTCGGCTATACCGTCATAGACAAAAAGGGCGGATATGACGTCAAAAAACAGTAGCGTTTTCGCTGCGCGTCCGCCGCTATAAATAAAATGAAACGGCTTTTTTAGCGCGCATTGACATTAAAACAGGCACAAAAAAATACCCGCCGTACGAGCGGATATTTTTTTTATCGCGGTAGCGACTATTTTTTGTTTATCGTGAGCGCGATTATTTTTCGGTGCAAAACTCCACCTTTTTACCTTCGAGAATGAGGTTGGTGGTACGAACGGCGCACATTTTGCCGCACATTGAGCAGGTATGGCGATCGCTCGGTGGCGTGCTTTCGAAATACTTCTTCGCCTTGTCGGGGTCGATGGCGTATTTGAACATTTCGTCCCAATCGACCTTATGCCTTGCCTCCGCCATGGCGTTGTCAATGTCGCGCGCATTAGGCACTCCCTTGGCGATATCTGCGGCATGAGCGGCGATCTTGCTTGCTATAATTCCCTCTTTTACGTCGTCGAGGTCGGGCAGGCGCAAATGTTCCGCCGGCGTAACATAGCACAAAAAGTCTGCGCCGTTCGCCGCGGCGATCGCTCCGCCTATTGCCGAGGTGATATGATCGTAACCGGGCGCGATATCGGTGACGAGCGGTCCCAAAACATAGAAAGGCGCGTTGTGGCAAAGTCGCTTTTGCAGTTGCATATTTGCGGCTATTTCGTTCATAGCCATATGTCCCGGTCCTTCGACCATGACCTGAACGTCTTTTGCCCAAGCGCGTTCGGTGAGCGCGCCGAGTTCGATAAGTTCGGATATCTGTCCCGCGTCGGTGCTGTCGTCAATGCAACCGGGTCGCAAAGCGTCGCCAAGACTTATCGTAACGTCGTACTCGCGCAAAATGTCGAGCACTTCGTCGTAATGCTCGAAAAACGGGTTCTCATTGCCCGTCATCATCATCCAGGCGAACAAAAGCGAGCCGCCGCGCGAAACAATGTTCATCTTGCGTTTGTCGCGCATGAACGCCTCGACCGCACGACGATTAATGCCGGCATGGATGGTCATAAAGTCAACGCCCTCCGAAGCGTGCGCGCGAACGACCTTCAAAAAGTCCTCGGCGGTGATTTCGAGAAGATCTTTTTCGAGATAGCCTATCGCGTCGTACATGGGCACGGTGCCTATCATGGCGGGCGACCTTTCTATGAGTTCGCGCCTGAACGTGTTCGTCTTGCCGTAGTTACTGAGATCCATGATCGCTTCCGCGCCGAATTTAAGGGCGAGATCGACCTTTTTCATCTCCATATCGTAGTTGTTGCAATCGCCCGAAATGCCGAGATTGACGTTGATTTTGGTACGCAACCCCCTACCTATGCCCTCTGCGGAAAGCGACTTGTGATTTACGTTGCACGGAATACACACTTCGCCGCAAGCGACGCTTTGGCGCAACTTTTCGGCGTCAACATTCTCTTTTTTTGCCACAAGCGCGATTTCGGGAGTTATCGTACCCGCTTTCGCCGCCTGCATTTGCGTCTTGAACTTACTCATAAATTTGCTCCTTTGAAAATATTCGTTGAATTTGTTTTTTATCTTAAACTCTTTTTAAGTTTCGAAAAATATTCGTCTGCGTCGTCGCACGTCATAGCCCCGCTCATAACGCACACGCCCGCGGCACCCGTTTTGACGACCTCGCCAACGTTTTCGGGCGAGATACCGCCTATCGCATACACGGGAACGTCGAGCGCGCGAACCATTCCCGCCAAAAAGTCAAGTCCGCGACCGGGCAAACCTTTCTTACAATCGGTTTCGAAGATATGCCCCGCTATCACGTAATCGCAACCGAGCCGCTCCGCCTCCTTTCCTTCCTCGACCGAATGGCACGACGTCCCGACAAGAGCGAACTTTTTGCCTATTTCGCGATTCGTTCGCAGTAGCGGAAGCGGAATGTGTATGGCGTCGCAACCGAACTTTTCGGCGGCGGCAATGTGCGAATGAGCGATAACGCGTCCGCACCTGTCGATAACAAGTCGCAATAGGTCGAGATATTGCTCGTCATCCGACTTCTTGTCGCGCAAAATTATTTCGGCATGGGTCGATATCGCCGCGAGCCTGTCCAAAAAGTCGCCCTTACACAGTTCTCTATCGGTAACGCATATTATTTTACACATACAGGTAGTCATTCAGCACCGGTTGCAAACCTTCGTCCCGAATGTCCTCATAAGTTTTTTTCAAACTGCGCCCGTCGTTTATTTCGAACTGCTCGTCGCCGTGTTCGCCCGAATTTTTGCCTTCGTACTTATCCTCGTGGTCGCCTATGCCCGTCGAAACGCCCGCCGAAATTTTGGTGGCGGCGATCTTGACTATTCCGTTACGGAACGAGGCGCTCTCGCGCGACGAAACGGTTATGCCCGCGTACGGCAAAAAGATACGATATGCGCATATGATTTGGCAAAGTTGCCTTTCGTGTACGTCCTTGGGACTAATCTTGTCGTTGTTGATTATAGGACGAAGTCGCGGGCAGGAAAGCGACATTTCGGCGTGCGGGTACTTGCGTTGCAAATAGTAGAGGTGCAGGGCGCTCGCGAGCGCGTCCTTGCGGAAATCCGCCAGCCCCAAAAGCGCCGAAAAAGCAACTCCGCGCATTCCCCCTCTCAGCGCCCTTTCCTGCGCGTCGAACCTGTATCTCCATATGCGTTTGTGCCCTTTGAGGTGCAGATCCGCATACCGTGTCCTATCGTAAGTTTCCTGAAACACCGTGACGTAATCGGCTCCGCATTCGCGCAAAAATTTATATTCGTCGGTATTGACGGGATAAATTTCGAGTCCCACCATTCTAAAATACTTGGACGCGAGTTTTACCGCCTCGCCTATGTACTGCAAATTGCTATCCCCCCTGCTTTCGCCGGTAAGAATGAGGATCTCCTCCATGCCGCTGTCCGCGATGACCTTCATTTCGTGTTCGATCTGCCCCATGTCGAGTTTCATTCGCTTGATGTCGTTGTAGCAATTGAATCCGCAATACACGCAATAATTTTCGCAGTAGTTGGCTATGTAGAGCGGCGTAAACAGGTACACGGTGTTGCCGAAATGCTTGCCCGTTTCGGCTCGCGCCCGCTCCGCCATCTGCTCCAAAAACGGTTCCGCAGCGGGCGAAAGCAACGCCTTGAAGTCGGCGACAGAACAAGTTTCGCGTTCCAGCGCGGCTTTAACGTCGGCGGCAGAGTACGCCAAAGAGTCGAACGAGTTCACATTTTTCATTACCTTATCGCATATATCAGACTCTATCTTCTCCATGTCGGGAAAGAAATCGTCTATGTCCCTTCGGGCGGACGGGTCGTTTTCGAGCCGCAACTTGGTTTCAAGCGCGGCGGGCGAAAGGTGCGAAGATCGTATGGTAAATTCGTCTTTTTCGTCTTTCATAATTTTAATCCCGCAAAAAGCCCGTAAGGGGATCGGACGCCGTCGCGCCGCGCGTAAGCACTCGCCCCAGCCCCGACAAATAAGCCTTTCTGCCTGCCTCGATCGCCTGAGCGAAAGCGGACGCCATAAGCGGCAAATTGCCTGCGGTCGCAAGCGCGGTGTTCGCCATGATAGCCGCCGCGCCCATTTCCATCGCCTCGCAAGCCTGCGAAGGTCTGCCTATCCCCGCGTCTACAATGATCGGTAGGTCTATTTCGTCTATCAAAATTTGTATAAAGTCGCGCGTGGAAAGCCCCTTGTTCGAACCTATCGGCGAAGCGAGCGGCATTACCGCCGCCGCGCCCGCATTGACAAGGTCGCGTGCGCAATACAGATCGGGATACATATACGGCATTACCACAAACCCCTCCTTTGCGAGAATTTCGGTCGCCTTGACGGTTTCGGCATTGTCGGGAAGCAGGTACTTCGAGTCGCGCATGATCTCGATCTTGACAAAGTCGCCGCAACCGAGTTCGCGGGCGAGCCTTGCTATGCGCACCGCCTCCTCCGCATTACGCGCACCGCTCGTATTCGGCAAAAGGGTGACTCCCTTCGGAATGTAATCGAGAATGTTCTCGTGCTCCTTGGTATTGGCGCGACGAACGGCGAGAGTGATTATTTGAGCGCCCGCGTCCTTCACCGCCGCCTCGATAAGATCGAGCGAATACTTGCCCGACCCCAAAATGAATCGCGAATCGAATTCGTGTCCGCCTATTGTTAATTTATCATCCATCTTAATCTCCTATGCTTAAAAATCGCATTTGATTTTGTAGTTTTCTTTGTCCAAAGTCGTGATGCGCCTATGCTCGCCGCAAACGGGACAATTTTCGTCCCGACCGAAGTTAAGCGTTTGAAATCGCGCTTCAAGTCCGTCGTACTTTATTAGCCTTCCCACAAGAAGGGAGCCGCTCCCCACTATGAACTTTATCGCTTCGGTCGCCTGCATACAGCCGATAAGCCCGACTGTCGAACCGAGCACGCCTATTTCGGCGCAAGTCGGCGCGTCTTGCGGGATCTCGCCCATAAGGCATCTCAAACACGGAAAGTCTGGTAGGTACGTCATGATCTGCCCCTCGCAACCGCTCGCGCCGCCGTGACAGTAAGGCTTACGGAGCAGGACGCACGCGTCATTAACGAGAAATTTTGTTTCGAACCTGTCCGTGCAATCGAGTACGAAGTCGTAGCCTTCAAGTTCGCTTGATATATTCTCAGCCGTCAATCTTTTTTCAATAGAAATCGCCTGTACGTGCGGGTTGAGTTTTTGCACGAAGTTCGCAGCCGAAACCGCTTTGTTTAGTCCCACCTCGGAGTGAATGACCTGCCTGTTGAGATTGCTTTCGTCCACGAGGTCGTAATCGGCTATGCCTATCCTGCCTACGCCCGCCGCGGCAAGGTACATGATGGCGCTCGATCCGAGTCCGCCCGCGCCGATGACGAGCACGCTCGCATTTTGCAACTTGCTCTGCCCGAAAGGTCCTATTGCGGGTAGCACGAAATGACGGGAATAGCGTTTTGATTCGTCGCTGCTAAAAGGCATATCAGCCACCCCCCACAAACCCGACTATCTCGACGATATCGCCGTCGGCGAACTTCCTGTCATAATCGGCTTTCGGCAAAATGGCGCCGTTAAGTTCCACGGCGACGCGCGAAAGCGAATAGTTCGCTTCGAGCAGAAATTCTTTCACCGTTTTGCCGACTGCATCTTCTTCTTTTCCGTTGATCTTGACCATATCTGCTCCAATAAAAAACGAGATGACTTCGATCCGGACATCTCGTAAAACTCTCTAACCGTTGCCTACGTTGGGATTATCCAAATCAGGTCACAAGGGTCGAAGGCTATTCCTTCCTCTCAGCCCACAAAGGCTCCCCTACTGTCTTTGATACAATTATATACGAGAAAAACCGAAAAATCAAGGATTTTGTGTTGTTTTTTCGGAATTTATATAAAAAAATCGTTATTGTGCTTGACAGAGCCTGTTTATAATAGTAGAATATAGTTATGCACTAAAAATCAGTAGAATCGGTATTTTCGTCTTTGTGCGTCAGTAACCGAATTTTATCGCGCGAAACCCTTTACGCGTATAAAAACGAATTTATTAGCGCAAATCAACTATGAGGAGATAACAATGAAGAAAATCGGTTTGACAATGCTGTTATGTATTCTGGCTGTCGCTGCTTGCTTGACCGCTTGCACCCCGAAAGCAAAATACTCGACCACGAGATTTTACGCTTACAACGACGGTAAGTACGTTCAAAACAGTTACATAGACCTATATCCCGAAATCCACGAGGGTCTGTACAAGACTAATCCCGACGAGGCGGGCACGTCTTTCAAATACACGGAAAGTGGCGGCGTGATGGAGATCTCCATCACGATGGACGGAAAAGACCAAGTTTGGAAAGCCGCGCTTAGAGGCGCTATCCTCAACGTCGAAGGTTCGTTTTTCAGCAACGACCCGCAGGTAATGCCCGTACTCGAATATCACAATCTCAGATATTCGCTCGGTCTTGACGGATTTTACGAAGTGCTCGGCGCGCTCAACAATACGGTCACTCGCGTAGTCATTCCTTCTATGGTTAAGCCCGAAGGCTCGGACGAAACGATAAAGGTTTCGCGCATAAGGGACGGAGCGTTCAAAGACAACGCGAATATCACCACTTTGGAAATTCCCAACACGATAGAATATATTGGGACCGAAGCGTTTTCGGGTTGCGAAAAATTGAAGGAAGCCAAGATCCCCGACGGCATCACCACGATAGATGATTACGCCTTCAATCGTTGCATTGCGTTAGAAGACATCGACGTTCCCAAAACGCTCAAAAGGATAGGAAATTACGCCTTCTATAACTGCGGAAAACTCAGAAGTTTCAATATGTCCGATGGTTTGACCGAAATCGGAAATTACGCCTTTTGGACGTGCGAAAATTTGAGAAACGTCACTCTGCCGTCTACGCTAAAAAGCATAGGCGAAGACGCGTTCTATAACTGCAAGTCGCTTCAAAACATTACCATACCCGCAAGCATGACGAAAATTTCGAGTTATTGCTTCTTCGGTTGCGAGAGTTTTACCGAAATTAAAGTGCCCGCAACAATTAAGGAAGTAGAACCGTACGGATTCTACTTATGCTCGAAAGTCACCAACCTCGAAATTCCCGACGGTGTCGAGCATATCAGTGACGGCGCGTTCGGCTTGTTGCAAAAGTTGGAAACGCTCACTCTCCCCTCGTCTTTGAAAACGATCGGAAACGCCGCTTTCCGTAACGCCGCCATATCCGAACTAGTAATTCCCGAAGGCGTGACTCGCATCGGCTCGGAAGCATTTTTGAGTTGCTCGCAATTGCGCTCGGTAGTAATTCCCGACACGGTCAACTTTATCGGCTCGGGTGCGTTTAATGGTTGCGAGTTGCTCGAAACAAAAACTGCGGAGGACGGCAACATCTATCTCGGTAGTGACAGCAATCCGTACCTCGTATTGTATAAGTCAAACATAAACGACAATACTACCGAATACACCGTAAACGAAAAAACGAAAATAATTTACGACCGAGCATTACAGGGCACGATAACCGATACCGGCGAAATGCCTTCCCAACTTGCGACCGTAAATATTCCCGACACGGTCACGAGCATAGGCAACCAAGCATTCATGTATAATACGAAACTTTCGAATATCAAACTTCCTTCTTCGCTCGAAGAACTTGGTAGCGGCGCGTTTATACACACCGGTATCACGACGATAGAGATCCCGAAAGGAGTAACAAAAATAAACGACTTTACATTCCAGAACTGTCAAAATCTCGTTAGTATCGAAATACCCGCTTCGGTCAAAGGGATCGGAGATTCGGCATTCCAAAACTGCTGGGTATTGTCAAACGTAAAGTTGAATGAAGGACTCGAAGCCCTCGGCAACAGCGCTTTCGCAGATTGTGAAGCGTTGCAAACTATTTCGCTACCCGATTCGCTTACTTCCATAGGCAGTTCGTTATTCATCAACTGCGACACTTTGGCGTCGGTCAAACTCCCAAAGGGAATCGAAACCATTCCGTACCGTATGTTTGCAGGCACCGCTCTAACCGAGATCGCCATTCCCGACACGGTGAAAACCATCGAATCATATGCATACAGCGATATTAGGACCGTAACGACGCTCTCAGTTCCCGAAGGCGTGGAAGAAATAAAATTTGACGCTTTCGCCAACTGCGACAACCTCACCGAGGTTTGGCTACCTTCCACTCTTAAAATGATCCAGTGGTGCCTCTTTGACACAGAGTCGGGCACATCGAATCTTACGACTATTCATTTCAACGGCACTCGTTCCGCTTGGGGCAAGGTCGAAAAGCAACAGCCGCCCGGAACGACAAGCGACGGCACTATCCACTATTGGAGCACCGGCTTAAACAGCGAATATTTCGTATATTGCACGGACGGAAAATCCAAATAACGTCCCACGTTTTCGCCGCTTAAACAAGACAAAGATATTATCTTGCCCTCCTCTTTAACAAAGGGGAGGGCAAATTTATTAAGTGATGAAGTCGCCTCGTGCGAGATACTTGTACCCGCACGAAATAAGGCACGGAAAGAAAAAACGGCTCGGTTGACGAGTCGTTCGTTTTTCCTACGCTTTTCCAAAAAAGCGTAATCCTTCTATTTTATTCTGCGACGGCGCCGCTGAGCCTATAATACTCGCCTTTCAGTTCCATAAGTTCGTCATGGGTGCCGCTTTCGATTATTCCGTCTTTTCCGAGCACGATAATTTTGTCGGCGTTTTTTATCGTGGACAATCTATGCGCCACAACGAGGGTGGTTCTCCCCTTGCTGAGCGAATTGAGCGAATTTTGGATCTGCAATTCGGTGATATTGTCGAGCGCGCTTGTCGCCTCGTCGAGTACGAGAATGGGCGGATCTTTCAAAAACGCCCTTGCAATACTGATACGTTGTTTTTGCCCGCCGCTCAATTTAACGCCGCGCTCACCCACATAAGTGTCGTAGCCGTCGGGCAGACCAGAAATAAACTCGTGTATATTGGCTTTTTTCGCCGCCTCGATTATTTCCTCGTCGCTCGCGCCCGGTTTGCCGTACTCGATATTATCACGGATCGAGCCGCCAAACAAGAACACGTCTTGCGCGACGATACCGACATTACGGCGCAGATCGCTACGACGCATATTCCTTATGTCTATCCCGTCGATAGTGATCTTGCCGCTTTCGATCTCGTAAAAGCGCGGCAACAAGTGACAAAGGGTCGTTTTGCCGCCGCCCGAAGGTCCGACCAAAGCGACGGTATGTCCGAAAGGAACTTCGAGAGAAAGGTCGCGAATAACGGTGTTTACGTTGTCCTTATTCTTGTACGAGAAAGTGACGTTTTCGTACAGTATGTCCCCCTTTAATTCGCCTACGGGTACGGGGTCGGCGCATTCCGATTCGCCCGGAATATCCATTATCTCGGTAAATCGCACGAAGCCAGTCATGCCGTTTTGGATCTGCTCGAAAATATTGACGAGAGTGCGAATGGGATTTATCATCATAGTTATGTAAAGAATGTAAGCCGCGAGTTCGCCCGCGTCTATCATTTTGTAGTACAAAAACAGCCCGCCCGCCGTAATTGCGGCAAGATACAGAATGTCGTTAAACAGCCCCATGCCGCTGAAAAACACCCCCATTGCCTTATATGCGGACGCACGTGCTTTCATAAACGCGCCGTTGCTTTTGTGGAACTTGTCTATTTCGTTTTGCGAGGCATTGTATGCCTTTGCCACGCGAATACCCGACACCGACGATTCGACTTCGGCATTGACTTCCGCCATTTCCTCGCGGCTCTTTCGCGACGCGATGCGCAGGTTTCGCCTTGCGCGGACGGCAAACCAAAGCATAAACGGCAAAATAACGAGCGCAACGAGCGACAACCAGGGGTTGACGGTAATGCACATAAGCACGAGCGCACCCACGACCGTCACCACCGAAGTGAACGTATCTTCGGGACCGTGATGCGCAAGTTCCGAAACGTCGAACAGGTCGTTTGTTATTCGCGACATTATCGCGCCCGTCTTGTTGTCGTCGAAAAAGGTGAACGGGAGCGTTTCTATGTGCCGAAAAAAGTCCTCGCGCATATCGCCTTGAATTTTTACGCCGAGTACGTGTCCCCAATATTGGACGATAAAACTCAGCGCCGCCTTTACGAGATAGATACATAGAAGCGCGGCGCACCAGACGAGCAACATATCGAGCATCCTGTTAGGCGCATAGAAGTTTATGACCTGTTTCGTCACGAACGGATAAAACAGGTTGCAAAGAGCAATCAAAAACGAGCATATGAGATCGAGAATAAAAAGTTTTTTATGCGGTCTGTAATACGAAAAAAATCGCTTGATCATTTCAAATCTTCCTTATTGATCGAATTTTACCATACAATCGTTGCAATTGTCAAATATTTTCTGTTTATTGCGCTTATTAACGATTGACATTCGCACCGCCGACGTTGTATAATTAGTTGTATAATAAATACAATCAACATAATATATTCAAAGGAGGGGACTTATGGGAGATATTGTTGTGACCGCAGACAACGCCGCCAAAATAATGGGACAATATTTTTGGGCGCTCATTCCGGCGATAGTGGCTATCGTTCTCGCTCTGCTTACAAAAGAAGTTTATATTTCGCTTTTCCTCGGAATACTTGTCGGCGCGCTCACGTTTGTTTTTCAACAAGGAATTTACAATCCCATAGAGGCATTCGCCCATATATTCAACGTCATGTCGAGGCAAATGGGACCGTATTACGACGAAAACGGGAACTTTTCGAGCGCGGGCAATGCGGGCATACTCATCTTTATACTCGAACTCGGTATTCTCGTCGCCCTGATGAACAAGGCGGGCGGCGCGCAGGCGTTCGGCAAATGGGTGCACGCTCACGTCAAATCGCGCAAAGGCGCGTTGCTGGCGACGACGGGACTCGGTTGCGCTCTGTTCATAGACGACTACTTCAACCGCCTCGCGGTCGGCTCGATAATGCAGCCGATAAACGATAAATATCGTATTTCCCGCGCAAAGACGACTTTTATAGTTGGCAGCATATCCGTTTCGATATGTATTCTCATTCCCATATCGAGTTGGGCAAGCGCCATTGCGAGCAACATAGGCGGCGAAAATGCATTTGCGATGTACACGGAAACGATCTTCCGAAATTTCTATCCCATACTTTTGCTCGCTTTCCTCGTCGTAACCTCTATACTCGGCATTGACCTATTCGGGCTTTTTAATCACGAAAAGCACGCTATCGAAACGGGCGACCTTACGGGCGGGCTTGAAGTCACTCATAGCGACGAAGCCATAAACACAAGCGGCAAGGGCAGAGTTTTCGACCTCGTTATTCCCATAGCCGCCCTCGTGATCTCGTGCTGCTGTCTGCTTCTCATCAAACGAGAGAACGGCGATCCGCTGTTCGCTACCGAAACGGCTCTCCCAATAGGCGGTTGCATTGCGCTTATCGTATGCCTCCTCCTCTATCTCCCGCGCAAACTTATGACGCTCAAAGAATATACGGGATGCTTCCCCATCGGCTTCAAATCAATTGCCGACGTCGTAATAATAGTTATTTTTGCCTGGACGCTCAAAGGCGTTAGCGAAAGCCTCCACCTCGACGCTTTCGTAAAGGCATTTGCGATCGTACTCGGCGACGCCAAATCTATTTTGCCTGCGCTTTTCTTCCTTGTGGCTATGGGTATTGCCTTTGCGACGGGAACAAGTTGGGGAACGTTCGGCATTATGATCCCCGTCGTCGTGGCTATGGGGCTCGAACACGATATTTTGGTGCTTACGATTTCGGGCGTGCTGTCCGGTTCGGTGTTCGGCGATCAAGTTTCTCCCATCTCCGACGCCACTATCCTTTCGGCGGGCGCTTGCAAAAGCAACCATATGGGTTACGTTAAGGCACAAATGCCAAATGCGTTGATGCTGGCGGGCATTGCCTTCCTCAGTTTCCTTATGGCGGGTCTTGTGGGCGTTTGGCTCGGCTGGGTCGTTGCGATCGCGCTGTTCACCGCGCTCATCCTCACCGCCTACTTCATCCAAAGAAAAAACGGCAGACTTACCGACAAGTTGTACATTCATGCCATGGCGCAAGAGGCGGAAGCGGCGCAAGAGGCGGAAGGGGGTGCTCCAAGCGTTCAACCGACCGAATTTGCCGACGAGTGCGCTTCCACCGACGAGAGCATTTCGACAAACGAAAATATGACCTACGATTCGAAATAATTCATTCGATATCGCGCGAAAGCATATTTAATCAATAATTTTACAGCCCGCCACATTTCGGCGGGTGTCCATAGAAAATCTATGATTAAGCGGTTTGGCAGTTAGTCAAACCGCTTTTAAGCACCGCAAAAGAAGGCGTTTTTTTGTTTTAAGTGGGAGCAGGAAAAGGATCGTGGGCAAGTCTGCCCCAATGACTTTCAACAGGGGCAAGCGGTTCCCCGATTGGGGTGGAACTTGCGAATTATCTATCTTAGTCAGCCATATTTAGTCAGCCATATTAAATTCGTCGGGGGAATAACAACTGTCCGTTGGCGCGGTATGAACAATTTCATATTTAGTTGCCGACACCCTTTCTATCAAGCGTTTGACGTCCTGCATTGAAGCGTGTCCGCTCGTATGCAGAGTACGCTCGACAAGTCCCAAGTCTTTCGCCACCGTCAAAAACTTTTTTACATCATCGTTTTCACGATAGCCGCTCCACATGGAATAAATGAGGAGCGCACCGTCAAGGTTCATCTTTGCGGCAAGTTTTTTGAGAAAGCCGAGCATAGACGGGCGGACAAGCATAACAAAAGGCTTGCCTTTGTCGATTCTCGCGACTCCGCGCTTATGTTCAAATTCAAAGAACATCTCCTTGCGTTTATCCTGCACGAAACGCGGCGTAAAAGCATATACGTCATTAAAGACGTCAGGGCGCGGGATTTTGCCGCCCGCGGCTCCCGCGAGCAGAGCGGTATAAATGTCCTCGTAGAATATCCGTCCGCTTCGTTTGGCGGCGCGATAAACGCTGACGAGTCTGTCGATATTTGACGCGGACTGTAAAACAAAAACGGGTTTGTCCGTTGCCTTGAACAGTTCGACCGCGCTTTCTTCAAGTTCACGTTCCGAAAAACAGGGCTTGTCGCTCCCGATATTCGTTCCTTCCGAAATAAGCGTATCGATGTGGCGCGGAAGTCGCGCGAAAAGATCGTCGCTGTTTTTTCTGCCGTGAAAGCGGAAGTCGCCGGTATAGAGAATGCTTTTGCCGCCCGCCTCAAAAAGAAGCATATAACTATCAAATGCCGAATGATCGCAAAGCAGAGGCGTTATCTTGATCTTACCAACGTAGAACGGCTTGCCGTTATTGTATGCGACGATATTTTTCGGGAGAGTTTTCCCCTTATATTCGTCCATCGCTTCGAGAATACGCCGTGCGCCTGCGCCGATATAGATCGGGCAGTCTTTCTTTTGTTCAATAAGTCCCGCATGGTCGGCGTGATAATGGCTTACGACGACCGCATCATACTTTTCTCTTATCGCCGCTTTTTCGACGTCGCTCAGTTCGTCGCCGCCGTCGAGCGCTTTCCCAAGTTCGACCAAAAGTTTCGTTTCCCCGTAAAATATCTCAATGAGATTTTCCCCTATTTTATCCTTCCCGCGAAGTATGTTGTAGTTTTCCATAATTTGCTCCTTTTCGAGATAGAGTCACGGCTCTCGCCGCACATTATATATAAAAGCATATTTTTGTCAATTTTTCAAGCGTTTTGACGTAGTTTGCGCGATTTCAATCTTCAATTTTCCATATTGTAACCGGAAAACGAAAGGCGATTGTCCGCCTATACATTCTCGATTATTAATAACTTCGTTCTATACCGTTTTCGAGATAAACCTTTTCGATGCGGCTGTCCGAGGGGTGATACGCCTTGCCCGCGCCTATTACCTTGTCCGAAAAAACAAACTGCACCTTTGCGTCCGTTATGGTTTCAGGTGTAAGATCTTCGGGATACGGCTTTTCGAAGATGTCGCAAAACAGGCGTATCGTTTCGCAGGCTTCCGTTTTTCGGGTAGCGATAATCGGGCTATCCAAATAGCCGAGATAATCTTTTTCGTGACTTGCTATCCCCGACTTCCCTTGAATTGCCTGCGGTGAGGACTTTAATTCGGTCAAAAGCAATGTATAACCGCTCGTTTCTCTGCGTAGTCCCAAGAGATCGAATCTGCCGTGCAAGCCTTTTTGCGCGGCGAAACGCTCAGAATATTCCATATCGTAATAAGTCAAGTCGTCATGCAAAAAATAGTTCGCCCACAGTTGTTGCTGACGGTCTTTTTCCAAATACATAGTCTTTTCGTGTCTGTCGGTAGGCGCGCCAAAGGCATAATCTTTCTTTTCGGGATTGAAAAAATCGTCAATCAGTTCACGATATATCTTCAAAATTTCCTCAATATCAGTTGTGTTACATTCGTTCAAAGAAAATCGAAGAATGTTATTCGCCGTCTGCCCCGATCCGTCGCAAAATCGAGAAGTATCGACTCGTAACCTGTTGAGGCATTCGAGCGTCAACTTATAATTTCCCGAAAACCGTGCGTGTCGAAAATCGAATTCTCCCACAATTCCATCTCGCGAGGAACGGATGCGCAGAAGTTGATGACAATGATAGTAAAGCGTTGCCGCATTTCCGCGGAAGCACAGCGCGACGCTCTTTGTTCCGTTTTTCAGGTTATCTCGCACATAGTTTACGATATGATCTCTTACAGGCGAGGACGCTTCAAAGAACTTGCGAACGCTCCCCCTCAAAACGCGGCTGTTTTTCATTCGACTTCTTTGCCCCGTGATATTTTTCTAAAATAACTTGCCGTTTTGATACCCGTCTGCGCGTCGTTGAACCAACTCGGCTCCGACTCGTATCCGCCGTAGATAAACTTGTAGAGATATCCAAAACATGCACCCAACCCCCGCTTTGCAGTGGGCGACATTCTTTCACGAAACACATTCTTTTTAAGAACGTCACGTTCATAGAGTATAAATGTTTTGAGCGGCGGCACATTCAAAGTATCGTTCGCAAAGCGGATATGCGACAAGAGTTCCTCGTCTTTAAGGCACTCCAAAAAGAGGGAATAATAACCGCTCTCGACGTTTACGAACGTTTCCGTTCCCTTATAAGTTTTCAAAAATTTTTCTTCGTCCCAAATATTATCCACAATCTTCTCCATGTTCCAAATCTTATCCGCAACCTTTTTTCCATATTGAAATTTCCATATATAAAATACAATAAAATTTGACCGTTGTCAAGCATTTCATCATAAAAATAAAAAAGATTTGCAATACAAAAACGAACGGAAATATCTCCATTCGCTTTTCGCCGAAAAATTCAAAATTCGGGCGTATAGACGGACGAAGCGGACGCGCGGTCCTGCATATACCCTTTCAGTCTTAGTTCTGCGGCGCGATTTACCACGCTGTTATATTCGAACGTCGTGACTCTGCGGTCGAGTTCGCGTCCGCCCTTGTTGAACTGCGGGGTGTATTGGCTCATGATGCTAACGAGGGCGTGCGGATAATTTCGGGCGATATATTCGATTACGTCGAAACTGTCCTTGCGGTGACTCGGCAAAACGAGGTGTCTTACTATCGTTCCGCGTTTTATGAGTCCGCCTTCAAACTCCGCCTCGCCCGTTTGCGCGCACATTGCGGCTATTGTTTTCTTCGCCACTTCGGGATAGTCGGACGCCGCCGAATAGCGTTTCGCGAGATCGCCGTCGAAATATTTGAAGTCGGGCAGATAGACGTCGACAAGTCCGTCGAGCGAAGAAATATCCCCCTCGTACCCGCTGCTGTTGTACACCACGGGAATGTGCAAATGCGCTTTTACGGCACCCAGCACCTCGGCAACCGACGGCAAAACGGGTGCCGCCGTAACTAAATTTATGTTGTGTACGCCGTCCTTTTGGAGTTCGAGGATCGCGTCGTACAGCATTTGCGGCGAGAACTCCTCCCCCTTTCCGCCGTGGCTTACGGGCATATTCTGGCAATAACAGCACCGCAGATTGCAGCCCGAAAAAAATATCGCGCCGCTCCCGTTCGTGCCGCTGATACACGGTTCTTCGAAGAAGTGTTTCATTATTTTGGCGACCTTAATGCCGCTTACGCCGCAAAAGCGACCTTTGTTCGTATCGCACCCGCGCGGGCAGTTTTTGCAGATCATATCCGTTCGAAGCGCGAACTTATTCGCGCCCGCCTCCGAAATAGATTGTACAATAATTTTGCGGCGCTGTCAATCGCAATACCGTTGCTTTTGTCGCGCATTTATGCTAAAATATTTTTATGAGCATACTGGAAATAAAAAATCTTTCGCACATATATGACAGCAAGCCGCTGTTTGTAAACGCAAATCTTACCGTATCGGGCGGCGAACACAGCGGGATCGTGGGGCTTAACGGCGCCGGCAAATCCACTTTCATAAAGATCCTTTCGGGCGAAGTTTTGCAAGACGAGGGCGAGGTCAAATGGCTGGGCGGCATTACGCGCGGCTATCTCGACCAGCACGCCGATATAGACCGCTCGCTTACGGTAATGCAATACCTGCGCTCGTCCTTCGACGAACTTATTCGGCTCAACGAGCGCATGGAAGATTGCTACAAGCAGATGGAATCCGCCCCGCCCGACGAACTCGACAGGCTCATTGAAAAGTCAAATCGTATGCTCGATACGCTCACCCAAGGCGGCTTCTTCGAAATGGATTCGACGATAAAAAAGGTCGCGGGCGGTTTGGGCGTGGGAAGTTTCGGCTACGATACGCCGATAGAACAACTGAGCGGCGGCGGCAGAGCAAAACTTATGCTGACCAAGTTACTTCTTACAAAGCCCGACATAATGCTCCTCGACGAGCCGACCAACTTTCTCGATATCGAACACATCGAGTGGCTCGCCGACTTTTTGAATTCGACGAAATCGGCGTTTTTGGTGATCTCGCACGACATCGATTTTTTGGACAAGGTGTGCAAAAACATAATAAATATCGAAAACGGCGAAATCAAAAAGTACAGCGGCAATTACTCGCAATTCGTTTCTCAACGTGAACAAAACGCAAAGCAGTACGAGGAAGCGTATTTGCGGCAACAGCGCGAAATCGAACGCATGACCGAATATATCGAACGCAACAAGGCGCGCGCCGCTACCGCGGGCATGGCAAACAGTCGCAAAAAAATGCTCGACCGTATGGAAGTGCTTCGAAAACCTACCGTAATATATGACGCCGAATTTTCGTTCCCGTACGTAGACCTGCATACCAAGGATATGCTCGTGCTAAAAAGCCTCGAAGTGGGTTACGGAACGCCCATTCTGCCGCCGATAAGCCTTGCCATGGGTAGCGAAACTCGGCTGTGGCTTCGCGGCACGAACGGGATCGGCAAGACCACCGTCATCAAAACTTTGCTCGGTCACATTCCGCGGCTCGGCGGATCTGCTACTGTCCACCCCGCTTGCAAGATCGCCTACCTCGAACAAGACCTTTTCTTCGACGACCGCGACGAACTGCCGTCGTCATACCTTGCCCGCAAATTCCCGCGGCTGAATCAAAAGGAAATTCGCGCCGTACTTGCCCGCGTCGGACTCAAAAACGAACTCGCGACCAAACAGATAGGCACGCTCAGCGGCGGCGAACAGGTGCGACTCAAACTCGCCGCGCTCATGAACGTCCCGTCTAATCTACTCATACTCGACGAACCGACAAATCATCTGGACGTGCGCGCCAAAGAAAATTTGAAAAAGGCGCTCAACGAATATAAGGGTGCGATCTTGCTCGTCAGCCACGAAAAGGACTTCGCGTCGTCGATATGCACGCAGATTTTCGACGTAAAATAGTCGTGCTCGTTCCCGTTATGCGACCGAAAACTGTCTAACCGCAGAAAAAGCGGTCACGGGTGCGGAAAAAATCCTTCTCCCCGCCCCGAAATTATTATAGTTTTCATACCCCATATATACAAAACGGCGGTTCGGAAAATTACCGAGCCGCCCTTTCGTTTGTTTTTTATTTGCAAAAGATTCTTTTTGTTTGGTTTTTATTTACAAAAGATTGTTCTTTCGCGCCTAAATTATATCTGCTTCAATCCCTGTTCGAGATCGGCGATTATATCTTCGACGTTTTCGAGTCCCGCCGAAAGTCGTACGAGTCCGTCCGAAATTCCCGCAGCCGCGCGTTCTTCGGGGGTGTACGGCGAGTGGGTCATCGAAGCAGGATGCTCGATAAGCGTTTCGGCGTCGCCGAGGCTTACCGCAACCGTAATGAGGTTAAGGCTGTTGCAAAGTTTGATACCCGCGTTCATGCCGCCCTTGACCTCAAATGCGATTATGCCGCCGAAGCCGCCGTGCATTTGTTTAGTCGCAACGTCGTGACCGATGTGACTTGTGAGCCCCGGATAATAAACTTTTTGAACTTTCGGGTGCTTGTCGAGGAATTCGGCTATGCGCTTTGCGTTTTCGCAATGGCGTTGCATACGAATTTCGAGCGTTTTTAATCCGCGCAAAATAAGGAAAGCCGCGAACGGATCCATTACCGCACCCGTCATATCTTTGAGCCCGAACATACGAACGGTGTCAATAAATTCTTTTTTGCCGCACACAAACCCCGCGATCACGTCGCCGTGTCCGTTTAGGTACTTCGTCGCCGAATGAATGACCGCGTCGCAACCAAGTTCGAGCGGGCGTTGGAGATACGGCGTTGCGAACGTGTTGTCGCAAACGACCATTATTTCGGGGTTGAATTTGTGCGCTATCTTGCTTATCTCGGCGATATCCGAAATTTTGAGGTTGGGATTTGCGGGGGTTTCGAGATAAACGCAGCACGTATTCGGTTTCAACGCCGCCTTGACCGCATTGAGATCGGACGTGTCGATAAACGTGACCTCCACTCCGTAACGCGTCATACCGTGATTGAGATACGCAAACGTGCATCCGTACAGTGCTTCATCGGCAACTATGTGCTTACCTGCCGCCGCTATCGACCACAAGCACGACGAAACGGCGCCCATTCCCGACGAAAGCGCGACGGCGTCCTCGGCGCCTTCGAGTGCGGCGACCTTCTTTTCGAGAACGGTAGTCGTGGGATTGCCAAGACGGGTGTAAATGTAGCCGCCTTCCTCGCCCGCAAAGCGTCGTCCACCCTGTTCGCAACTGTCGAAATAGAACGTCGAACTCTGGTAGATAGGCGTTGCAAGCGCGCCGAACGTTTCTTTTTCCATATTGCCGGCATGAATGGCAAGCGTGCCGAAACCTTTTGTTTTTGTCATCTTTGTTTTCTCCTTAAATTTATTTGTTCGTCGAAAGTTGTTTATTTGTAGTAACAAACTCCCGATTCGAATATTTTCATATCGAATTCGCCCTGAATGTTTTTGTAAAGTCCTTTGCCTATGCGCTCGGCGTGTCCCATTTTGCCGATTATCCTGCCGTCGGGCGAAATTATTCCTTCCACGGCATAGTACGAACCGTTGGGATTATAAGGCGATTCCATAGTCACATTGCCGCCAAGGTCGGCATACTGCGAGAATATCTGTCCGTTTGCGAGCATCTTGTCGAAATGCTCCTTGCTCGCGATAAACTTGCCCTCGCCGTGACTTACGGGCACGTTGAAAATGTCGCCCACCTTTACTTTGGTAAGCCACGGAGAACGGGTGCTTCCCACTCGTATTCTGCAAATAGTGCTGATATGCCTTGCGATATTATTGAAAGTGAGCGTGGGTGAATCCTCGTTTTGCCCCATTATTTTTCCGTACGGCAACAGACCGAGTTTAATGAGAGTTTGGAAGCCGTTGCATATGCCGAGAACGAGTCCGTCACGCTCGTACAAGAGTTTTTCGACCGCTTCGGCGACATATTGATTTTTGAATACGGTCGCGATGAATTTGCCGCTGCCGTCAGGCTCGTCGCCCGCCGAAAATCCGCCCGGAAACGCTATCATTTGCGCATTGCTTATGCGCTTTACGAGTTCGTTCACAGACTCTGCTATATCGTTCGGTCGTTGGTTCTTTATGACGAAAAAGTCGGTTTTCGCGCCCGCCCTTTGGAACGCGCGCGCCGTGTCGTATTCGCAATTCGTGCCTGGGAAAACGGGAATAAATACGCGCGGCTCGGCTAAATGGTAAGACGAACAAAACTCCCCGCCCCCGACGTTTGACGCGATCGCTTTGCCGCTCGCAGGCGCGGTCGTAGGATAAAATCGTTCGAGAGGGGACGTAAATGCCTTTTCGAGTTCGCGATAGGTAAAGCGTTCGCCGCCTATCGCGTATTCGCTTCCGCCCACTTTGCCCACGTACCTGCCGCAATCGAGTTTGCGTTTGGACAAAAGCAAAATGTTGCCGAAGTACGGCACGAAGTCGTCGGCGCAGAGTTCCATTTCGACGCCCATGTCGCCGCCGAGCAAAGACTTAATTACGGCGCACACTCTGCCGCCTTCTTCCACGACGGCAGACGAAAGAATGTCGCCGGACGCAACGAGTTTTTCGACCGACTCGTACGTTTTCAATAGACTGCTCATAATCGGCATTCCGCCGTCGGTGCGCTCGACGGCGAATTCGTAAATGTAGCCGCATTTATCGAATACGTTGCTTATTATCGCTTCGTCATCGGTTATGCCCATTGCAAACGCTATGAGCGTTGGCGGCACGTCGAGATTTTCGAAACTGCCGCTCATGCTGTCCTTGCCGCCTATTGCCGCAAGACGTAACCCCATTTGTGCCTCAAACGCTCCCAAAAGCGCGGCAAGCGGTTCGCCCCAACGCTTCGGATCGTCGCCGAGTTTTTTGAAAAACTCCTGCAAAGTGAGCCTTATCGTGCTGTATTTTACTCCCGACGCCACCAACTTCGAAACGGCTCCCACGACCGAATGAGCCGCGCCCACGAAGGGCGAAACTTTGTTAAGTTGCGGATAGAGCGCGAAAGAAGAACAGGTGACGGTGTGCGTAAACCCGTCCACGGGAGGTTTGCTTGCCATTATCATCGAAGGGGTGAGTTGATATTTGCCGCCGAACGGCATCAATACCGTCGCCGCGCCTATCGTGCTGTCGAAATTCTCGCCCATTCCTTTCTGCGAACATACGTTTGGAGAAGACAGCGCGTCGAAAACGGCTGTCTTTGTTCCCTTGCCGAGTTCCTTTTCGGCGAGATCACGTGCTTGGGCGAAGAATTTCGAAGCACAATCGTCGGTAATATATGCGTCGGCGCTTTGTTTCACGCCGTTGGTATCGAGAAATTCGCGCGAGATGTCCACTATCGTTTCGTCGCCGTAATACATTCGCAGTCTGCCCGTATCGGTTACCGAAGCAACGTTTACCGCTTTAAGATTTTCGCGCTCGGCGAGGCTCAAAAATTCTTTTTCGTCCTTGCCGCTGATGACGACCGCCATTCTTTCCTGCGATTCGCTGATCGCAAGTTCGGTGGCGGAAAGTCCTTCGTATTTTTTGTTTACTCTGTCGAGATATATGTCGAGTCCCGCGCTGAGTTCGCCTATCGCCACGCAAACGCCGCCCGCGCCGAAATCGTTGCAACGTATTATGAGTTTGGATACGCGCGGATCTTTGAAAAGTCTTTGCAATTTGCGTTCTTCGGGCGGATTGCCTTTTTGCACTTCGGCGCCGCAAGTAGCCGCCGAATCGACGGTGTGCGATTTGCTGCTGCCCGTCGCTCCGCCGCATCCGTCGCGTCCCGTGTCGCCGCCGACCATAATAACTATATCGCCGACCGCGGGCGTTTTGCGAACGACGTTTTCTTTCTTGTTGCCGCCGATAACGTAACCCGTTTCCAGCCTTTTCGCTCTGTAACCCTCGTCGAATTTTTCGGCGACTATGCCGGTAGCCAGCCCTATCTGATTGCCGTACGACGAAAAGCCCGAAAGCGCCTTTTTGGAAATGACCTGCTGCGGGAGTTTGCCTTTAAGCGTCGGGCGGGCGTTCGGAAAATCCGCGCCCGTAACGCGCATAGCCTGATAAACGTACGTTCTGCCGCTGAGCGGATCTCTTATCGCCCCGCCGAGGCAGGTAGCCGCTCCGCCGAACGGTTCTATTTCGGTGGGGTGGTTATGGGTTTCGTTTTTGAACATTATGAGCCAATCTTCGTCCTTACCGTCAACGTCCACCGAAACGACTACCGAGCAAGCGTTGATCTCGTCGCTTTCGTCGAGATTGTCGAGATATCCATCCTTTTTGAGTTGCTTTGCGGCAAGCGTCGCTATGCTCATAAGGCACGGGTACTTGTCCTTTCTATTACCGTAATTTTGTTCGAATATCTTGTAATAATGTTCGAGCGCGGCTTTTAGTTCGGCGTTATCCGAAATCACCCGAACGTTTTTGAGTTCGGTATTGAAAGTGGTGTGTCTGCAATGATCGCTCCAATACGTATCTATGACTTTGAGTTCGGTTACCGTCGGGTCCCTGCCCTCTCTCACGAAATAGTCGCGCACAAAACGCAGATCTTCGAACGTCATTGCAAATCCCATAGACTTATGGAATTTTTGGAGCGCGTCGTCGCCGAGAGCACAAAAGCCGTCGCTTTCGATACGCATTTTGCTCTCCGCGAATACCGTCATCGCGAGCGAACGGGGCGGAACGAGCGACCCCTCTTTGCTGTCCACGGGGTTAATAAGGTGCTTTTTTATCCTTTCGAATTGTTCGCCGCTCACCTTGTCGAAGGCGTACACCGTGGAACATTTTATGGTCGGTCTTAATCCGCCGATAAGAAATTGAATACACTGAACGGCGGAGTCCATTCGCTGATCGTACTGCCCGTCGAGATATTCGACGACGATCACGTCGCCCTTAAAAAAGTCTATATCGCCGTAAACGTTGTCGAGCGGCGGTTCGGAGAAAACATTTGATACGGCTTCGTCGAATTGTTCTTGCGAAAGCCCGTCCACACAATATCTCAAAAGGCACCTGGGGTGCGAAAGTTCGATACCGAGCACTCCCGAAACGTCCGCCGCGAATTTGCGTGCGGCAACGTCGTATTCCTTTTTCTTTTCCACATAAACGGTACGTACCATAATTTTATACCCTTCCTATGTCGCTTCGATAGCGGCAGTCTTTGAATTTTATCTTGTCTATTTGTCCGTAAACGAGTTTGCGCGCACTTTCGATATCGTCTGCTACTCCCGTAAGTTCGAAAACTCTGCCGCCCGAAGTCACGAGTTTGCCGTCCTTGACCGCCGTACCCGCGTGGAACAAAGTTACGCCTTCGAGGTCGCCTATGCTTATTTCGTAACCCTTGACGACGTGTTCGGGATATCCGCCGCTCGCAACGACTACGCAAAAGCCGGTCTTATCCCGCCACTTAATGTCGAGTTTATCGAGTCTGCCGTCAAGACAAGCCTCTATTATGTCAACAAAGTCTGTTTCGAGGAGGGGCAGAACCGCTTCCGTTTCGGGATCGCCGAGTCGCGAATTGTATTCTATGACTTTCAATCCGTCAGCCGTTATCATCAGCCCGAAGTAAATGACGCCTTTATAGACAATGCCCTCGCTCTTTAAGCCGCGAACGGTGGGCAAGGCGATCTTTTCGAGAAATTCGGCTTCGAGATCCGTGGTAAAGTACGGACTTGGCGCAAACGCACCCATCCCCCCCGTATTAAGTCCTTTGTCGCCGTCGAAAGCCCTCTTGTGGTCCTGCGAGGACGGCATAAGTTTTATGTGTTCGCCGTCGCAGAACGCCATTACCGTCACTTCCCGTCCGCGCAAAAATTCTTCGACGAGCACGGTGTTGCCCGCGTCGCCGAACGCTTTGCTTACCATGAGTTCGTCTATGCCGCGCAACGCGTCATCTTTTGTTTCGCAGATGAGTACGCCCTTGCCGAGCGCAAGCCCGTCCGCTTTGAGTACAAGCGGGAATTTCGCCGTTTCGACGTAATCGCGTATCTCGTCTGGCGAGGAGAAAATTATGCTTTGCGCGGTGGGAATACCGTACTTGTTCATAAACCGCTTGGCAAACGCCTTACTGCTTTCGAGCCTTGCTGCCGACGCGGTCGGACCGAAAGCCTTGATCCCGCGTTCGGTGAAATAATCCACCATTCCCTTTGCGAGCGGGTCGTCGGGCGTAACGAACACCAGATCTATGTTTTGCTCTTTGACGTATTCGTAAATGCCGTCGAAATCGAAAACGGACAACTGCTTTGTCGCGGCGATCTTCGCTATACCCGCATTGCCCGGAATACAACAGAGTTTGTCTGTCTTTTTGCTCTTTTTCAGCGTGTGGCATACGGCGTGTTCGCGTCCGCCGCCGCCTATGACAAGAACGTTCATAATAAACCTCTTTTTTAATTTGATTGGATATCGAAAAACGGCAATATTTGCCGCTTTTGTCTGTCAATGCTTAAAATGTCTTTGTCCCGAAAACACCATGGCTATGCCGCATTCGTTTGCTTTCTTTATGCTGTCTTCGTCGCGTTTACTGCCGCCCGGTTGTACGATCGCGGCGATCCCCGCTTGCGCGGCGGCGGCGACGCAATCGTCGAACGGGAAAAATGCGTCCGAGCCGAGAACTGCGCCTTTGACCGAAGTGAGGCTGTGTTCGATAGCCTGATTTGTCGCCCATATGCGATTGGTTTGTCCCACGCCTATGCCGAGCGTGCAGCCGTCCTTTACGACGACGATAGCGTTGGACTTGCAATGCTTGACGACTTTCATGGCAAATTCCATATCGCCGAGTTGTTGCTCTGTCGGCTTTTTGGCGGTTACGACATTAAGTTCGCCGAACACGCCTTCGTCCGCCTGTTGAACGAGCAAGCCGCCGTAAACTTTTTTGAATTCGTAATTGCCCGTCGTCCTTTGAGCAATGCGCGGATTTACAAGTACGCGCAGATTTTGCTTTTTGTGCAATATGTCAAGCGCACCTTGCGTGAACGACGGCGCTATAACTATTTCCAAAAACGTCTTTGTAAGTTCTTCCGCCGTGCGTTCGTCCACTTCGCGGTTGAGCGCCACTATGCCGCCGAAAATCGACACGGGGTCGGCGTCGTGCGCCTTTTTGTATGCGTCGAAAATATTGTCGGCGACCGCCACTCCGCACGGGTTGGTGTGTTTAAGCGCGACCGCTGCGGGAACGTCGAATTCTTTGAGGAGCGCAAGTGCGCCGTTCGCGTCGTTAATATTGTTGAAGGACAATTGTTTTCCGCCATCTTGTTCGGCTTCGGCAAGCGAGTTGCCCGCGGGTATAACGTCGCGGTAAAAAGCCGCCGACTGATGAGGATTTTCGCCGTATCTCAGTTCAGCCGCCTTTTCGTACGCTACGGTGTATTCGTCGGGATATTCTATCCCCAACTTGCCGCGCAAATAGTTCGCTATCATGGTGTCATACACGGCGGTATGTTGATAGACCTTGTACATAAGATACAGGCGCGTTTCGATACTTACTTCCCCCTTTTCCATTTCGGCAAGTACCTTGGAATAGTCCGCGGGGTCTGTTATGACGATAACGTCCTTGTAATTTTTCGCGGCGCTTCTCAGCATCGTCGGTCCGCCTATATCTATATTTTCGACCGCTTCGGCAAAACTTTTGCCGGCCATTATCGTCTGTTTGAAAGGATAAAGATTGACGATAACCACGTCTATGGGCTCGATATTCAGTTTTTTAAGTTGTTCCATGTGGTCCTTGTTGTCCCTCATGGCGAGCAGACCCGCGTGAACTGCGGGATGCAAAGTCTTGACGCGTCCGTCAAGACATTCGGGAAACGAAGTGATCTCGCTTATGTTCTTGACAGGTAGTCCCGCGCGTTCTATCGCGGTCATCGTTCCGCCCGTGGAAATGAGTTCATAACCCATATCCGTCAATCTTTTGCATACATCCGCAATGCCCGTTTTGTCGGACACGCTTACAAGCGCTCTTTTTTTCATTTTCTTAACTCCTCTATTATTTTTGCCACCGTTTGCGGCAAAAGTTTATGTTCTTCGGCAAGCACCTTCTGTTGTAAACTTTGCGGCGTGTCGGTTTTTTCGACCTTGACCTTCGCCTGAGCGATAATGCGCCCCGTATCTGCGCCGCAATCCACGTAATGAACGGTGCAACCCGACTCTTTTTCGCCCGCCGCAATTACCGCCTCGTGAACTCTTATTCCGTACATTCCCACGCCGCCGTACTTCGGCAACAGCGCGGGATGTATGTTGATTATCCGCCCTTTGAACGCCTCGACGATATTCGGCGTAAGCAATGTCAGATACCCCGCAAGCACGACAAGGTCTATTTCGTTCTTTTTCAAAAGTACGTTTATCTCGTCGAACATTTCCTCCGCGCTGCCAAAATCGCGCTTGTTGAAAACGTAACTCGGTATGCCGTGATCTTTCGCACGCTGCAAAGCGTAAATGTTCGGCTTGCTCGCTATCAAAAGTTTGATTTGCGCCTTTATGAGCCCGCTTTCGACACCGTCTATGAGCGATTGAAAATCGGTGCCGCCGCCCGACGCAAATACCGCTATATTCATGATAAAATAACTCCGTCGCCGCGCACGATCGAACCGAGTTTGACGGGAGCCTCGCCGAGAGCGGTAAGACATTCGAGCGCCTTTGCTTCTTCTTCGGGGTGTACGCAAATTACGAGCCCTATGCCCATATTGAATGTGTTGTACATTTTTTTGTCGTCTATGCCGGCGCGCCGCTTAATGGCTTTGAATATTTTCGGGAGTTCGTAAGAATGGGTGTCGATTTTCGCCGCAAGTCCGTTCGGCAAGATGCGCGGAATGTTTTCGATAAATCCGCCGCCCGTGATATGCGCCATGCCGAGAACTTTGCACTTTTCGGCGAGCGCAAGCGCGGTCTTTACGTAAATGCGCGTCGGCGCAAGCAAAACGTCGGCGGGGCAAGCACCCAATTCTTTGTCGTGATCGAACAAACTTTTGTCGGGTTTGAACAGTTGACGCACGAGTGAATAGCCGTTGCTGTGTACGCCCGACGACCTGAGTCCTATGAGTTTGTCCCCCTCTTTTATTTCGGAGCCGTTAATTATCTTGTTCTTCTTGACTATGCCGACCGAAAATCCCGCGATATCGTAATCGTCGCCCTCGTAAAAGCCGGGCATTTCGGCGGTTTCGCCGCCAATAAGAGCGCAACCCGCCTGCTTACAGCCTTCCGCCACGCCCTTAACGATTTCCGCCACCTTTTGCGGCACGAGTTTGCCGAGCGCTATGTAATCGAGAAATATGAGCGGTCTTGCACCTTGACAAACTATGTCGTTGACGCACATTGCCACGCAGTCTATCCCCACGGTATCGTGTTTGCCTGTTGCGAAAGCGTACTTCAATTTCGTTCCTACACCGTCGGTGCCCGCTACGAGCACGTCGGCGTCGTCGCCCTCGCCGAGAGCATAAAATCCGCCGAACGAACCTATGTCGCCGAGCACGTTGCCGTCGTAAGTTTGCTTGACATACTGTTTCATGAGCCTTACCGCTTCGTAACCGCGTTCGACGTCAACGCCTGCCGCCTTGTAATCAATAGCCATAAAAACGCCTCCTTATATTTCCAAAACGAATTTGCCGCAATTGTATTTTTCGACATCGACGGGATATTTGCCGTCGAAGCAAGCGGCGCAATAATCGCATTTTTTGCCCTTGCAGGCTTTTATGAGATATTCGATGGGCAGATAATGCAAACTGTCCGCACCTATTATGGCGCATATCTCCTCCTCGGTCCTGTATCCGCCTATGAGTTTGTCACGTGAATCCATATCCACGCCGAAGAAGCACGGATATTTGACGACGGGCGAGGCTATGAGCATATGGACCTCTTTCGCTCCGCAGTCCCTGAGCAACTTGATTATCTTCTTCGAAGTGGTGCCGCGAACGATAGAGTCGTCTATCAAAATGAGCCTTTTGCCGTTAATGTTGTTTTTTATCGCGTTGAGTTTGACGCGAACGCCGTTTTCGCGCAGCGACTGCGACGGCTGAATGAACGTTCTGCCGACGTATCTGTTCTTGCTGAGCGCGTCAACGAGCGGAAGTCCGGTAGTTTCGCTGTACGCCCGCGCCGCAACTATCGCGGAGTCGGGAACGCCCGCAACGACGTCCGCCTCTATTTTGTAAAGTTCGGCAAGGTATCTGCCGCAATCGTAACGCATATCGTAAACCGATCTGCCGTCGATAGTGGAATCGCTACGGGCGAGATAAACGTATTCGAACACGCACGAATGTCTTTCGATATTTTGCATAAACGTGCTTGTAATGTTCATATCCTCGTCAACGGTGACAATTTCGCCGGGCTTAATGTCGCGCACGAATTCGGCGTTGAGCGAATCGAGCGCGCAAGTTTCGCTCGCGAAAACGATGTCGTCGCCGCGCCTTCCCATAACGAGCGGTTTGAGTCCGTGCCTGTCGCGAACAGCCATAAGTTTGCCGTCCGCCATAATGACGAGCGAATACGCGCCTTCGAGTTGAGCGCACGTTTTAAGCACGCCGTCCCGCAGATTTTCTTCGCTGTTCAAATTGATGAGCGACGCTATGACTTCGCTGTCTATCGAACTTTGAAAAACGTGCCCCTTCTTCATCATTGCGCTTTTCAAACTGTCGCAGTTGATGATATTGCCGTTATGCGCGACCGCCATTCGCCCGAACCTGCCGTAAAAGACGACGGGCTGAGCGTTGACGACGTTGCTCGACCCCGTGGTCGAATAGCGCACGTGTCCTATGGCGCAGTTTCCGTCGGGGAACGCTTTGAGGTTTTCCTCCTCGAAAACGTCGTTGACGAGCCCCATTTTTTTGTAGTAATTTATTTTTCGGCTGTCGTAACTTACCGCTATTCCCGCGCTCTCCTGCCCTCTGTGTTGAAGGGCGAAAAGCCCGAAATAAATATCGTAAGCAAGCGCCTTTTTCGTCGGACTCATTATGCCGACGATACCGCATTCTTCGTGAATTCCGGAAATATGATCTTCCATTCGAGTATTATTTGTTCTCCTGTTTGCACGTTTTACAAGTTTTTTCCGTTTCGTCCAATTCTTTCGTCACACGGGCGAAAATTTCCTTATATGCGTCCTCTACGCCACCCAGGTCGCGCCTAAATCTGTCCTTGTCGAGTTTTTCGTTCGTCTTTGCGTCCCAGAAACGGCAGGTGTCGGGCGAAATTTCGTCTGCAAGCACTATCTTGCCGTCCGCCAATCGCCCGAATTCGAGTTTGAAATCTATGAGGCGTACTCCGAGTTCGGCGAAGAACTCTTTGAGAACGTCGTTGACCCTGAACGCGTACTTCTCGATAGTCGCGATCTCCTCGTCGGTGGCGAGTTTCAATGCGCGGGCATGGTACGAGTTGATGAGCGGATCGTCGAGAGCGTCACATTTGTACGAGAACTCGATGGTGGGTCTGTCAAAGGGTATTCCTTCTTCCACGCCGTAACGCTTTGCAAACGAACCCGCCGAAACGTTGCGGACGATAACTTCGAGCGGAACTATCTTTACTCTTTTAACGAGCGTGTCCCTATCCGAAAGTTCTTCCACATAGTGCGTGGGAACTCCTTTTTTCGCGAGAAGTCGCATGAGCATATTCGACATACGGTTGTTAACGACGCCCTTGCCCGCTATCGTGCCTTTTTTGAGTCCGTTGAAAGCCGTCGCGTCGTCCTTATAACTTACGATCACGAGTTCGGGATCGTCGGTGGCGAAAACTTTTTTCGCCTTTCCTTCGTAGATCAATTCCTTTTTTTCCATTTCGGTACACCTCTATATATTAATTTCTTTATCGGCGGCTATTACGTCGTCGCGCATCTTCTGCTTGTAAGCCGAAAGTTTTTCGGCAAGTCCCTCGTCCGCAACGGCGAGGATCTGCACGGCGAGAAGCCCCGCATTAAGCCCGCCCCCGACCGCAACGGTCGCTACGGGAACGCCGCTCGGCATCATTACCGTGGAGAGCAAACTGTCCATTCCGTCCATAAACGAACTCTTGACAGGCAACCCGATAACAGGCAAAACGGTGTTCGCGGCAATAAATCCCGCAAGATGCGCGGCTTTGCCCGCGACGGCTATTATCACCTTTGTGCCGCTACGTTTTGCGTTTCGGGCAAATTCGGTCACTTCGACGGGCGTGCGGTGCGCGCTCATAACGCGAACCGAAACGTCAACGCCGAATTCTTTGCAGATATTTACGGCGGGCATCGTCGATTCGATATCGCTTTTGCTTCCCATTATGATCTCAACTGTTGCCATAAAAACTCCTTATGCGTTTTCTTATCGAAAAAACACGTAATTATTATACTCCAAACCGCTTTCAAAAGCAAGCGAATATATATATAAAAGTTGCGACAGGCAAAAATTTACGGGAGCGTTTTCGGCTCGAATGGCGTCAAAGAGGAAAAATTTTCGTGGTAAAACAACGCCGCTCTTGCCTTTTGTCAAAACGCTCTTGCCTTTTGTCAAAACGATATTCGGGCATATTGCAGGGGTCCAAACAATATATTTTTATTATGACTGTTTTTCAAGCCGTTATTGTCGGCATTATTCAAGGTCTTACCGAATTTTTACCGATTTCGAGCAGTGGACATATTTTGCTTTGCCAACGCATTATGGGCGTGGAAAGCGATATGGGGTTTACGCTCATTATGCACCTTGCCACCCTGCTCGCCGTGGTCGCCGTAATGCGAAAACAGATCGCCGAAGTCGTAACTACCCCGAAGAAGTGGGGTCCCATTATCGTCGCCACTCTGTGCTCCGCGCTCATCGTGCTTGCGCTCAAAGGATTTATGCTCGACTCGTTAGACGGACGATTTCTGCCCACTTGCTTCCTTATCACAGCCCTCATGCTCCTTGTCGGCGGCATGGTAAAACCGAAAAAGCGGGAGATAGGCTATCTTGACGCCGTTATAATCGGGTGCGTTCAAGGCGTCGCGGCGCTTCCAGGCATTTCTCGAAGCGGTTCCACCGTTTCCGCCTCGCTTATGCTCGGCAACGATCGCGAAAAATCCGTTTCGTTCAGTTTTTTGCTGTCTATTCCCATAATTGTTGGTTCTGCGCTTATCGACGTCATTACCGAAGGCGTCGGTTCGCTCGAATTTCTCCCAACCCTTTGCGGCTTCGCGGCGGCGTTTTTCAGCGGGCTTTTTGCGGTGAAATTCATGCTGTCGCTCTCGGCAGGCGCATACGACTTTTTCGCCGTCTACCTCACGGCGCTATCCGCTTTTTTGATCGTCAACGACCTGTTTTTGCATATTTTTTAGGGGGCGCATAACTTTTTAGACGGTTTCACGCTTTTGGGCGAGCGCGACAAAAATATGGCGCATAACTTTTTAGACGTTTATTTGCTTTTTGCGCCCGCGCCGCACGCAAATTTGGGGCGGTTTTACGATTTTTTACGTCCGCGCCGAAGAAAACAGGCGCATAACTTTTTTCGTTCGAAGCATACTACCACTATGCAAGATTCGGTTACATTAAAAAAACATTCTAACGTTTTGACGTTTTTCGTGTGCGTGCTGTCAACCTTGGCAGCCGGCTTTTTGAGCGGCTTTTTGAGCGGCGGCTACGACAACAAGGGCATCAATATGCCCTCTTTCGCTCCGCCCGATTGGGCGTACTCGGTAATTTGGACGGTCCTTTACGTCCTGATCGGAATTTCTTTGTTCCTCATCATTACGAGCGTGCCGCTTTCGCCCGCCGAACAGTCCATGAAAACGGCTGCGATCGTCCTTTGGGGCGTTCAGTTCGCCCTCAATCTTCTCTGGCCTTTTCTGTTCTTCAACGTCGATTTTACCGTCGCCTTCGTTATTAACGCTCTTATGGCGGCGGTCGTAACTTCGCTCGTCACCATTGGCTTCTTCTTTAAGCCGTTAAGTTCGGTATTGCTCTTGCCCTATTGGGGTTGGCTGTTATTCACCGCTTTCCAAACGGTTATGGTGATCGTTCTCAACGCCTGACTTTGCCTTCTGCGTTTCGATTATAATCTCGGCACGCTCGGCATTAACAAGTTTCACGGTTAGTCAAAAACTCGGTAGACGGTTGCATAATTCGGTAGTCCGTTCAAACGAAATCGGCTTCGCGGCTAATTAATTCGGTAGCGCGTTTGGCATTAACTCGGTAGTATGACTAGCCGCCGAAAGCGCAATATTTCCACGTGAAACATTTTTTATCGGTGCGCCTTAAAAAAGGCGCATTTTTTGCGCCTTTCTAAATTATGATTACATAACTAATATTTTTATATAAATTTTGTTGACGTACGTAATAAAAAATAGTATAATAGTAATATAATTTTTACAAGAGGTGACAATATGGCAATGAAAGGATTAGGCAAAGGACTTGGCGCTCTTTTGGGCGACTTCGATCTGGACGACGACGAGGCAATAAGCGCGGAATCTTCGGCTACCGAAATCGCATTGGACAAGATCGACCGCAACGAGGAGCAGCCGCGAAAAGTATTCGACGAGGTAGCAATGACCGAACTCGTAAACTCTATTCGTATGCACGGAGTAATCACCCCGATCATATTGGTTGCAAAAGGCGAACGCTATATGATCATTGCAGGCGAACGCAGATGGCGAGCGGCAAGACGCGCGGGACTAAAAACAATTCCTGCAATAGTGCGTAATTATACGCGCGAACAGATACGCGAAATTTCTCTTATTGAGAACATTCAGCGCGAAGATCTCAATCCGATTGAA
Organism: uncultured Clostridia bacterium; assembly: GCA_947589465.1. Lineage (GTDB taxonomy): Bacteria > Bacillota > Clostridia > Christensenellales > Pumilibacteraceae > CAG-552. The sequence continues at coordinate 9,508 of CANQAE010000001.1, read as the reverse complement.
ACGGCAACCGCAATAAAGCAACTTATGGACGAGTGCGATTACACGCAAGAGCAGGTGGCTGAAAGAATAGGCAAAAGCCGTACGGTGGTAACAAACACTATCGGTTTGCTGACCCTCCCCCCTACCGTAATCGACCTCATCTCCAATGGGCGACTTTCGGCAGGACACGCAAAGGTGCTGATTTCGCTTGACGACCCTGAGGCTCAACTTACGCTCGCATTGAAAGGTGCAGACGGCAAAATGAGCGTACGAAAGTTCGAGGAACTTGTAAAATCATACCGTAGCCCCAAAGCCAAGGTAAAACAGGAGCAAAGTATCGAACTGAAAGACCTTGTGGCAAGAATGCAACGCGCATTTGCAACAAAAGTATCGGTGCTGGGCAACGATAAGAAAGGACGCATATACATAGACTATTACAATCGCGACGATTTGGACAGAATAGCAGATCTTTTAGATACGCTCGAAACAAAAAACAATTAAATATCAAATCGTTCAACAAACCGTATAATACTACTTAATAAATGTTAAACAGCCTTGTTTCATATGGAACAAGGCTGTTTTTTGATGTTTCACATGAAACAATTTTCCATAAATAGTATATTCTTGACTAAAATTAATAGTATTTTGTCCAAAAAAGTACTATTTTTAGCCAAAAATGTTTCACATGAAACATCAAAAAATCTTTCAAAATCTTCCCCTTGGAAAAACTGACCGATTTTTCCACCATATGTGTATAAGTGTATGTATAATTGTTAATAAAATTGTTGATAACTCTATTTTTGTCCTTTCTTCCGTAAGAACTGTCATATGATTGAAAAAAATAAACATTATAATTTAATAACTTTCGGGTTTTGAGGGAGATTTTCAGTCGGCGGAAAAATATCCATTTTGAGTTAAGTTATAAATTCATATACTTATTTTTGGCAAAATTCAGTATATTTACCGCTCAAAAAGCCAAAAATCAAAGTATATTGGATTTACGGAGGTATAATATGAGTTTTAATCCATTTAATGAAAAAGCGCCAAAGATCGATAAGTGCTACGAAGATTGGAAAAAGATCTATCAAAAGCCGTACGATAAGTACGCAATTGACCCCTATTCGAAAGTACGCATAATTTTGGCTACGGGCGCAGAATATGAAGCGGTCTGGTACGGGCATCAATTTTCGCGCCACTGCGACAATAACGACTTGCGCCGAGAACTCGCCGCAGTGCGCCGAAGCGAGCAACAGCAGCAAAAAAAACTTACGTCGCTAAAACCGAAAGACGAAAATTTGCTCGAAGTGACCATAAGTTACGAGCAATTAGCGGTAGATTTGACGGTAAATCTCGCGCTTCTTGAAAAAGATAAGTATGTGCGCTCGGCGCTCGACTTTGCGCTACTTGAAGATTTCGATCACCTGTACAGATTTTCGGACTTATTGGAAATGGAACAGGGCGAAAAAGGCGAAATGCTCGTAGGCGGCTATACTGAAATAATGCCGGGCAGACCCACTATCGCAGAGCACCGCTATCCGTATGATGATATACGCAGGCATATAGACGCGCACAAGGCTACGCTCGCTACAAAACTAAATACAATGATAATTACCGCCGCGGAACAGCAGACGATGAATTATTATATGAATTTGGGCAGTTTCTATACGAGCGACCTGGGACGCAAACTTTTTACGGAAATCGCGATGATAGAAGAACAGCACGTATCTCAATACGGCTCGCTGATAGATACCAACTGCACCTGGCTCGAAGGGCTGCTTATGCACGAATATACCGAGTGCTATCTCTATTATAGCCTTATGAACGACGAAACCGACGAAAACGTTCGCAAAGTCTTTGAACAATGCCTTACGCAAGAACTCAGCCACCTTCAAAAAGCACGCACGCTACTTGCGCAGTACGAAAATAAGGATTACGAAGAAGTGATAGGCGAGGGAACATTCCCCGAACTGCTCGCCTTCAATCAATATGCCGACCGCAACAAGCAATATGTTCGGGACGTGCTGGCAAAGACGATACGCAATACGGCTATTCTTGAAGACTATACCAAGGTAAGCGAATTGCCCGAAGATTACGAGTTCTTTAAGTACAATAATCAGGTAAACAAGATGCCCTCATATGTTGCCAGCCACAACGTAATAAACAGTTATATAGGCGAATTCGGCGAGGATTACCGTTTCGAAACGGCGCCGCACCCAATAAAGGAACTGCGCAACCGAACCGAGGACAACACCGATATAGCAAGATAAAAAGAACCCTGCCATAGCGCAGGTTTCTTTTTATCTTATAATTATGTTTTCATAACTTATAAAAATAGAATTAACTTTTTGTTGCACGTGGAAAGAGGCAAAACGTAATAAGTTATGATTTTATATTTTGCCTATTTTCTTCACAAATAATTTGTCCGCTACGGTTTCGCAAACAGGAAAATATAGAAACAGCAAGCGGGGAAGATGCAAAACGGCGGCGAAGGCGGGACTAATAAAAACTCCATTAAATCCCGCAAAAGTCGGCGGCGACGAATCACAAAGAACCACCTATAATCAAGCAAAACGCAAGGGTAAGACTTCAAAAACCGCCCTAAACAAGCAATAAGGCGGCAGTATGTACTTCAAAGAAACGCACATAATCATGCAATAGAAAAAGAAGTATGAGAGCGATATTTTGTATCATTTTCATACTTCTTTTTGGTCGGAGTGAGAAGATTCGAACTTCCGGCCTCATGAACCCCATTCATGCGCGCTACCAAACTGCGCTACACCCCGATAAGCGTCACGTAGACGCAAATAAAGATATTATGGTCGAGGTAGCGAGATTCGAACTCACGGCCTCTTGGTCCCGAACCAAGCGCGCTACCAAACTGCGCTATACCTCGGCGTTTTTGCTAATTGAGTATACCACACCCGAAATTAAAAATCAAGTATTTTGCGGCAATTTTTTATTTTTCGAATGTTCTTTTTGTTACAGTATATGGAGCGATGCGCTCCGATGTGCATGATTGCCGTCTTTTGCCTCTTTATAAATAAAGGGAAGGCAAGATTATAAGGGGTTGAATTTTATTATTTCGTTTTCTTTCCGTTTTATTACCCTTTTTCATCGCTTTATACAAAAAGGCGGAGCAAGAATAAAGGTCGGTTCACCACTCAGCCTTAAAAAGGTCTTTTATGCTTTTTAAAAGCATTATCAGTACTACTCTTTATCCGCTTTGGGGAGTTCGAACCAGAAAGTCGTACCTTGATCTATGACGCTGTTTACGCCGAAAGCGGCTTTATGCCCTTCCAGAATGATCTTGACGATATTCAAGCCGAGTCCCGAACCTATTATGTTGCGTTTCTTTTGATTGGCGCGATAGTAGCGTTCCCAGACCGAATCTATTTCTTCGGGGGCAATTCCTTTACCCGTGTCGCTTATTTCGACGCGGACGGAATCGGCGACCTTACAGCGCACAATGACGCGCTTATCTTCGCCCGTGTAATTGACGGCGTTACCGATAAGGTTATACAGCACCTGTTCGAGTTTGGAATAATCGCCTTTGCAATAGGCGGGTCGGTCACATTCACATTCAAAGACGAAGCCTTGTTTTTCGCTCATTATCCCGAATCTGCTTATTACCGTTTGACAAAGTTCGCCCATATCGAAAGTCTTGAATTCGAAGGCGTCGGTACCCGATTGGAGTTTGCTGAGTTTTTGGATATCGCCCACAAGTCCCGAAAGTCTATCCGATTCGTCGATGATGATTTGGCAATGCTTGGTGCGTTTTTCCTCGTTGCCGCCCGACAGATCGCGGATCATTTCGGCATAGGCTTTAATCATGGTAAGAGGGGTGCGCAGGTCGTGGCTCACGTTGGCGATAAAGTCGCGCCGCATTTGCTCTGTCTTGCGTAATTCTTCCTTGGCGAAGTTAAGCGAATTGGCGAGTTGGCGAACCTCGTCGCACGACTTGCTTTCGAAATTAACGTTAAAATCGCCCTTTGCAAGTTGATTTGCCGTTCCCGCAAGTTTGTTTATGGGGTTGGACAACATTCTCGAAAAGAGCAGCGCCATTACTATGGAAATAGCCAAAATAACGGCGGTGGCGACAAGCAACATATTCTGCATAATGGTTATCGTGTAGTTGCTTGTGGAAATTGTGCCGATAAGACAGAAGTATTTTTGGATCTTGCTCAACGAGTCGCTTCCGTAATCGCCTTTAAGTCGCCCGCCGCAAAGAATATAGTCGGTGGGGGAATTGTCGTCCTCGTTGCTTTCTATGAAAGTAAAGGATTCGCCGCTACCCGCATACAGTTCGCCGAGATATTTGTTCGTGCGCTTTTCTTCCCAAGTAAGTTGCGAAATGCCGAGCGTAACGCTACTGCTGTAAGGAGTATAGACGGACACCAATGTGTTCGAAGGAAAGGAAGTCTTGCCATCCTCGGCGACGTTCAATTCTTCGAGTTTGAAAGTAAAAATATAGATGCTCAAATTTTGGTTATGCGCCGCTTCTTCGAGTTTTGCCCACTGTTCGGGCGAAGTATTCGCTCCGTAATCGCGACTGAAAAGGTCGTCGCTTATTTCCTTAAAGCGATCGCTTTGTTTGTCGTAATAGAGGAGATCGAAATAAATAAACTGAAAAAGCCACAATAGCAGCAAAGTTATTGCCGCCATTATGGCAAAATACATCCAGGTCTTTACCGCGAGGGGCACTAACCTTTTTTGTTTATTAGATTTCAATTTTGTAGCCAAGTCCTCGCAACGTAATTATCTTGTTTCGATAAGGTCCGAGCGACGCTCTCAACATTTTGATATGCGTATCTACCGTGCGATCGTCCCCGTAAAAATCATATCCCCATACGTCGTTGAGCAATTTCTCGCGGGAAATGGCTATGCCGGCGTTATTTACGAGGTAAAAAAGCAGTTCGTACTCCTTCGGGGTCATTACTACCTTTTTTCCGTCTACGATAACGTTTCTTCCCGCCATGTCGATTTCAAGCCCGTCCGAAACGACGAATTTGCCGCGTTGCTTGCCCCTGCGAAGTATAACCGATATACGCGCCATAATCTCCTTGGGAGAGAACGGCTTGGTCACATAGTCGTCTACGCCTATTTCGAAGCCGAACAACTTGTCGTATTCTTCTACGCGGGCGGACAACATAATAACAGGTATATCCTTGGTCTTTTTGATTTCTTTAACCGCGGAAAAACCATCGAGTTTGGGCATCATAACGTCCATAAGGATAATGTCGTAATCGTTTTCGCGAACGTGCATTACCGCATCCATACCGTCTACGGCTTCGGTAACAACATGTCCTTCGAATTCGGCATACTCGCGCAAAACATTGCGGATATTTTCCTCATCGTCTACAATCAAAATTCGTGCCATAAATTCCTCCTATGTGTGACTTCTTATTATAGTATAAACCATTTCTCTAAAAAAGTAAAGTGATTTTCGGCAATTGTGAAAATGAATAAATATTTTGTTTTTCGAAAATTGCATTTTTCTCTGCGATAAGTATAAAATTTCGCTTGTTGTCCGAAAATACGTCTGTATCTGTTGCAAACAAAAGGGTTTTGCGATATAATTTTTCGGGAGGTTGTTATGGAACAACGTATAAACGGTTTTAGATATTTAATATCGCTCAGTTATTCGGCAGTCGATCGCAGCGACGAGTTGCCCGAAATAAAGAGAAATCTCATGTTTTCGACTTATAATTTCGGTCTTTTGTACGAAAACGACGATATGACAAAGCCCGACGAACTGCTCATAAAAAACAAAGTTTGCTATTTAATAGAGCCTTCGCTTCATCCCGAATACAACGAACAAAAAGAATACTTTGATTCGCTCGAAAAAGATAAGATAAGTTTTGTGCGCGGCGGGGGAGTTTACGACGGAAACAAGATAAAATTCGACGCAGGCGGGTACTTATGGCAAAAGTGTGTGGACGCGGGACTGCTCTCCGATCTTGACGCTTCGGCTCCCGTAAAATATCCTCTTTACGAACTCGTTTACAGGCTTTTAACTCTAAACAGCGTAACAGATGAACTTAAAGCAATGTGGTATATCTTCTTTCCTCTCATTGTCGAAATGGGTGCGCCTTACGACGAAAAGATCTTTGTAAAACTCAAAGATATCGTCCTTACCGAACAGAATTTCAAGAACGTTCTCGATAGCAATTACAGCGACACTATATACGTCAATACAAAGGAAATGGTAATAGGCGGAGTCGATCCCATAATTATAGATTGGTTTATCGAGTACACCGAATGGAAAAATCAAAAGAACGAAAAAGGCGTCAGTCGCGAACTCGAAAAATATCAGCGCCGCCTCGTTCTCGGCGAATTCGAATACACAGTAAAAGGTACCGAAAAAATGCTCGACGTCTATCCCGATGACGAGGAAATATATTTGCTCAATATGACGGCAAAGGTGTCGCTTGCAGGCACAAAAGACGAAAGCGAACGGGACAAGATATTCGACGACATAATCATTTCGGCTCAGGACGCTCTTTCGTCGCCGGTACGAAAAAAGAAGAATTACATTGCGTACTATCTCGGTCTTGCCTTTCTCGGAAAAAAGGAGATAGAAAAGGCTCAAAAAAGTTTCGAACTTTCACTTACTTACGACCCGAAATTCGAACTTTCGCTCCTTATGCTCAAAGGAATGGAAAAACTGACCCATTAAAAATCGCAGTGAAAAAGTAATTTAACTATTCCACTTTTGTGGACATTTTGGTGGATAAATTCTATTTTTTCTTATCTAAAAAGTTTATAAACCCCGTTTTCTCCCTTCGAAAACGGGGTTTTACATTGCCTTTTCCACAACCGCTTACTTTTATTTTTTATATTTTTTTGTCGTTTTCCTTTGCTTTTTCTACCGATTTATGCGTTTTTATTAAAAAAAATATGTTTTCTACAATTAAACAGAAACTACTTAAACTTATTCTACCCATTACTTAAAATAATATATATAAATAAAGACAAAAAAGTAAAAGAAAAAGTATAATTTTCGGATGTGTTGCTTGACAAAAACGACACTTCAATTATATAATTTTATTATGGATAAAAGAGAGATGTTTGACAAGTATTATGAATTGCTCGTCGAGTGGAACGGGAAATTCAATCTTACCACCATAACCGAGAGGGAACAGGTAGACTTGCTTCATTTCAAGGATAGTATTTTACCGTTGGATCTAATAAAGGAAAAAGCGACTGTTTTGGATGTGGGGAGCGGAGCGGGATTTCCGGGAATACCCATTAAAATAATGAGAAACGACGTAAACATGAACTTGATCGACAGCGTGGCAAAAAAGGTAAATTTTATGGAGGAGGTAATAAAAACGCTCGGACTGAAAGGAATCAACGTTGAACATACGAGAGTGGAAGAATTATCGAGAAAAAGACAGTTTGAAGTGGTGCTGTCGCGAGCGGTCGCGCCGCTCAATGTGCTTTCGGAATATTGTATTCCATTCGTAAAGACGGGCGGAATAATGATAGCCTACAAGACAAAGGAAACGGAAAAAGAAATCAAAGAAGCCGAAAATGCGATAGAAATTTTAGGCGGACGGCTCGAAAGTGTTTTGGATAGGCAACTCGATGAAAATATAATGCGTAGGCTCATAGTGATAAGAAAGGAAAAGGAAACCCCTCTCGAATATCCGCGCGGAAATAATAAACCGAGGAAGAAACCGTTATGAGTAAGACGATAGTTGCCGCGTCCACACCGACGGGCGGAGCGGTGGCGATGATACGAATGAGCGGAGAAAATTCACACGAGTATGTGCGCAAATTATGTAACGGGGTAGGAAAACAAAGCCGAACCGCATATTTTGCGACCGCGAAAACAGACACCGTAACTGACAAATGCATAGTTATCTTGTATGATGAGGGGAAGTCTTATACGGGTGAAAAAAGCGCCGAGATTTTCTGTCACGGTTCGAAAGTAATAGTAAACGAAATAATAAAGTTTTTGATAAATTCGGGGGCTGTTACGGCGGACAGGGGGGAGTTCACTCTCCGCGCATATCGAAACAAGAAGATAGACCTTACGGAAGCGGAAGGGATATTGGACCTAATCAATTCCGAAACGGTAGAGCAAGCGGTCAACGCGTACAACAGTGTGGACGGAAAACTTGCGAGCACGATAAGGGACATTCAAAACGAACTGAAAAAGGTTATTGCCGCCGTTGAAGTGGCGATAGATTATCCCGAAGAAAACGTCGAGGAACAGACGGTGGACGACGCCAAGGACAAGATAAAGGAAATAATAGACGAAATAACCGTTCTCACCGACAGTTACGCTGACGGAATGAAGATAAAGAACGGCATAAAGGTAGTCATTTCGGGCAAGCCGAACGTAGGAAAGAGCAGCATATTCAATGCGTTGCTCGGTTATGACCGCGCGATAGTGAACAAAAACGCGGGGACGACGCGGGACGTCATAGAAAGCGAATATGTCTATAAGGGTCGTAAATTCGTTCTCACCGACACGGCGGGCATACGCGACGGCGGCGACGAAACAGAAAGCGAGGGAATCGAGAGAGCGCTTGCCGAACTTAAAGGCGCGGATCTGATAATAGGCGTAGGCGTAGCGGGCGACGAGTACGACGGACAAGAAAACATCATCGCGGTTTCCAACAAGTGTGATGAGAAAAGGGGCGAAAATTTCGCCGTAAGCGCATTGACGGGTGAAGGGATCGCCGAACTGAAAGAACTCATTTACGAGCGAACCGACTTCGATACGAGCGGACTTAAACTCAATAATTTGAGGCAGTACGAAGCGTTGTCAAACGCAAAGAGGACATTAATTGGCGCGCTGAACAACAAACAGACAGCCGACTGTTTTTCGATCGACCTTACGGAAGCGTACGATAGCCTCGGCAAGGTTACAAACGTTATCGGCAGCGACGAAATTATAGCGGAGATCTTTTCCGCATTCTGCGTGGGTAAATAACAATGAGCGAAAAATTGATACAACAAAACAAAAAAGCCTTTTTCGACTATTTTATAGAGGAAACTTTCGAGGCGGGGATAGTTCTCGTCGGTTCCGAAGTCAAGTCGATCAAACTCGGCAAAGTCAACCTCAAAGACAGTTATTGCAGTCTTGACAAGGGGGAGATCTTCCTCAAAAACTGCTTTGTTACGTCTTACGAAAAAGGAAGTTATTTTAACCGTGACGAAAAGCGCCCGCGCAAACTTCTCTTGCATAGATACGAAATAAACAAACTGACCGGCAAGGTCAAGGAAAAAGGATATACCCTTATTCCCACTAAAATATATTTCAGCGACAACAAAGTTAAGGTCCAGATCGCGCTCGCGAAGGGCAAACATACTTTCGACAAGCGCGCCTCTATTAAGGAGAAAGAGATTAAACGCGCCGTCGATCGTGAGGTCAAAGAAAGATACTGAAAAAATAAACGGTTATAACAAAAAACCAAGCGACCGAAAGGGAAACGCTTGGTTTTTTTGTACAACGAAAACCCCGCCATAGTGGCGGGGTTCAAAAGAGGTTAACCGATGAGGTAGACAAAGAAACTCC